>CANNCS010000094.1 GCA_947503115.1 uncultured Marivita sp.
GCCCTCCCTCCGAGACCCCACCCCCGCGTTCTCATCCTGATTGACGCTGGATTCTCACCTTGTTTGTCGCGCGGCACTCTTCATGAGTGACGACCCCGCTGACGTACGCAGAAGGACCATAATCAAACGAGCCGAGCGGTCAAAGCATTCTGCAGCCTCGCTCCCCTGTCCGAAACCGGACGTTTTCGGACAGGGTCTGCCAAACTGTCCGAAAATTATCTTTATCCATTATAGGACATGTGTATAATTCCGGACACCCATTTCGGAGCAAATTCACCCATGTCACGCACCTTTGCCTATGCCCGTGTCTCAACTTTTGATCAGACCCCGGAAAATCAGCTTCGGGAAATCGAAGCTGCCGGGTTTGCGGTCGAGCCTCATCGCATCGTCACGGAAACGATTTCGGGATCCATGGCGATTGCTCAGCGGGAGGGGTTCTCCAGGCTGCTGGACAAGATGGAAAAGGGAGATGTTCTGATTGTCACCAAGCTTGACCGCTTGGGACGTGATGCCATCGATGTGAGCACAACGGTCGCTAGGCTCGAAGAGATCGGCATCCGGGTTCATTGCCTCGCTCTTGGTGGGGTCGATCTCACCAGCTCTGCAGGCAAGATGACTATGAATGTCATTAATGCCGTTGCCCAGTTCGAACGTGATCTGCTGATTGAACGGACACAGTCTGGCCTCGCGCGGGCTAAAGCATCGGGTAAACCATTGGGAAGACCCCCTGCTCTTTCAGCGGAGGAGCAGGCTCAAGTTACCGCCCAACTTCAGGGCGGGGAGACTATTTCTGCCATTGCGCGGCGTTTCAATACGAGCAGACAGACGATCATACGTATTAGAGATCAGCGCAATCGTAGCTAATATAGAGTTAATAAAGTTAACGTGCACGTAAACCTGTTTTAACTTTGTTTAACTTGCTTGGGTTATTGGTCACTATTGGTCTGAAGCTCCAAAAGCGGCAGTTTAACCTCGATTAACTTTCGTTAGAGCTCATTTAATACAGTTTAATACGCTTTACTTTAAGTAGAGTATATTCAATAACCTAAATGAAATTTGAACCCCCTAGCCGGCTATAACGGCCCTGTAGGCTAAGAGAGCCTTAAGGGGTGCTTTCGACCAGCTTTTATCTACCCAAAGCTGCTGACCAAGGGCTTATGCCAATCGAGTCGATACCCATCTCTGGACCAATGGAATACCCAAATGATCCATCAGCTATAGCTCCTAATGCAGAGCTAGACTGAATAGTTTCAACATTGGGCATCATACCAGCGCCACTTGCATAGAGCATGAACTTAAACGGGTTCTCTCTCGCCATTCTTATACCGATTTTCATGATCCTAATCTTGTAGTTCATGAACCAGAGCAGACCTAAGCTTTCTAAAGCATCTCTGCCTCTGCCGGCGTTCTTGTTGTAGTTCACAAATTCTTCAGACACTCGGAAGAGAGCTTCTTCTTCTGTCATGCCTTCTTTCTGAACCAGATGATCATAAAGTACTGCTTTAGAGATGAAGTCACCATATTGAACACCTCTGTTAAGTGCTTGGAACAATGCAGTGTCTTTCGTCACTAAGAGGTTTTTAACACCTGTCTCTGCAAAGCCAGGTAGTTTACCAGCTTGCTTCTCTAAGAAGCTGACAAACCGTCCATCAGAGAACTCTAAGTCTTGTTCTGTTAAGCTTTCAGAGATTGTGCTGAACTCTCCTGCTTCTAGTAGTGGAGCAATAGACAAGCTGTTGTTTTCATCTGTCAGCATCTGAATACGAGCTTTGATAGACCTAGCCTTTGCATTTGTATCTGCAGAAGAAAGATCAGCATTCAATTTGATGATTTCCTCGTTGTTCTTGGTGTACTTAGCAATCTCTAAGAACTTCTGACGAGAATTCTTCAGCAACTCTTGAGGCGGAATACCCAGAGACAACAGGTACAATGCGTTGCTCAAGTAGTTCTGCCACATCACAACAAGACCACGTACAATGATGCTGGTTTTGGCATAGCTAACTGCGTCTTGAACAACACTCTCTGCTTTCACCATGTACTTGTAAGCATCGTCTTTCATCCAAGCTTTGGCAATTCTTCTGGCTTGGCTCACAGTCTCTTGGCTCCAACGTCCATCGCCAGTAATCACATCTCTGATTGAACCAGCGTGATAACCTAAAACATCTTTGACTTGTTCTCGTCTAATAGGCAGGAACTTATCTTGTCCAAAGACAGCCTTTGCTTCTTTCTTGAAGTCTTCTCCTAAGATTTTCCAAGCGTTTTGGATCACTGGATCACTCGACTGAGCAACGTTCTCGAATTCATTTGCACGTCCTTCACGATCCTATAGGTCAGTACTGTTACCTTATGGTCCATAAATCCCCTATAATTTGGCCACTTTGACCCCCCTTGATTCCCACAACTTTAACGAAAGAACTTTTTTCTAATATGTGAGTAACTTATTAAATCTGGCTCTAAAACAGCCTAATTTATTAAGTCTTCTCAGTTTAACTTAGTCTATTGGTCGCAAACGTCTCTTCTCTCTCAAGATTAATACTTTTTCCTGACCGTATGCCGCTTGCATGGCTCTGCAGCACTGTCCTATCCTCTGCCTTCAGGTTTATGCGTGACCTTCGCCTGTGACGTCATTGTCATGAAAAAGGTCATGCCACGGTTTGCTTCTTCCCGTGCCAAAGGAGCTATTCGCCGGGGACATCACCCGACCCGTTCTCACACCGGCTCCGTCTAGGGGAGAACAGAAACGCGACTACTACAACCCACCGGGTGTGATCCAAGTTTATCAAGCTTGGGTCCAGACCGGGGACTTTGCTCTTGGTTTGGTTCTACCATACTGAAGGTAAGGGGCAGTTAGATCATCTAGATCACACTCTAGATCCTAGATCACTGCGGGGAAGCGGCTGGCCTCCGAGATCGGGCATCGCGTGGATACGGCGTATTACTGACGGGCCTTCCTCTGCATGACGGGGGGAAGGAGCGGGTGACGGTTTTGTAACTACCCTCCTTACATTGCCTCCCGACATTCTTTTCGGCCTCTTCAGGGCCTTGTGGAGACGCCATATTGGTTCTGCCTCAGGTATCCCATCCGTGACCTTTATGGGCCCTGCTGAAGCCTGTCCGTGCGTCTTTGACCCACGTCATAACCATCATCATCACCACCATCCTGAAATCACAAACTGACGGGTCCTTCGTCCGTCAGTTTTGATGGCGCATGTCTCTTGGTTCGTTTGAGCCAATGGGTCTGTGCGTCTCCCCTCCCCCAACCTGCAACCACAAACATCAACCTCGATACCACCATAAGGACATCGACATGACCCATGTAAAACAGACTTCTCAGCACTCCGCCAAGCAGTCCAGTCAGCAATCAGATAAGCCGTCTCACAAACCGTTATCCAGCGTGCCCAAATTGAGCACATCAGCTCTGACTGGTTCACACATAGAGCCACACATAGAACCACGCAGCAAACAAGGTGGTCTCAGTGCTGAGAAACTGGTTCAGCTTATGCGGATAGAACGCCAAGACCGACAAGAGGCTCAATCTAAGGCGTATAGGAGGCATGTGGCTCAGCCATCAGCGACAACCGTGCAAATGTCTGTTCGGATGAATGAAGACGTCTATCGCCGCTTCAGAGCGCTTTGCAAACTGGAGCGGAGAACCAATGGTGACATGCTGCATGACCTGATCGACGTCTATCTCGATGGTTGCTGATAAGACCAAGCATCTGCTTGATACCATGGCGGGGTGCCTATGCACCTCCCCTTGATCGATTGGCTTGTTGGTTCAGCGGGCATTTCAGCTTCTGCTGGTTCTGCTGGCCAGCTGAACCAATGGGGTTCGATGGAAGACCAGACACTTCACGCCTTCAGGCTGAGCAACAGCATCCTCCGTCGTTTTGAGCCATGAAGTTCTTCTCCCCTGGATACATCTCGTATTGTGATGGGCAAGAAACCATCTTGGTTCAGACGGCGCCCACTATCCTTTGGGTTGTGTGCTCATCATCATGCCTAGAAGACTGCAAAGGTCACCTGAGCGATCATTTCGTCATGATGCCGTAGGTCTGAAGTGCTTCTGAAGCGCAGAGGTCCAGTTTGACGGCCTATTCGTGACAGAATTTCGCGAAGCAGTGTTGAAATCTGCTCATCTGTCAGATTGCCGCCGTAGCGAGATGTTTGCGTGCTTTTAGCCATCTTTAGCCATCTTTAGCTGATAAGCTTCACCTTAACGGTCGCTTAACAAGATCAAAGCACGACAAGCTGATCCAAATGTGTCAGCTTGAGCAGTTTTGGCAACTTAACGGCTGTTAAATCTGCTCAAGTTGAAGCTTATCGGCTAAAGTGGACCACTAGCAGACTTTACGGTCTTTTATCGCGAAAAGCGTATTAACGTTGCATTGAGCCAAAGATAAGCCGCTTAAGCCTGAGATTAACTCACTTTAGCAAACTTAAGCACCCATTACCGAATTGAACCAGTGTTCAACCAGCCTCAAACGCGCTAAAAAACTCCTCGCGCGCGTGATAGATTCTAATATATTATATATATACTTATACAACAACTTAAGACCACAGGCCTCAGCGAGGCCTGTGGTCTTAAGTTGTGTTTTATTATTATCTTAACTTAACTACTGATTATACTTTTGGTTATTTTTTCTTCTTTCTTCTGTCAACATCTTTCTTCTGCCTTCCTCCAGAAAAGAGACTCTCTTCGGAATCTGATTGCTTACGCTTACGCTTCAGCAATCAGATTCCTCGAGGCCCCTTTTCTGTCGTCAGACAGAAAAGGAGTGAGAGATCTTTGAGATTCTAGATCTTCTTTGGATCTATGAATCTATCATCAATCTCTTTGTTGGTTTTCAGATCTAAGATTCTGGATCTGAAGATCTTAGTTCTTCTAAATCTAATAGATCTTAGCGGCTGGCGCAGATGCGGCCAACCAATGGGGTCTGCGATGTGCCTGAAAAGCCCTCAGCGGGCCCGTGAGTGGCCATCTTTGATTTTTTGCACCCTGTGTGCAATTGGTGCCGAGATGGCGCTCAGTGAAGCCCTGAGGCGGCTTTTGACCTTGATCTCATTTTGGGGCTCGGAGCGTGATGCTTTTACAGCCTAGAGCTGTATGGCCAGAACCTGACCAAGTCATGCTTGAGATGTGGATGATGTGGCAAGCCTCTTGGGTCCCAGCTTGAGATGCAGGAAATCTGCTTTGGGTTGAGTCTTGTTCTTGGGGCTTGTTGCTGATTGCGGAGAGCCTGGTGGTCCATTGGCTATGCTTTGTTGCCAGACGCCACTCTGACTTTCACCTGCGGTGACGGTCGGAAGCCTATCACTTTGCGTGCAGTGATTGGCCGCTCTTCTCCAGTCCTGGGATTTCGGCCAACACGGGCTTTCTTCGAGCGCACGGTCCAAGTGGCAAAGCCGGAGATCTTGATCTCACCCTCTTCGACCAGCGCTGCCATCATTGCATTCAAAACATCATCGAGCAATTTGATGCTTTGCTGTTTGCTCACACTACCTTCACGCGCAACGGCTTCTGCAAGATCTAACCGCGTCACCGTTTTGCCTGCCATAGTCGACCTCAAAAGCGCTGTTGGAGATGTGGAATCTAGTTCAGACGGAAACCTAGCATAATGGTTCTGGGCTGCAGAAATAAAAAAGCCTCCTGAAGAAATTCAGGAGGTTGAGCAGTGTTTGGGACAAGGTATGTCCTACCTTGAGAGCAACTTCACGGTATCTGTTTTCTGTGACCCGTCAAGAGGTGTGCTTCCCCTGCCCTAGACTGCTGAGCAAAGATATCATTGCTTCTGCTTCTTGGCGGCAATGACGGCTAGTGCATCCACTGCGGTCCCTTCGTCAGGGTGATGTTCTATTCGGATCGTACCGGGACGACCAACCTCTCCACTTTCCCGGATGATGCTGGGGGTCTGATGCCGGAGGGGGCAGAAGCTGCGCTGGCCGCATTCGAGGACAGCGATCTAGCACGGCCATACCCCGCCATCGCCCCAAGCTGGCGACGACCATAGAACGAGGTGATCCCGTTCCTCGACTACCCGCCCGAGGTGCGACGGTTAATCTACACAACGAATGCGATCGAGGCCCTGAATGCTACCACTCAGGAGTGGAAGCGATCAGTGCTTGAATGGCATGCCGTCAAAAGTCAGTTTGCCATCAAGTTCGAGGACCGCTTCCCAATGGCGTAACCAAATGCGTCAGGGCACAAAATTCTGCAGACTCTCGCTGACCGCCCAGCCGATCACGCGACGGGAATAAAGATCGATGACCACAGCCAAATACAGCCAGCCCTCGCCTGTCCAGATGTAACTGATATCGCCTGCCCACTTTTGGTTCGGCCCGGTTGCCGAGAAACCCTTATCCAAAAGGTTGGGCGCAACAAATCTGGCGCGCCTGACGCTGCGATATATACGGTCTCCGCGCCAGACGCGCCTCACGTCCCGACTACAACATCTAGTATGCATGCGGACGCACCGCCTCTCAAAAACCCACACAGATCGCGAAGGGACCACAATTCGGCCATTATACTGAAAAACACCACCCAATAGACAGAACAAAGCGGCTTCCAGGTGTAATCCGCCCAGTTCTAACGGCCTGCCCAACCGAAAACGCCGGTAGAAGGGACAAAGGCGTGTCCACCGGGCGCATTCAGTCGATCTCCACGCCAAGCTGAACGCCACAGGTGAAATGTCGTTTTACACCGATATTTCGTACCCCAGAAAGCTTGATATATATGATAAAATGACACAAACGACAAGTCGCACACCAGTTGTAAGCCGGTACATTTGTGAAACATTCTAAACTACTAGCGAGGCTTAAAAGAATATGCAATTGTCTTCGACGCTAAGAAAGCATTTAACGCCTATAATATTATCCATATGCATAACTTCGCCCGCCGTGGCAAATGACACAGAAGCGGCAAATCGACTGTTCGTTGAAGCAGTAGCAGCATGGGAGAACTCCCAATCAATTAAAGGGGGTAACTTTTCTCATGTACTCCATCGTTTCATTTCAATAGAAAACGCCTTCCTCAATGTTAAAACTATCATTGACGATTTCGCAGGCGCAAATCTTGCAGTGCGCCTGGTAATAGGTGAAGAGGTTGGCCCAATATCCCTAAATAATATAAAAAATGCTCGAAATAGCGCAATTGATTCACTTGCTGAAGAGATTTCAAAATGCCCCCAGCCAATCGTGTGCGTAAAGAATGCAAATGTCGCTTATGCAAGGCAAATAAATGCTGATTATGTTCCGGGGTACATGCTGGGAGCTATAGCAGTTGCGGAATTGGATGATCAACTATTTGAAGAAGCGTTAGCGAAGACCGATTCGAGCAAGGGTTTTTATGGAAAAGATTCCCTTTTATTAGCTTTTGCCTATAAGCAATTGGACGCCAAAGAGTTTGCAAAAGCAGAACGTTTCGCCCTAAGGACTTCCGAAGACAAGCCATATTTTTATGAACGGCTGGTATCGTCACTTTTGAACGAAGGCCACATATCACAAGCTCAAGATGTGTTGAAGCAACGGACAGAGGCCGGATTCAATATTGGCCACATTACAGAAGAGATCGCAGTTGCGCTGGCGATGAACGGCTTTGCTGCAGAAGCTCTAGATACTTTAGACAAATTAGTTACAAGGGGCGTGAATGGCGATATCATGCCAGATAAAGCACTTTCGAAAGTTGCAGTGATTCTTTATAAATTAGGGTTTGTAGACGAGGCTCAGTACAGTTTGGGGCTAATTCAACATCAGGGAACAATCTGCGAAACATGGTCGGCACTTTCATTGGAATTACATCAAGTTAAATTTTTGGATATGGCACTAGAATGTTCTCAACAACTAAATCATGAGGGATCTAAAACAGTGGCGCTTGCAGAACTTGCCAAAGCGTTTGCAAAGAGCTCTCGGACAACAAAAATAGCAAAGCCAGAAATCCTATTGAGGAAATCCTTGTTAGTGCTAAATGATATCGAAGATCAGTATTATCGTGACCAGGTGCTGGTAGAGGTCTCTGCAGCCCAAGCCAACATTGGACATGTCAATTTGGCAATTGAAACAACGGGAGAAATTCAGAGCGTATATCAGCGCAAAGAGGCTATCACCAATGCAATGGGGTCTCTAACAAAAGAACGCCGATACAATGAAGCGATTTCAATTATAGAAGATATTAAAGGATCAGAGCGCGATGGTGCGATTGTAAAATTAATTAATGCAATGGCTGCCGATCAAAGATTTTCAGTTTCTTACGATTTATTGAGCTTGATAACTGACGAAGAGATGGAAAATTCCGCACTTAGCATACTTGCTGGCGCTCAGGCAGAACAGGGAGATTTTGATGCGGCATTCGGATTAGTAGAAAAAAGTGACGGAACACTTATACCAGAAGCGTTTAATCTCGTTATTAAGGCTTTAATTGATGCTGATTTGCTTAGTAAAGCTATATCCAAAACTATGCAATATGAGCATCCGGGGGTATACACTGAGGGCTTTCTGATGATTGCCGAACACTTGCGAAGGAAATGAAGCATACTTCTGAACCGGACCTCTGTCGACAAAATTAAGCGAAACAGGTGTTCGGGAGAGTAAAATGATCAAGTACTGACTCCTTTGAAAGATAAGAATCTTACCCTGAATTCCTTATACGCAGCGTGTGTCTATTTCGTGAGTAATAGTGTCCATGGACATTCATTGTGATGCGATGATGGTTGCTGCGTAGCTAGACGCTGTCTTTTTATGGCTATTTCGCGATTTGTGTGGGTGGGCTGGTTTCTGGTCATACGCGGCCGCCACCAGATGTTATGGTATAGGGTGAGGCTGGCAGGTGGCTGAGATTACCTGCGATCAGGTAGGCCATGAGGATGAGGTTCCGGGGCATTGCCAAGTTGTTTGCGCTTTTGGGCTGAGGTAGGGGCCTTCCATGCAAATTCCGTCGTCGATGCCAAGGCTGAAGGGCTTTCGTTTCCCGCGTGACATCATTGCTTACGCGGTCTGGGCCTACCACCGCTTCGCGTTGAGTACGGCCGATGTGGAGGCTCTGCTAGCAGAGCGCGGCGTGATCGTCAGCCGCGAAACAATTCGCCTTTGGGTCAACCGGTTTGGCGCACATTTCGCCGCTTGTATCCGGCGCGATCGACCGCGCCCTAACGACAAATGGCATATGGATGAGGTTGTGATCCCGATCAACGGTGTGAAGCATTGGCTGTGGCGGGCTGTGGACGCCAACGGCGATACGCTTGATATTCTTGTGCAGACACGCCGCAATGCGAAGGCCGCCAAGCGCTTTCTGGCAAGGCTGATTGCGCAATTCGGCTATCCAAGGGTCGTCATCACCGACAAGCTGCGCAGCTACCTCAAACCGATCGCCCGCCAGGCATCAGGGGCAGATCATCGGGCTCACAAGGGTCTCAACAACAGGATTGAGGGCAGCCACAGGCCGACGCAGCGGCGGGAGAAAATCATGGGGCGGTTCAAGTCACCGAGGCAGGCACAGCGGTTCCTTGCTGCCCATGAACAGATCAACGCGATTTTCAAACCACGCCGGCATCGCCTCACCGCCAACTCCTATCGTCATGCGAGGGCTGATGCGTTCAGCCTCTGGACCGACTATACTCGCGAGATGACTGCCTGAGGAGATTGTGTCAGGCTGCATTCGGCCTGGGAAAAATAACTTGGCAATGCCGATCTTAGACATCTCGCAGGCTCAGGGCAAACTGATGGTAGGCCCAAACGGCGTAACCAATCACGCTCCGTGGAAAGCGAAACCCTTTTAGGCGAGAAAGATCCGACAAAGTCAACATGGTGAAAGGCAACGTTGAAAGCCGGGCTTCAACAACCTGACAATGCCCACCAGACACTGTCACGCTGATCACCGATACCCTCGCTTACGCTTGATCGCCATAAGATCAGCCAGCGCGTCGACCGCCCTGCCCTCGTCAGGGTGATGATCAATCCGGACTCTTCCAGCCATTCCGATACGCCCCCACTCTCGGACAAGGTCCGCACCGCCGAAGAGGTCCCGCTGTATTACCATTCTGTAGAAGCGGTTCATGTTCTGCGTTGGGTCTTTGCGGCGCAGAACCAACTGATCAGGAAAGATATCCAACTGCATGAGAACACCATATGTTGTGCCAAAGGGCCAAAACATTCGTAGCTTCAATCAATATTTAGACCAACTCTCTCAGCGAGTCGCAAGGCTTAGATGGGATCGGTGCCTGAAAGAAGTCGGCCGCTCGCCCGGTGGCGGCATGAGATCGCGCGGGATGGTACGCGGCGATCAACGATCGTCTTTGGCCTCCGACGCTTTGCCCTCGCTTATCCACAGGCGGAACTATACGGCGCTTAGCGCCCCATTTTATCAATCTAACCGCCGCGCTTTGTGGTTTTTTGATATGTCCAATAAGTTTGCATTATCGGACATCTGAGAGAGCCTTGCAGAAAGCAGCTGATTTTCTGGATTTTAGGGGTGTAAATCGGCCGGATTGGGCGCTCTCGTCGAGCTGATGGTCACCTATGTGACCGTCCGTGCCTCAGGTGGACTGTAGCAGGTTTTTTGCGGGCTTCTCGATCACTGGAGAAGTTAGCGCGTGAGGATGAGGGCCCCTCCCCCATTTCTTAGATCAAAATTTTGCAAAACCGGACAAAGTAGCTATAATGGATTAAATAGCTACTAACCAATGAGTTTATGAGCATGAAGACCATGACCGCCGTAGAGGCAAAGAACGCCTTCGGGCGTTTCTTGGAGACCGTTCACCGTGAGCCAGTGGCAGTGACGAAAAACAATCGCGAGATTGCTGCAATGTTCTCGATGGAAGACATCCACTTCCTTGCGAGCGCTTTCCTAGCCGAACCGCTCAAAGAGGATGTTGCAGCGGGTAGGATCAACGTGATTGAGGCCATGATGCAACAAATCAACCTCAACAAACGCCTCGAGGCTAACCGACAAGCTATTGCAGCAGGTCGCGGAGTGCTTGCCGACGAGCAATACTTCGATTCCCTCAGAAAGCGGGCTCTCACCCGTACATCCTAAGCCCCCTGCCCGAGCATGAAAAACGCGACTGTAATCTTCGGCCCAAGCGTCGATGCTGCCATCCGGGATATGATTGACTATGTGGACGTGGATAGCATCCCGAACGTCATCACCTTTCTGGACCTTATCCAGCAACGACTTGTCAGGACTCTTTCACTCTTTCCCGAGAGTGGGAGCCCTTTTCAGGCGAGCACTCGCCTCTTTGTAGTTGAAGGCTATGGCTTCCTCTACGAGTACCACCCGGAGAGCAACGAGGTGCACGTCCTCGAGATGAAGGCTCCCGGAATGGACTGGCGCTAGTTCCGTTTTGCCGCAGCGTTCGCACTGTTGATCCTCGACGCGTCACTCAGCCTAAGTGCAGAGTTCGCTGACCCGAAGGCCGCTCTCCCCGAGCCATATGCTCCGCCAGCGAGCATGACAGCGCATCTCTTTGTTTTTGTTAATTCGGTCGAAGAGGAGTGCTTTTACGATTAACGTAAGGCTGCCTACCTGAGGTTTATTTGTAGTGTGCTCTACGGTCAGAGAAGCGCCGTACGCGCTTGCGCCAAGCTTTGTAGCTCGCAGGTTTAAGATGTTTGCGCATGAGAGTCTGAACCTGATCTGCAGAAAGGCCGTATTCGGCCGAGATATCAGAAAACTGAACATGATCTGAGAGTGCCATTTCTATGATGGCGCTGATGTGTTCTGCGGCGAGTGTGGGATGACCTGTCATGGGTAGTAAGCTGATGCGGTTTTGCATTCGGGCAACATGGCCTATGGAACATATCTTGAGCCGTGTCCGAAACAAAAATCCCCCGCAGACAGCGTCGATGACACAGCGGGGGCCTTAAAGGTGCCATTCTGCACTCAGCCATAAGACATCCCCAATGCACCGTTTGCGGTTTAGCGTGTCGCTGCGCAGATAGGCTAACCATCTTGTTTTCGCGTGCCTTGCAAAGCCTCCCAGGATCCACCGGAATAGGTGATCACGTAGTCTTTGATCGTCTGCCTTTTGCAGCGTGAGCAGCGCATTACGGCGACAAGCTCTCCTACGGTTTTGGGTACATTGGGTCGGTCAAGAAGACTTGAGACCGTCACGCCTCCATTATGGCCGCATTGGCACCAAACCCAAAGCGTGTGACGCGGGATCGTTGATAGACGTGTTCCCCCTCTCTTCAGGCCATCTGCCATAGCGCTCTCCGTGTCACCTTTCTCTCGATGGGTCGAACTATCCGGCAAGCTGGTCAAATTCTCCAAGTACATAAGGGACAGTTGCGAACTGAAAGCCTCAGTATCTATCCCCTGATTGCTTCTTAAGCTTTTTGATGCGATGCTTCTGATAGCCGGCGATTTGGCGGTACAGAGGGCAGCGTCGGTCAAATATCAGATGGGTTATCGAGGCAAAGAATGAGGCTTTCTCCTTGTCGTGGCCAAATTCCAATTCGCACGTGATCCCACCTTCCTCCCCTGTATAAATGATTTTGGCTATGGTGCATGTATTCGGCACGACAATGCTTGGGTCTTTTTTGCGTATGAGCTGCTTGAGCTCCGGTGACAGTCTGGCTGTCAAACTAGGGGTCTCTGCCATTGCCGTGATAAGCTGCATGGTCTTTTCTTCATGATCGATCATGGTTGGGGTGTCCCTTGGGCGCGTGGTGTTGGCGTGGCGCAATAGTTCCAATCGCCATGGAACGCTTTGTGCTCGATCTTGTTCTTACTCACTAAAGTAAGGTGGAAGCACGTCGAACCGAATTTTCATCCCCGTTGCGACATTCACAAAACGCATCTCAATTTCGGCGGAAGATTCATGACTACCCTGACAAAGAGCCAAGGCTCAGAGTTTGCACCGCTACAGGGTTAATCAGCCTTCATTACGGACTGGTAAGTGGGCTCCGAGGTTTCTTAACCTGCTCTGCCATCATTGAGATGATTTCGAACATCACCGCAGCCGCTGTGAGCGCGGTAATCTGGTTAGGTGCATCCTTAGTCGGCATCATGCAGACGACATCAGCACCCACGATATTGAGCCCCCGCACGCTATGCAAAAGTCCTACCGCTTCGTCTATATCGAAGCCTTTTTCACCTGGCTCGATGTTCGACACTCCGGGCGCAATAGTGGGATCAAGGCAATCTAAATCAAAGGTGATATAAACAGGCCGTCCTGCGAGCACTTCGCGCGCCTGTGCCACGACATCAGCAAGCCCACGCTGGCGAAATTCCTTCATGGTGACGACATTGTAGCCATAGTCGTAAGAGGGCTGGAGCCAATCTAGCGTGCGGGGATGGCCACGTAGTCCGATCTGCATCGACTGCGTCGGATCCACCTGCCCCTGATCGACCAAGTATGCACCCCAATGGGCAGCAGACTTCTTGGCTCCCAGAAAATGATCTACCTTGGTAAAGACATCCGTGTGGGCGTCGAGATGAAGTAAACACACGGGCTCACCCCCCGCGATCAGCCCCCGTCCCAAAGCCTGCACGATGCCCCCAGTGATCGAATGATCTCCACCTATGGACACAGGCCGCGCTCCCGCCGCGTCGATGTCTTGGTAGAACTCAGTAATGTCTGCGATGCTGGCCTCGTTGTCATTCGCGCGCGGCAAAGGGACATCACCGACATCGACGATCTGTGCTGCCGACCAGGGATCGAACTGAAACCCACCATGCACTCGCCGTTGCACGCAGGAAACGTTGCGCAACGCCCGTGGTCCGAGATGCTGGTCCCGTTCGGTCGTACCGTTACCTGTGGAATGTGGCACCCCAACAAGGGCGATATCCGCCCCCTCCGGGCCCTGATGCGGGCAGCGGAACATCGTCGGGATCCCCCACCAATAAAGGTTCTGCATCATTGATGCCTGATAATGGTCGGACAATGGGGCACCTTTTTGCTGAAGACTGACTCAGTCTATGATGCAAACAGACACAAGAACAACATTGCAGCCTCATTTGGGATTTTCCCGCCGGAAGAAAACAAGCGTTTCATAGACGACGCTGCTGTTTCAAAGTGGCTCGCCCCTGCGCCTGAGGCGTCAGGTGACAACAATTGCTACCGCATCACCATCGAACTGCCCGGTGTCCCAGAAGACAATATCCATCTCACGGTTGAAGATGGCACCGTGATACTGAGCGGTGAGAAGCAAACTGCGCGCGAAGAGCACGGCGAGACGTGATACTGTTCCGAAAGGCAGTACGGGTCTTTCAGCCGGTCGTTCCGCCTTCCCTCTGACGCCAAAAGCAATGCAATCGACGCACATCTCAAAGACGGCGTACTGACGATCACCATCCCCAAGACGACGCCCAAGCAAAACGGCACTGAGAAGGTGCAAATTCGGAAGGGTTAGCCTGCTCACACGGCCTGGCCTCTGGGCACGCTCGTCCAGAGCGGACCAGATACGTGTCAGCACAGTCGCCCTCCCCTACCGTTGAAAAAGAACGTGAGGGGCCTTTAGTGCGCTTCTGGGAGCCATGCATGCGTCTTGTGTGGTCAATCACGTCTGTAAGACCCATGCGTGGCTGAGTACTACAGCAATGGTGTGGGAGAAATGCGTGCAGGCCCCCTGCCCTATCGTTTAAACTGCGTCAATGAACGCTGTCAGCGGTTTGCTAGTACGCAATCGCAGCCGGCACTGCAGGGTGGACGCCCAGGCTCCACGAGATTTGTGAGTCTCACAGATACAACAAGTTAAAAGCATCATCCTAATCCTTGCCGAGAAACGAACATACGTGTATACACACATACAATAATATATGTTTGAGCGTTTATGCGTATAAAGGGGCAAAATGCAAGTCATCTCAATCATCTCCCAAAAGGGCGGAGTCGGCAAAACGACGCTCGCAACAGCTTTGGCCGTTGAGGCGAGCCGCAATCACAAGCAGGCACTCTTGCTGGATCTCGATCCTCAGGCCAGTGCTACCTTTTGGAATGATAGTCGTTCAGAAGAATTGAGCCCTGCTGTAACTGCTATTCCACCAGCAAGATTAGAGCACTACCTTAAGGCTTCGCGCGAGGCAGGTGCAGACTTCGTGTTTATCGACACACCGCCCTTTGCCAAAGACATTGCTTATGACGCAGCAAAGCTTGCAGACTTCGTGCTGATACCCGCCAAACCTGCCGTCCTCGACATCATAGCCATGACGCGAACCGTCGATCTAATCAAAGCCTTTAGCAAACGCGCAGCAGTGGTTCTGACCTTTTGCCCACCCATTGGGAAAGAGCTCGAGGAAGCTCAAGAGGCTGTCAGTCAGCTCGATATCGAGCTTTGTCCTTTTCGCATTGGCAACCGGATTGCCTTTTCTCGCGCACAACAATCCGGGCAAACCGCTCAAGAGTACGAACCTCAAGGTAAAGCTGCAGACGAAATTAAACAATTATACGAATATATGTGTATACACGTATCGGGGAATTGATATGGGAACTCAATCCAAGAAACCAAACGCTCTTCTGGCAGCGATCAACCGTGCAGTGCCGAAAGATGAAAATACACGTGAGCAATCAATGGTCGCGGAGTCACTGCCAGTCCAAGCATCTGAACCAGCACACGTTACACGAAAGCCCAAAACGCAGCGCCCCTCGAGGCTCGGTACCAAGTTGGTTGCGGGCCATTTCGATCCCAAAGTCGCCCGCCAGTTACGTATTATTGCAGCTGAAGAAGACACAACAGTTCAAGCGCTTCTGGAGGAAGCGATTGACTTGCTATTCGTAAAGAAGGGTAGGGCGCACATCAAAGACATAGGAAAAGGATAAACGCTCATACAATTGTACGAATATATAATTATACAGGTATACACATGGTCACCCAAAAGAGATCACTCGACACGCAGTTCGACTTCTTCGTCCCTTACGTTGCCGATCTGCCAATGCGGGATCAGAGGGAGACGATGGAGCGCCCATTCTTCTCACTGGCCAAAAGAAAGCGTCAGAAACCCATAGAGTATATCAGCCCTGACGGCAGTGTTTTTGTGAATGTCTTTCCAAACCAAGAGTTTGGCATGGCCACTATATGGGACGCCGACATTTTGATCTGGGCGGCGTCTTATCTCAATGACATGAAGCGCAAAGGTCAAAACGACATTCCCAGAACGCTGCACTTCCACCCCCACGATCTCTTGAAAGCCATTGGCAGACCAACCGGAGGGCGTCAGTACTTTCTTCTGCGTGAAGGACTTGGTCGGCTACAATCGACGACTGTTGTTACAAACATCCGCGCTCATAAGGGTAAGAAACATCGCCAGTTCAGCTGGATCGAGTCTTGGACAGACCATGTCGATGATCAGACTGGCATGAGCAAAGGCATGAGCCTTACGTTGGCCGACTGGTTCTACGAAGGCATCATGATGGATGGTGGCGTCCTCGCTATTGACCCTCTATACTTCACGATCACAGGCGGTCGAGAAAGATGGCTCTATCGTGTAGCCCGCAAACACGCAGGCGGGGCAGGGGACACAGGCTTCGCTATTGCTCTAACGACGCTCTTCGAAAAAAGCGGTGCTGAGGGACAATTCCGCCGCTTTAAGTATGAAATACTCAAGATCGTCCGCGAAAATGCGCTCCCACAATATCACCTGAGCATAGAGGGCTCAGACGATAACCCCCGCATTCGCATGACACGCCGTGACGAGATCATCAGTATAGAGCCCTCGAACCCAAAGCGCCCCCGCAAACCTCGCGCAAGACCACAAAAGATCAAGCAAGAAGAGCTACCTCAGCTTCCATTCCTTAACCACCTCACCGACCGGACTATTGCGCTCATCCGAAAAGACTTCCCTGGATGGGACATCTACGCCTTGAAAGCAGAGTTCGATGCTTGGATAGCCGATGATCCCGATCGCTCCCCAAAAGACTACAACAAAGCATTCTATGGCTTTGTGCGACGCTACGACGGAAAGAATTCTTAGCCGTTCCTAATGTGCCGAATACACCGAGTGGCTGGGGCAATCCATGAAGTGGCACACAGCGTTTGCTAGACAGCATACGTAATCAACTGATTAAAATGAACTTAAGGCAGCACCAAGACGAATACTCACTTGAGAAAGGAGCTCACTGCCCAGTTGTGACGGCACATCAGGAACGCTTATCCACAGGGAAGCACAGCCATCGGCACATTAGGAACAAATCGTCGGCACATTAGGAACTCTTTGACGGCACATTAGGAACAAATCGTCGGCACATTAGGAACGCCAAAGTCATGTATCATTTTGAATTAATTGTATTATATAAGCTTTAGAAGCGCTTAACTCTATTAACTAATCTTTAACTATCTTAACAACACAAGGGATATGAATCCCTAAAGCATACAGAAAATTATGCAGCAGCAGCAGCTCGTGATTTCACGTCGTTGATCACTTTGACAAGCTCTTTGACATCCCCAAGCGAAAAGATGCCACTGACGCCCTGGTCATCGATGTCGGTAAACGGGCTCTCGTATAAGCGGCGAGGGTCCAGCACACCCCGTTCCGTCAGATGGTCAATGACAAGATCGATAAACTCGATCTGACTATAGCGTGTCCGGTTCAATCGGTTTCATATCCAGCGGCTCGGAAGAAGTTGTAACACTCGTCCGGCGTAAACAGGCTGCATACGGTTCCGACAGCCTTCCAAAGGTCGTCATAGGTACTTGCCGCGGCCTTCCGAATGAGGGCCTTCAGCTTCGAAAAGGCCATTTCTATGGGGTTGAGATCAGGGCTGTATTTCGGAAGGAAGAGGAACCATGCGCCGATGTCCTCGAGGATCTTCTGAGCCACAGCACTTTTATGGGCTGGCAGATTGTCGAGGATCACGACGTCCCCTTCACGCAATGTCGGTGCCAGGATGCCTTCGACGTAAAGCTCGAACATCTCCCGATCCATCGCCCCATTCATCACGCCAGTGGCATCGATCCGATCATGTCGCAGACCTGCGATGAATGTCTGAGTGTTCCAGCGCCCTGCGGGAGCATGCTCGATCAGCCGTTCCCCGAGTTGGGTCCATCCGCAGGTCTTTGTCATGTTGGTCTTGAGGCTGGTTTCATCGATAAAGATGAGCCGTTCCAGATGGTTGCGCATGAAGGGTTGGCGACGCGTAATCCAGATGGTCCTGTCCCGCGCCACATCGGGCCGCTTCTGTTCGCTGGCCCGCAGATCTTTTTTTATGCGAGAGCCCGAGCCGGTGCAGCAAGCCGCCCACAGAGGAACGGTGCACCCTGATCCCATGTTCGCGTTCCAGCGTGGCTCGAAGCTCGTCCAGCGTTGTTGCAGGGCGGGCTTCCATCTGCTCGCGTACCCAACCGGCCACAATGGCCAGCTTGCCATGACCACGGCGGCCTTGGGGCTTCGGCTCAAGGCGACCGGTTTCCCGCTTCAGCTTGACCATGTCGTTCACGAACTTGACCGACACACGGAAGTGCGCGGCTGACGACCGGTGTGAATTGCCCTCTTCGACAAAGGCGACAACTCGCTCGCGCAACGCAAGAGGATGTGGTTTGCCCATTTGCGACCTCCATATCTGCTCACAGACATGGAATCACAGATCAGATCGCGTGGGAACATGAATCCGGACAGACAAGACACGCTATAAATAAATGATGTGTTCACCAATGGTTGCGCCTACGTCGAAGGATGATTGTGGTCCATCCGAGTTTCCCTAATCACATATGATAAAGAAATGTGGTGACTGTTTTTGCCATGCTTATGCTTTAGCTTGTTCTCGAACCAAGCGGCCGTGAAGCCTAAGCTGCACAAGGATTTGAGGCATGAATGACTGACGACTATTCCAGACGAGACCCCGAGCGACCGCTTAAGCAAGAGGAGGTTCTTTCTTTTAAAGTGGTTCAGCGAACGATGCCATTGCATGCGGTTACAGACGAGTTCAGACTCATGAAGAGCTACCTCAGGACCGAATTGACTGCCCAAACCGCAAAACGGGTATGTGAAAAGTCCGGATCACACCTCCTCAAGATGGTTAGCGCTAGAACGGTGTAGCGCGACAATCTGGATGAGAAGAGCGCGTCAATCAGGATGAGAATCCTTGGTCGCGACGTTTGAGACGATGCC
>CANNCS010000095.1 GCA_947503115.1 uncultured Marivita sp.
CCGTTGGCTCAGGCTGCGTAACCATCAAATCCGCAGCGTCGCCCGAAACGCTTTTCAACATCGTTCGGGACATTCCCTCCAATTTGCAGAGAAGAGGTATGCGGCCAAGACCACACTACCCAAGTGCCGCTGAACCAACCTGGTACTGAGCACGGATTGCGCTCACCTCTGAGGAGAACGATCATGACTATCAAATCACTTAAAGCCGCAGCAAACAATTTCATCAACGACGAAAGTGGCGCAACAGCCATCGAATACGGCCTGATTGCAGGCTTGATCGCCGTTGCTATCGTAGCGGTTCTCAACACTGTTGGCGGCAACCTCCTGACGACATTCACCGCGATCAGCAACGCATTGCTGTAAGGGTCGCAGTGGCCCAAACCCTCACTTCAATCGGGGGTAAGGGGCTCGCAACTCTTTCATTACCTAACCTTGGTTCATTTCGGCGGACCTAATTCGCCAAACACATATCCAAGGCGCACTATTGAGGCGGTCTCAGAACAAGGTGTCAATTATTCTGAGACCGCCTACTCCTGATAATCCACGAGCAGTTGCGTCGTGGAACCTATTTCTGTGACTTTGCATTCGAAATCTATCGGAGCGTTCTCCGAGTGCTAAGTCATCCTTTCCAAGCACTAGAGACCAAGGCGGTAGATCTGCTTTCCGAAGACTCTTCATTGTCAAATGCTGAACACTCTAACGGAAAAGCCCAGACGGCGTAGACAACGCAACACAGACACTCCCTCAAATGGTCGGTCCCGCCCGCCGCGATTTCCTAGAAAATCGCCGGAACATGTCCCTCTACTCTTCAAGTTGATCGCACGCGTATAACCCGTTTCATGAGTAACGTGGTCATTCCGCACCAATCAGCCCAAACGGATTACCTGAAAAATGTCGCAAACAGCAAATCAGAAGTAAGGTTTAGGCTCTATGTTAATCAAATGATTACCGCACTTCACCATCGATGACCGCTAGCGTCGCCACACCACCCTCAACAAAGAGCAAACAGCTCGGCGTTATTTTCGTTTTCACGGCGGGTGTGCTCTGGTCGACAGTTGGGCTCGGAATTCGGTTAATCGAAGACGCAACGGTATGGCAGATTTTGTTGTACCGGTCGGTGAGCATGTCGCTGTTTCTGTACGTTGTTATTCGACTTCGGTCAGGTGAAAGTCCGTTTGCGCAGCTTCGTCGCGTCGGCTTCCCTGCTGTCGTTGCCGGTTTTTCTTTGGTGGCGGCATATTCGGGCGGCATTTTTGCCATTCAGGCGACTTCAGTGGCAAACGCGATGTTGTTGTTTGCTACAGCGCCATTTTTTGCTGCAGTGCTTGGGTGGATTGTCCTGCGTGAACCTGTGCGATTGGCGACCTGGATCGCGATTGCAGTTGCCGTTGGAGGAATCGCCATCATGGTGGCCGACAAATCGGGAAGTATCGCCCTCATCGGCAGCCTAGCAGCCTTAGGTTCTTCGTTTGGATTTGCGGTATTTACAGTGGCTTTGCGGTGGGGGCGCACCGGAGAGATGCTACCATCGGTTTTCCTGTCCGGGCTCTTCGCGATCGCTATCACTTTGAGCATTTGCGTCTACCTAGACCTACCTCTTCTTCTCAGTCCGCGCGACGGTGGTATCGCAATGGGCATGGGAGTGTTTCAGGTTGGGGCCGGATTGATCCTATACACGCTTGGATCGCGCACTCTGCCCGCAGCGGAACTTGCACTTTTGTCTTTGGCTGAGGTTCTGCTTGGCCCGTTTTGGGTCTGGTTCATTCTTGGGGAAACGGTGAGCGCAAACACACTCTTCGGGGGAATAGTTCTGTTGGTATCGATCGTAGGCAACGCCCTTTCAGGCAAAAGGCGCAAGCCTCCGCCGATCACGGCCCCCTAACCTTCTTCGCGACCAAAAGCCTAATTTTCAGGCATTCGAACCACTGGTGCCACACTTGAGTCTTTTCGACTTGAGGCTCTTAGCAGGTCAGTCGACACTCGACGAATGAAGAATCTTCGGAAGCTTGTTGTCTTTACCGACCTCGACGGCACGCTGTTAGATCATGATACTTACAGATGGGATCAGGCACAGCCTGCGCTGGACCGACTACGGGCGGCCGACGTCCCCGTTGTTCTTGCAAGCAGTAAGACAGCACCTGAGATTGAAATCCTGCAAAAGCAGATGGACCTGATCGGTCTACCAGCAATCGTCGAGAACGGTGCTGGGCTTATCGGTTTGCCGGCCACGGGCATAACACGGACTTACGACGCGTTACGGAATGCACTTGATCAGCTTCCTGTAACACTCCGAAAGGACTTTCGAGGGTTTGGGGATATGTCGATTGCTGAATTGGCAACGCAAACAGGCCTTTCTGTTGAAAGCGCAAAGCTTGCCAAAGCGCGCGGTTATTCTGAACCGGGGGTTTGGTCCGGGGGTGACGTTCAACTGCGCCACTTTCTGGCTGCGCTGTCAGAGAAGAGCATCACCGCCCAGCGCGGCGGACGTTTTTTGACCCTGTCGTTCGGCCAAACCAAAGCGGATGGGATGGACAGCGTGATCAGCGCTTTTCGACCTGAAATGACCTTGGCGCTTGGGGACGCTCCCAACGACATCGCCATGTTGGAAAAAGCCGACTTTGGGGTGATTGTCGCTAATCCTCACAGGCCATCGCTACCGCCACTTCCCGGAGAAAAAGAAGGCAGTATCACCCGTACGCGCGGCGCGGGGCCGGTCGGCTGGAATGCTGCGGTCAATGCCTTTCTCGACACACTCCCACTTGCCGAAGGAACCCAAGCCAATGGTTGATTTTCATCAGAACGGAAACATTGCGACCCTGCATAACCTGCGGACCCGTTCGCTTCAGGAAATGACCTACGAGCTTGAGACCTTCGCACAGACGCGCAAAATGTCGTTGATCCTGCCCTGTCTGTATTCGGAACTTGAGACCGAAGCGATGCCGAACATCTTGTCGGAATTGGCCAAGGTCACTTATCTTCATCGCATCATCATTGGTTTAGATCGCGCAAATGAAGACCAGTTTCGCCACGCCAAGCAGTTCTTCGAAGGTTTGAACCAGAACCACATCGTGATCTGGAACGACAGCCCGCGTATGCGGGCGCTCAACATGCGCCTTGAAGAGATGGGTTTATCACCCGCAGAGCAAGGCAAAGGAAAAAATGTCTGGACGTCGATAGGGTATCTTATCGGCTGTCAGGACAGCGCGGTCATGGCGATCCATGATTGCGATATCCTCACGTATACAAACGAATTGTTGGCCCGGCTTATCTATCCCGTCGCCAACCCTACCTTTCCCTACCAAGTCGCTAAAGGGTATTACGCGCGGATCGGCGGAGAGAAACTTAACGGACGCGTGACACGCTTATTGGTAAGCCCGCTTCTTATCGCCCTCAAACGAGTTGTAGGGGATCGCGACTACCTCGATTACTTGCGCAGCTTCCGCTATCCTCTGTCCGGTGAGTTTGCGATGCGAACGAATATCTTGCCCGACTTGCGCATTCCTTCAGACTGGGGGCTGGAAATCGGCGTGCTCTCCGAGGCATGGCGCAATCTCGCGCCCAAAGCTGTGTGCCAGGTTGAGATCGCGGATGCTTATGACCACAAGCACCAGGCCCTGAGCCCCGAAGACGCGGCAACCGGCCTCAACCGCATGTCGACCGACATCTGCAAAGCGATTTTCCGCAAGCTGGCAGCCGACGGCACGATCTTCACCACAAATGTATTCCGCACCTTGAAGGCCACCTATTACCGCAGTGCGCTTGATCTTCTTGATGCCTATTACAGCGACGCACAAATGAACGGTCTATCTGTAGATCGGCATTCCGAAGAAGCCTCTATTGAGCTTTTTGCGGAAAACATCATGCGAGCCGGACAGACCTTTCTAGACAATCCGCACGAAACCCCGTTCATCGCCACATGGAATCGCGTGCATGCAGCAGACCCAGAATTTCTACGAGACATGCAGGCTGCGGCCCTAGCGGATGCCAAGGACTATCAGTGACCCGCGTTGCTAATCCAGCGACACTGATAAGGTGCGAGAACGATATCCTCGTCTGGGACCACTTCCCCTGACAGAAGATCACGCCAATCTTCGTCTGCGATGATGTTCAACGTGCTCACCGGAAGTATGACCGTGTCCTTGCTCACATTGTGCAAAGCAAAAATAGATTGCTGCCGATCAAGGCTCTGACGCCAAATCCCGAAAATCCGCGCATCACCGGTGTTCACCGTGAACTGGGTTGCGTTAGGATGAAAGGCCGATTGGTTTTGCCGGATCTTCAGACGATCCTTCAGGCCTTGCAAGACTTTTGAATGGACCGTGCTTTCATCCACCAAATGTAAATGCAATGCATCGTAGTCCCATCGGTGGCGATTAATTGCACGGTTCATCCCTCGCCGTTCGACAGCCTCTCCGTCATTGGGCGTCGCAAGCATCGAATGGATGTAGAAAGCCGGTATACCTTCAAGAGACATCACGATGGTCTGTGAACAGAAGAACCGGTCGATGTGGCACTCGTCCGGGCCATCGAAGGTTTGAGCCAGTGCCGCAAAATAGGTTGTGTTCAATTCATACGGCGCTTCGCCGCCGTCCGGCAAGGCGCGCATTGACACCAAACCACCGGCGGCCTTGACGGCCTTGATCATCGCAGCCTGGTCCTCAGTCGACAAAAGCCCTTCTGCCGGGCGCATGCCGATGCCGTCATGGCTGGCGGTGAAGTTGAGATAAGCGCACCCCAAAGGTGCGGGTGGCATTGACCGTTGCCATTTATCCAGGTTCTTCGCGCTTCCTGACAGAAGGGCATGAAGGATGAGCGGCGGTAGCGGGAAGTTGTAGATCACATGGGCTTCGTCACGCTTACCAAAATAGCTTAGGTTTTCGGCCTTGGGCACATTGGTTTCCGTCAAAAGAACGATCGGTTCGAGTGCGTAGTCGCAAAGCAATCGGATTAGTTTCACGATCGCATGGGTCTGCGGCAGATGGATCGACGGCGAACCCGCTTCCTTCCACAGAAAGGCAACCGCATCGAGACGGATAATCTGCACCCCATTGTCGATATGCGTCCGGATGATCCGCAAGAATTCAATCAGAACATCGGGATTGCGGAAATCCAGATCGATCTGATCATGGCTGAACGTGCACCAAACGTGCCGCATTCCGTTTTTTGTCTCGATCTCCTGCAAAAGCGGCGTCGTCCTCGGACGCACGACCATACTCAGATCATCCGAGGGATCAGCTTCGAAAAAGAACCGATCGTAAGGTGGCTGTCCCTGTCGGTAGGCATTGAACCATGTGCCCTGGCTTGAGACGTGGTTGAGCACGAGGTCGGACATCAATTTGAATTCCGAGGCGATGCGATTGATGTCCGGCCAATCACCCAATTGCGGATTGACCGCCATGTAATCAGTGACCGCGAACCCATCATCCGAGGTAAACGGAAAGAACGGCAGAATATGCACTCCGTCTACGACACCTTTGAGGTACCGCCTTAGAAAGTCGTTCAACAGATCGAGCGGCTTGTGCACTCCATCAACAATCGAGTTGCCATATGTGATCAGCAGCGCGTCCCTTTGCGACCAAAGCGCATTGCCTGGCTTTCGACCGCGTTTCCGTCGCTGCGTCCCGTCGGGCCAAAAGGCATCAATCACCTTGGACGAAAGGATATCTGCGTCCAAGTCTGGGTAAATTTCACTTACCTTTGCGGCGAGCGCGCGGCTAAGCGCCGGAGTTTTCTCTTTGTTCAGAGCATCTTGTCCCATGTCTTAAAGAAACATGGCTCACTCTGGTTTTCAAATAATTACGCTTTTAGCAGCAGCGAACAGGCAGAAATGCCGAAATCTTCATCGCGTTTGGGCGTTTTTCCGCAGTCAGACACGGTTCATCCAAAATAAGTCAACCACGCTAGCGTTGTTCCAGCGCATTTTCCCATTCGGTCAGAAACGCGCGCCTGTTCAACGGATCGAGGTAGACCATTAATGCTGGCCCCAGACGGATCGGACCAAACCCAACAAGGTTGTCGGTGCCGGTTTGCCCAAGAGGCGGCAAAGGCCACGTATCGGGCGCTTCTCGTTGGCCAAGCCGCGCCAGCATATCAATCAACGCGCCCGCGCCTGCGGTTTCGTCTGCGGTGGTCGGAATTATCGCGGTGCGCAGAATAACGTTTGTGAAGTCCTGCATCCCAAGAATCTGAACCTGACCACCCGAGTCACGCGCCAATCGTTCGGCGGCGTAACTGCCCAAGACATTGTATGCGAGTGCTAGCTTGCCGTCTGCCACATCGTCAATCATCTGGCCCGAACAGCAATAGAGCTGCGGATTCAATCGCCCCATGACCTCGGAAAGACGCCAATACGCATCTGTAGAGCGCGCCTCTTGTGTAGCGAACAGGTATCCAAGTCCACTGTCCCGCACATCGTAGGTTCCAACTGCACCATCAAACCGGTCAGGAAATTCACGCAGCAGCGTCACCAGTTCCTGCCGGGTTGTAGGTGATTCCAGGCCTTCGAACCGGGGTGTAGACAAGACTACGACCGCAGGTTCCGCGGTAAACGCAAAGATCAGATCTCTCCAACGCGCCCATTCGGGAAGCGCAGTGGTGGTTTCGGAACTGTGGCTTTTTGCAAACCCGTCGTTTGCCAACTGGAATTGCAAGTCCATGGCTGAAGATAGGGCAAGATCGAACGCCGCTCCGCCGCGGATCGCGCGGTAGAGTTCAGTTGATGATACAACAGTGTAATCGATCGACACGCTGGGTTGGCTTGATTGGAATTCACGCAAGTATGGTTCGAACACTTCGAGATCGGCTGTCGAAATGACCCGCAGCACACGGTCTCCTGTTCCAGGAAACAAACGGTGATCCTCGATCTCCAGTGCGGATACCAGCGTCGCAAGACAGCCTAAGACGAGGGCAAGACAAGTGTGGCGCATGTTCCCTTCTTTCCTTGCAAAGTTCCTAGTTCAAGGCGACCACCATGCGCGACTAGAACATCTTTCGCGATTGTCAGACCGAGACCAGAACCTACAACGCCTTGGGCATTGCTGCCCCTTTGAAAGCGCTGCGTCAGTATCTCGGCAGGACCATCGCCCAGTCCGCCCCCTTGGTCTTTCACCGAAATCCGTATTTCGCCGTCCCCTTCCGACACACTGATCGCGACGTCGGTTTCGGGTGGTGAATACTTTATCGCGTTGTCCAATATGTTGCGCAGTGCATTGTCCATCAAGACAGGGTCAACATGCACATTGGCGGGAATCATATCGACGCGCAGTCGAATGTCCTTCATCGCCGCGGTCGGCTCTAACCCGGCCACGGTCTGCTGCACCAAATCGGATAGATTGATTGGCGATCGCACAAGATCGTCGGATCGGTAGACAACCGTGGCATGGTCTAGAAGTTGCCCCGCCGACCGCGAGCTTTCATCCACAGCACGGATCATTTGCCGCAACCTTTGTTTTTGTTCGTCGTCCTGTGCTGAACGCAGCGCGATTTCCGCTTGTGCGCGAACCGTAGCCAAAGGGGTTCGTATGCGGTGCGCAGCTTCCGCGATGAAGTCTTCGGCACTGCGCATGGACTGGCCAAGGCGATCCATCAGACGATTAAGCGACGTCATCAAGGGCGCAAGTTCGGTTGGTGCCGCGCGTCGCAAAGGGCGCAAGTCAGACGGCCCCCGACGCGATACTGCGGCGGCGATCTCGTTCAACGGTTTGAGCGAAGTACGTGCTGCGAACGCTGACAAGGACACAGCGACAAGAAAGAAGGCGACAGATAGGAACGCGGCCAACTGCGAAAGCTCTGCCGAAATCGACGCAACGCCTCCACGTGTTTGAGCGACAGTCACGTTCACAGGAACAGGCCGCGTGCCGGCCAGAACCAATCGTGAGACTGTCGCCATGCGGATCTCTTCACCGCTGTATTCCCCCGTGTCAAAGACAACGCGGCTTCCAGAAGACACAACTTTGGTCGGCGCCGGCAAATCGTCATACCCAGTCAGAACCGTATCCCCGGTGGCAACCCGATAAAAAACCCGATCCTCGCTGATCGCACCCAGCATCGAAAACGCAGAGTAGGGCAGTTCAAGGCGCACCTCGCCCTGCTCGCTGCGAAGTGTTTCCGCAATCGTAGTCACCGAAGCAGCAAGGACATTGTCTTGTGTTCGCTCGGCAGCCTGCCGTGCAAAGCCGGTGACCATCCACCAACTGAGCACCGAAAGCAAAGCCGCAACGCCGGCAAGAAGCAGCGTCAATCTACGCCCTATTGACCCTGTTCCGGTCACGCTTCTCCAGCCTCCATCCGGTAGCCCAAACCACGCACCGTTTCGATCCGGAAGCCCATGCCGTCGATCCGACGGCGCAACCGCCCGACATAGACTTCGATTGCGTTCTCGGTCACTTCGGCGTCATAGGAAAACAGCCGATCCATCAACTGACCTTTGGACAGGATCTGTCCCTTGTGCCGTGCAAACACCTCAAGCAGCCGGATCTCGCGGTTGCGCAGGTCAATCGACTCTGTACCGTGTCGCAAAGTACCGGCGAGCGGATCGAACACAGCATTGCCCAAGTGGATCTCGTTTCGGGCCTCTCCTCCACGGCGACGCAGAACAGCGCGGCAGCGGGCTTCTAGTTCTGAAAAATCGAACGGTTTAGTGATGTAGTCATCCGCGCCTTGATCCAACGCGCCTACACGATCAGAGACCTGCGACCGCGCCGTCAAAACAATTACCGGTGTTTCAAGATGTGCGCGACTACGGGCGAGGAAGTCTCGACCATCACCATCGGGCAACATCACGTCCAACAAGATGAGGTCGTATTGCGCGACTGCGAGGCAATCCTCAGCATCAGCCAAACTGCCAGCATGATCGACTGCATGCCCGTCAAGCGCCAGCCGATTGACGACGGCTTCAGCCAGTTCGTGGTTATCCTCGACCAGAAGGTATCGCACCCCGTTTCTCCCTCGTGGCACCGTGTCAGGCTTCTGTCAGCTTTCTGTGGTGATGTACGAACATGGGCGGTGGAGGACCGCCTGTCAAATGGGAGGATATGTTATGAAAACGAACATGACCCGCCGGGTCGTGATGGCCGCGGCTGCGGCTACACTGGCATTTTCGGGAACAGCGCATGCAGGGGGCCATCAGGTTCTTGAGCAATTGCACTTTATTATTCCGGGCGGCGCAGGCGGCGGCTGGGACGGCACGGCGCGCGGTACAGGTGAAGCACTGACTGGCGCAGGACTTGTTGGGTCTGCCAGCTTTGAAAACATGTCAGGCGGTGGCGGCGGTGTCGCCATCGGTTACATGATCGAAAATGCCGAAAGCCTCGACAACACATTGATGGTGAACTCTACGCCGATCGTAATTCGTTCACTGACAGGTGTATTCCCGCAGAGCTTCCGTGATCTCACTCTGGTTGCAGGCACAATTGGCGACTACGCCGCGCTTGTTGTTCCAGCTGACAGCTCGATCGAAAACATGGACAGCCTGCTGGCAGCCTACAAAGAACAAGGTCAGGACTTCGCAGTTGGTGGCGGTTCCGTCCCCGGCGGCATGGACCACCTCGTCGCCGCGATGGTGATGCAGGCGGCGGGCGAAGATCCGACCGCTGTGAATTACATCCCCTACGACGCTGGCGGTGAAGCTATGGCTGGTCTTCTGTCCGGCGAAATCGACGCGCTGTCCACGGGTTTCTCCGAAGCAATCGCTTTGGCTGAGCAGGGTGAAGTTCGCATCGTTGGCGTGACCGCTGAAGAGCGCGTGCCTGCCTATGATTCTGCACCGACCTTCATGGAACAGGGCATCAACACGTCGTTCGTAAACTGGCGCGGTTTCTTTGCCGCACCGGGCACGTCGGATGAAAAGGTCGCTCAGTATATCTCTGCCTTGGAGGCGATGTACGAAAGCGATGCTTGGGAAGAAGTTCGTTCGCGCAACGGTTGGGTGAACATCTGGAACCCCGGTGGTGACTTCCGCACCTTCCTTGAAGGTCAGGAAAAAGAGATCGGTGATCTCATGAAGACGCTCGGTTTCCTCTAAGAAACCGTTCCTCCAGGCCCGGCATCTTTCTACCTTAAACGTCCAAGATGCCGGGATCCTGCGATTTGTTTACCGCCTACCACATGGCGGACACCCCGAATTCAGTACACTTCCGAGGGAGGGAATGGCCATGACATTGGACCGCTGGATCGCGCTCGTCTTTATCACGTTCTGTTGTGCATATGGGTATCTAGCTTTCTTTACGATGGACCAGCTGTTGCCGCCCTTCATGCAGCGGAACCCAGTATGGCCCTCTACTTTCCCCAAGATCTTGGCGATCCTAGGAATTATCGTCGGGTTGATCGTTTTACTCGGCTTGGAAAAAACGAGCGCCACTGCAGAACCGTCCGCAACCGAAATCAACTATCGGCGACTGCATGAGTACAAACTGGGGCAAGCCTTGATGCTGCTTGCACTTATGGTGGCCTATGCCTTGGCATTACGGCCCATCGGATTTCTGCTGGCTACCACGGTTTTCCTGACAGGCGGCAGCGCCATTCTCGGAGAGCGAAAATGGCACATAATGATTCCAGTCGCGATGATTGCGACAGGGTTTGTCTGGTACCTCGTTCAGGAAGTACTTGGCATATTCCTGCGCCCATTTCCGTTTTTCATGGGGATCTGAGCCATGCTTGAAGGTATCATGATCGGCCTTTCGGCCGCACTTTCCATCCAGAACCTACTTATGGTGATCGCCGGATGCCTGATCGGCACATTCATCGGCATGTTACCGGGCTTGGGACCGATGTCGATCATCGCGATCATGATCCCGGTGGCGATCACGTTGGGGGACCCGACCGCTGCGTTGATCCTGCTGGCCGGGGTCTATTATGGCGCGATCTTTGGCGGATCGACATCTTCGATTTTGCTAAACGCTCCGGGTGTTGCAGGCACGGTGGCCACGAGTTTCGATGGCTACCCAATGGCGCGAAAGGGGCAAGCCGGGAAGGCGCTGACTATCGCGGCTGTCGCCAGTTTTGCCGGCGGTACCATTGGTGCAATTCTCTTGATGATTTTTGCGCCTGCACTCTCGTCTGTCGCGCTATTGTTCCATTCAGCCGAGTATTTCGCACTAATGGTCGTCGGTCTGTCGGCGATTGCCGCCTTCGCGGGCACTGGCCAAGTCGCGAAAGCATTGATGATGACGATCCTTGGACTGATCCTTGCGACGGTCGGAGAAGGCGCCCTGTTCAACATGCCTCGTTTCACTCTTGGCATGATGGACCTGCAATCAGGCATTTCCTTTATCACATTGGCCATGGCCATGTTCGCATTGCCCGAGGCGTTGTTCCTTGTGCTGAACCCGTCACGCGGCGCAAACAGTGAAGATGGCGCATCAAACAAGATCACCGGACTTCGGTTCTCACGTGAGGAAGCCAAGGCAATGGCCCCGGTAATTGGGCGCCAATCCGTACAGGGCTTCTTTATTGGTGTGTTGCCGGGGGCCGGTGCGACGATAGCGTCATTCCTTGGCTATGCTGTGGAACGCAATCTGGCAAAAGGTGACGAACAGGCAGAATTTGGCAAGGGCTCGGTCAAAGGTCTGGCTGCACCGGAAACCGCCAACAACGCCGCGTGCACAGGATCGTTTGTGCCGCTGCTCACCCTGGGCATCCCCGGATCGGGAACAACGGCCATCCTGCTGGGCGCGCTCATCGCGCTGAACGTGACGCCGGGACCACGCCTGATGACCGACACACCCGAGGTGTTCTGGGCTGTCATCATCTCGATGTTTATAGGCAATCTTGTTCTTTTGATCCTGAACCTGCCATTGATCCCTTATATCGCCAAGATCCTCTCGATTCCGCGCAATTATTTGATCCCGTTCATCCTCTTTTTCACTTTGATGGGGGCCTATATTGGGCAGAACAATGCGACCGAGCTGCTGATCTTGGTTGGGCTGGGCGTGATGGCAACTATCTTCCGGTTTGCGGATTACCCACTGGCTCCATTGCTGATCGGGTTTATTCTTGGGACCATGCTTGAAGATAACTTTGCCAGATCGATGCAGCTTTATCGTGGGCTCGATTTCATTCTAGAGCGTCCCATGACGCTGGGTCTTCTGGTACTGGCGGCCATTTTGGTTCTGTTGCCCAGCTATCGCGCACGTCGCGCCCGCAAGCGGGCCGAAGGTGTGGCGGATGGCGACTGATACAACACCCGAACCCCTAAAAGGGGTTCGGGTGTTAGACCTAACCAATGTTCTGGCGGGCCCGTTCGCCTGCAATCAACTTGTTCACCTCGGCGCAGAAGTCGTAAAGATCGAGGCGGTTGGCAGAGGTGACTTGGCGCGGAACCTTGGGGCTGATCCTGACCTATCAGCCGCCGGAATGGGTATCAGCTTTCTAGCCCAGAACGCGGGCAAGGCGTCTATATCTCTCAACCTCAAAGACGCGCGCGGCAAAGACATCCTCAAGAGGCTCGTGCAGGGTGCGGATGTTCTGGTTGAGAACTATCGCCCCGGTGTGATGGACCGCTTAGAGATTGGTTATGACACACTCAAAACAGTAAATCCGAACCTCATCTACTGCGCGATTTCCGGGTTTGGACAGAACGGCCCTTGGGCAGACCGGCCGGCCTATGACCAGATCATCCAAGGCGTGTCAGGTGTAATGTCGATCACCGGGGATGCAGAAAGTGCGCCGCTTAGGGTCGGTTACCCCTTGGCCGACACAATCGGTGGATTGACCGCAGCCATGTCGATCTGTGCCGCCCTAAACGCCGAAAACCGAGGCGCTTTTATCGACATTTCCATGCTGGAATCCGTATTGGCTACGATGGGGTGGGTGGTTTCCAATCACTTGGTGGGCGGCGTCGCCCCCACCCCGCAGGGAAATGAGAATCCGACTTCGGCTCCGTCTGGAGCGTTCCAATGCGCAGATGGTTTGATCAACATCGCAGCGAACAAAGATGAGCAATGGATCGCATTGGCGCGGCATTTGGGGCGCGCAGAGTTGCTTGATCAAGCCGCCTTTGCGACCCGCGAAGATCGCAAGGCAAACCGGCTGCGTTTGAAAGCGGAGTTGGAAACAGTACTAACAACGCGCCCCGCACGAAAATGGGCAGAAGAGCTTAACGCGATTGGAGTGCCAGCTGGAGCTGTCATGTCTGTTCCTGAAGCGCTTGATCACCCACAGATCGCCAATCGGGATTTCATCAAACGGTTCAATAAAGTGCCCGGTGTCGATCGCCCGGTCGACATCGTGTCCATCGGCGCGCTATTCAATGGACAAAGACCAACGGTTAAGACACCGCCCCCCGAACTGGGCCGTGATACACCGACCATTCTGGCAAGCCTTGGCTACACTTCAGACACTATCGAAACGCTTCGCAAGGAGGGCGTGATTTGACCGGACCCAATGACGTTTCGGATTGGTGGCGCACTAAAATCATCGACATGGAACCGGGCCGAATTCATCTGAGGGGACAACCGGTCCAAGACTTGATCGGGAAGATTGGGTTTGCACAGATGATTTGGTTGATGGTGGTCGGGGAAGATATCGCAGGCCCCCGTGCGGACTTGTTCGAAGCCGCTTTGGTTTCGGCGGTGGATCACGGACCTCAAGCACCGTCTATTGCCGCTGCGCGAATGGCGTCGACCTGCGGTATCGGTTTGCAATCGGCTATGGCAACGGGCCTGAACATGTTGGGTGACGTACATGGCGGTGCAGGCGAACAAGCGGTCGGCCTTTACCGGGACGTCGAACAGGCTGGGATAGAAAATCTGGTGCCTTGCCTTGACGCTTGGCGCGCGAAGAACGGACGGTTCATCCCCGGATTTGGGCACCGATTTCACAAACCGGTCGATCCCCGCGCGCCACGTTTACTTGGGCTGGTGGACGCAGCAGCGGAGCTCGGGGCAGTGCCCGGCGTGTATGCCAATATCGGACGCGCTATCGAAAAGCGGCTTGCAAATGAACGTGGAAAAGCCGTACCGATGAATATCGACGGAGCCACCGCGGTGATCTATGCCGAGTTGGGTTGCCCTCCCCCCTTGGCTCGTGGTTTTTTTGGTCTGTCCCGTTCCGTCGGCATTCTAGCTCATGCATGGGAACAAACCGAACAAGGCGGCCGGAACAAGGGTCCGACTCCGCCTGCCTATAGATGGACGTATGACGGCGAGTAAGTCAAAGCTCCCACCGGTTATTCCGACGGTTGTGATCGCGGCAGCCGGGGCGGCTATTTTTCATTTCATCGGATTTCCAGCCGCAGCCGTTACCGGCCCAGCCACCGCAGTTGCAGCCGCGACTCTTTTAGGGGTGCGCACAGCAATTCCTCCGCGTTTGTGCGACGTGATCTTTCTGGTCATTGGTGCGCAGATCGGCAGCACGGTGACTCCAGATGTGATTGCCGCTGCGTTGACTTGGCCAGTATCGCTCTTGATCCTGACCCTTACGCTGATCGCAATAATGGTACTGGTCCCAATAAGCCTTCGATTGCTTTTTGGGCATACCCGAGTCACCGCTTTTCTTTCCGCAGCCCCGGGTCATCTGACCTTTGTTCTTGGTCTTGCAGCCGATCTCAAGGCCGAGCTACCGCAGGTCGTTCTCATTCAAACCGTACGGGTTTTTCTACTCACACTGATCGTACCCGTTCTCATTTCCTTTTGGGGTGTTTCCGGCACTGCCACCTTTGCAGGGCAAGGGACCAGTTCGACCTATGACCTACTCCTCGTGCTTGTTTTGGCTTTGTTGGCGGGATTGGGATTGAAACGAATGTCCATACCCGCGCCCTTGCTGATCGGCGCTATGGCGGTGTCTGCCCTCAGCCATGGAAGTGGTGTCGTCGCGGGCGTTGCGCCATCTTGGCTGACCATGGCAGCATTTATCTGCATGGGAGCTTTAATTGGCACACGCTTTGGCGGCGTGGACAAATCTCTTTTGCGCAGCGCGTTCTTTGCTGGATTGCTGAGTACGGTTGCGGGATGCATCATCGCCGCGGCCGGAGCCTATCTGGCGGCCTTGTTAATTGGGATGCCACCTGCCGCACTGTTCCTTGCTTTTGCACCTGGCGGAGTCGAGGTCATGGCAGCACTTGCCATCGAAACCGGACTTGAGCCTGCTTTGGTGGCAGCGCATCACGTTTTCAGGCTGGTTGTACTTGGAGCGTTGCTACCGCTGTTCGCCATTCGTTATCGCAACGGCTAGCCTCTCAGGACTTAAATTGTGCGATGAGCCCAAAGCCATTCTGAGCTTTGGGCTACATCACGCTGAACTGGCATAGCGATCCTGATCTGGAGCCTGCGCTTCAAGCACGTCTTCGATCTCATCCAATAAAGTCTCGACAAGAGCACGTGCTGCAATCCAGTCATTCTGAGACTGAAGCGCTGCAATCGCCATATCTGCCTGGCCGGCAAGCGATCCCAATCGCCCAAACCCCAATGTCGCCGCGACACCCGCAATTTTATGCGCGTGCTCTGCCAGACCATCGATCAGATGAGGCTGAAGTCCACTGCCATCAATCGTGTTTACCAGCCGGTCAATCTCGGCACATCGATCTTCAAGGCGCACCAGAAACCCGATGCGTATTCGGGCCAGTTGAGGCCGAATATCCGCACTGGGCGCCGTGTACTTGGCTTGGTCAGGCAAAGCTTGCATCCCGCAAATGGTAATCACGGGCGGATTTGATGGCTTCGTCAATCAATCGCGATGGTGTGGTAAGATTGGATGCACGGCATGTCATCGCTGGTCCAACAGCCACCATCGGCAACCGCATATGCAGTTCGTCATACACCCTTTGAAATTCTGCGATGTAGCCCATGAGCTGGTCCCCGAATGCCGCGTTTTCACGCTCGCGCCGTTTTGGCAACAAGCACACGAAGTCACCCGCCCCTTTGTATGCGATCATCTTCGCCGAGAACGACAATCCGCAATGCAAGTCGCAACATCCAGCATCACGTCACCAAAGACGGCGCCACCTTCCATGTCATAGATTTCACGACCATTGGTCACGTGCACGCCAACGGCCACGACAGACAAAGCGCGAAAAAGACCAAGCGCATTCAGATAGTTTTCCATCGCCAAAACGTCGATGCCGCCGTCGATACGTTTCATCGGAATGCTGTCATGGAACCCGTAAGACGGCAAAGCCGGCGCCTGTCCACCGGGTGTAACGGTCCCAATCCCAGAGCGACGGCGTTCGCTGACAAGAAGTTGCACAACGCCAAGACGGCTCTTGATCTCGGTTTCGTCGATTGGCTTGGTCAAATAGTCCGTTGCACCAGCCGCGAAGGCATCGTCAATGTAGCGCTTGTCGGACATGACCGTATTCATCACGATCGGCACGTCAGCATAAGACGGCAGCGCGCGGATATGGCGGCATAGTTCAATGCCATTCATACCCGGCATTTGGATATCAAGAATGCAACAATCGAAACTTTGTGGAGCTTTCTTGATGAGGTCCAGCGCTTCCGCGCCAGACATGGCAGGGTTTACATCAGAGTACCCCAGATGGTTCAATGTGTCCAAAAAGACCGCGACGAAATCAGGATCGTCGTCTACTGCAAGAATTCTCATGAGGCACCCCTTGTATTCAGCCCAGCGTCATTTGAATTTATGCTTAAGGATGTTGGATGAATGTGGCACCAATTTGACGGAACCAACCGCCGCAGCATACAATCTGAGGTTTATCAGCTATTTGTTGCCAATTCCCGAGACTGCCAGGCAGACCGGATTTGTTGACCCAAAGTCATGGGATCAAAAGGCTTTGTAATCACGTCAAGCGCGCCGCCTTCGAGCAATTCCTTGGACATTGCGTCTTCAGCCTTGGCCGTCATGAAAATGATCGGGATATCCCGGTGCTGATCCATCAATTTGATCTTTTCAGCCAGTTCGGGCCCGGTCATCCCCGGCATCATAACGTCGAACAATAGCAATTGTGGTTTCACATCGTCCAAAGCAGCCAACGCCGCCGGTCCAGAATTGAATTGATGTATCTCGAACGTATCGACCAATTGCAAAGCCATCCTGGCAATCACCAGGATGTCTTCATCATCATCAACATGTAAAATCGTCTTTAATTCGGTCATAGTTTTCCCCACCCATGACAGTTTCTAAGCGACGGCGGACAAGTCGGCGCTCCGCTTGATCTCAGCGCTTTTTTCCAATTCGAAATAGAACGTGCTCCCCTGCCCGACTTCGGTGTCAAACGCGATACGCCCGCCATGTCGCCGGATGATTTCGCGACAGATCGTAAGGCCTAAGCCTGTACTTGGTATGGCTTTTTCATGCATTGTCTCAGCCTGAATAAAGCTGTCGAACAGTTTTTCCCGTGCGCTTTCAGGAATGCCTGGGCCTTTGTCTTCGACACAGACACGCCAGCTGCTTGCATGATCCAGAATGCGCAAATTCACCCCGGACCCAGATGGCGAGAACTTTGCGGCGTTGGACATAAGATTAGACATCACCTGCATAAGGCGATCGGGATCGGCATGCACAAATGCCGGCTCCAAGGTAGTATCGACAACGAAACTAACGTTGCATTCTGCCGCGTATGTCGCGTTTGCTTCTGCGGCTTCGTTCAAGATGTCCCGCAAATCAACATTTTTGGTTTTGATGGCCATCTCGCCGAAGTGCAGTTCTTCCAAGGTAAGGATATCATTGACGATGGCCAAAAGACGTTCCGAATTCCGGTGGGCAACACCAACCAGCTTGGTGACATCGGGACTCAGTTGGCCCATGACGCCTGATTCAAGCAATCGCAACGCACCTTTAATCGAAGTGAGCGGCGTTCTAAGTTCATGACTTACTGTCGAGACTGAACTCAATTTTAGCTGTTCCGCTTTCTTCCGTTCCTCAATGTCGCGCACGACAGAAACAAGATTCCGCTTGCCATCCACATCTTCGACAAGATGCGTGACGACCTCAACCGGACCACTGTCATGCTGAAACTCAAAAACCGTGCGGGTGGCTTCGCCGTGGATTAGCGGCATGAGGTAGCGACGGAATAGCTTCAGTTCATCTTCACTGAACAAACTGGTGACCGAAATCGGTTGCCACACATCCGTCGCCCACCCCACGCGCTTTCGGAAGGTTTCGTTTCCGTAACTGATCGCAAATGACTCGGGATCATAAATGAACACGCCATCCGGGAGCGCCTCGATCACCGAATGGCGGCCCGACTTCGCACTTTCAGCCAAAGCATCAGATAAATCAGTCTGAATTGTCACAAATTCTCTGATTGCTCCGTATTCATCCGCTTTGGGGAAGATAGAGGTCTGCACCGTAACGCTCTTGCCAGCTTTGGATCGAAGCCGCTGAGGACCGGTCCAGACGTTTCCGTCTCGGATAGTGCTCAACATTTCTTCGTGAACCGTTTTGTTGGTATCCTCAGGGTACAATATGCAGGGCGTCTGCCCGATCATTTCGTGGACTGCGTACCCGAAGGTTTCACAAAAGTTCTGATTGACTTCGATCACTTTGCCGTCGTGGCCTGTGATACTGACGATGGTGTGTTCTTCGAGCGCTTTCTCGTGGAGTTGCAAGGCCAGCTTGTTGGCTGCAATCCGAGCCGAAACGGCTCGACTGCGAAAAAGGTTCATTACTCCGCTTACCGTCGCCGACAGCAACAGGATAAAGCCCGTTGCTAAGACGAACGTGTCGCTTTGTTCGAAAAGCACCGAGACAACCGTGAGGCCGACTGCAAGAACACTGGTTACAATGGCAATCACGAACCAGATGTCCCGTGCCCGCGAGTGTTTGTAGTCTGCGATGATCGTTTTCATAAATAACCCCAAGCACCACGCAAAGATGTCTCGAACACGGAGAGTCAGCGCACTATCGACGGGCAACTTGCAAGGGAAATTCGGCGTGAATGCGGCACCAAAAAATTCAAAAAAAGGAAATTGATCGACTTATACCAAAGGGGCTGGCTTCTGACTCATTAGGGATTTCTGAGGTTCCCAGCTCGCCCGCGCTCTGATTCCATG
>CANNCS010000096.1 GCA_947503115.1 uncultured Marivita sp.
TGGAATCAGAGCGCGGGCGAGCTGGGAACCTCAGAAATCCCTAATGAGTCAGAAGCCAGCCCCTTTGGTATGAGTGTCGATGATTGCACCGCAGTGATGCAGCGCGTGAGCGAAAACAATCCGCGCCTGGCCTTCGCCGGGTTGCTTGAGGCCGGGTCGATATCGGTGTGCAACAGCATGGGGCGCAGGTTCGACTTCCTGCCGGACCAAAGATCAAAAGAACTCTTCTCTCGGCCCGAACCTTATATCACCTTCAATCCGCAGGGCTCGGCGTCTGAATTGCCTGTCATTATCGTTGCCTACCCGACATTTGCGCAGGACGAGACGCTCAAGGGTTTCGTGACCATTTCATTTGAGACAGAGCAATTGTTGCAGTCTGACAGTCCCATCGCGAAAAGCGGTGAAGTGGCGTTGGTGACGTTCAACAAGTTCGGCGATACTCTTTCAAGCTATACCCCGGATGGCCCCATCGAAGATTACCTACCCGAGGGCTTGGCCTTCGATGGTTTCGTCAATCAGGAGGATTCTTTTTTTACTGCGACGGCCCGGTCAGGCGAAACGCGTTTGATTTCCGTAGTGCCCATCCTGCCCGGAGAGGTTTACGCCTTGGGTAGCTGGGGGAGGGCCGCGTTGCAGCGCACCAGCGCGCCGTGGTTTGCGATTTCGACCCTGCTTTTCCCTTTTCTAATGTGGCTCGTCGGTATTGTCGTCGCTGTGGTCTCGTTGAACCGATTGGTGTTGCGTCATATCAGCGATCTGGGTCGCAGGATGCGCCGTTTCGCGACTTATCGCGATGTGGAGACCTCGGAGAAGATCGACGATGCACCAAGCGAGATTCAGACGATCAACGAAACCTTCGAGGGCATGGCGGACCAGTTGCTGCGTGACGAAGCCGATCTTGAAAACGCGGTGTTCGAACGCGAGGTGCTGCTGAAAGAAGTGCATCACCGGGTCAAGAACAACCTTCAGCTTATATCGTCCATCATCAACATGCAGGTGAGGCAAGTGGCCAGTCCCGAAGCCGTGGCGGCGTTGCGGCAGTTTCAGGATCGTGTGACCAGTCTCGCCTCGGTGCATCGCGCGTTGTATCAGGAACCGTCGTTGACCCATGTCCGGTTCGATGTGTTGCTGAGTGATCTGGTTGCACAGGTCAACGCAGTTGCGGCGAGCAATGAAAAGCCGGTTGAGATCGCTCTAGATCTTGATCCGGTAACACTCTTGCCGGATCAGACCAGCCCCTTGGCGATGGTCACGACAGAGGCATTGTCCAATGCGTTCAAGTATGGCGGACCGGGCCGTGACGGGGTGTTTCTTTTGAAAGTCCATCTCAAAGAAATGCGTGAAGGTGGTGACACCAGCGTGCGTCTGACCATCGAAAACAGCGTAGATCCCGAGGCGCTCAAACCTCCAGGCACCGGTTTGGGCAAACGCCTGATTCTTGCTTTTGCCAGCCAGTTGGGAGGTGAGTTGACCCAAATCGACGAGCGCGACCGCCACGGATTGACCATCACGTTTGACTACCAGCCATTTTCACCGGACTAGTTGCTTGGTCAAACAACAAGGCGTGCCTTAATGGCCCGAAGTTCACTTTGTTATTTCGGTCTGGAAGATTTGACCAAACGGTCAGGAATTAGGTGCGGTGTTAGCTCGCCAGTGCGAAGAAGATGAAGGCCAGCAACGTCATTTGGACCAGAAGCGGTACGAAAAATCCTGCCATCATGGTGGTTCCCTGTCACCGGACCAACCCAAGGCGCGGAATAGGTGTCCTCATCTTGGCCACTCATCGACCATCATACAGGCAGCGCTGGGTTAGAGCGCGGCCCGCATTGCTGTGACAAGGGCATGGTGCAGCGACTTGGCCGACGATCGTGGCCCCAGAATGCGCAGCCAAGTGGCGGGGTCGCGGCGAAGGACATAGACCCCCATGTAGTGAATGACCGTGCGCTGGGCATCGCCGGTTTGCATTTGGTCAATGTCGATATTGGCGCATAACCGTATCGCATCTTCGATACCGTCGCCCCGCATATCGTAGCAGACCCAGGCATCGGTTTGTTCGGTGATTGACGCTGTGTTGCCAAATCGCAACCTGAGTTGTGCTGCAAGGTCTTCATGCGTCGCACTTGGTGCGCCGACCATCCATTGATCCGGGCCCATCCAGAACGATGCTTCGGGGTCGTGCAGGATGGCTTTTCCCGGCTCGGGAACTGGACCTTCCAGAAGTGCGCTCAGGTGACCGCGGCAAGCAGCTTCGTGTCCCTGCCGTGCCATGACAGAAGCCAGTGCCAGAGTGGGGTTTTCCGTCAGTGTGACACCTGCCACGACATCAACACGCGGTTCGGCGCCGCTAAGAGCGCAAAGGGGGGCCAGATCATGCACGGAGACGATCTCCTTCTGGGTCGACGAAATGCGGGCTGACGACTTCGGCATCGTGATCAACCCCGGTCAGTGGGCTGACAAGGCGGATGATCTCGCCGATGCGCGTATCGCCTGATTTCAGGAACCCAAGTGCGATGTGGCAGCCAAGGTTCGGGGAATAACAGGCCGAGGTGACATAGCCCTGATCGTTGGTGGCGATGACCTCGGTGCCTTTGGTCATGAGGTGCGCGCCAGCGGGTACCTTGTGGTCGGGATTCACCGGCTTCAATCCGACGAGTTTGAGCGCATCGGCTTCATTCAAGCCGGTACGCTCAGACAGTTTCGATCCGATCGAGTCCTTTGCCTTGGAAACCATTTTGCCCATGCCAAGGTTCAGTGCGGTTGTCGTGCCGTTCAACTCGTTCGCTGTCGCGTGACCCTTTTCAATGCGCATGACGTTCAGTGCTTCAAGCCCGTAAGGCACCACCTCATATTCCTCGCCTGCCTGCATCAAGCGACGCACCAGCGCGTCGCCATAGCGGGTCGGCACCGCGATTTCGTAAGCCAATTCGCCCGAGAACGAGATGCGGAATAGACGCGCGGACAGCCCGCCACAGATGGTGATTTCACCGCAGGCCATGAAGGGGAAGGCCTCGTTTGACAGATCCACGCCGTCGTCGACGACCTTTTCCAAAAGCTTGCGCGAATTAGGTCCGGCAATGGCAAACTGCGCCCAGGCGTCGGTCGTTGAAATCATCTGAACGTCCATGTTCGGGCACAGACACTGTCGCACAAATTCGAGGTGGCGATAGACCTGCACCGCCTTGGCGGTGGTGGTCGTGACGACGAAATGATCTTCGGCCAGCCGCGCGGCGGTGCCGTCATCCATGACGATCCCGTCTTCGCGCAGCATCAGGCCGTACCGTACCTTGCCGACGGGCAGCTTGGCAAAACCGTTGCAGTAGACTTTGTTCAGGAACGCCGCCGCATCGGTACCCTGCACGTCGATCTTGCCAAGCGAAGTCACGTCGCAGATGCCCACCGATTTGCGGGTCTGTATCACCTCGCGGTCGCAGCTTTGCCGCCAATGGGTTTCACCCGGTTTCGGATACCATTGCGCCCGCAGCCAAAGGCCCGCTTCGGTGAACACCGCGCCTTGCTCTTCGGCCCATGTGTGGCTGGGTGTCAGACGCGTTGGTTTGGTGTCCATGCCCCATGCACGTCCAGCGAACACACCCATCGCGGTGGGGGTGTAGGGTGGGCGGAACATTGTGGTGCCCACCTCGGGGATCGCTTTGCCCGCCACTTCGGCCATGATCGCCAGACCCGCGATGTTCGAGGTTTTACCCTGATCGGTCGCCATACCCAGCGTCGTGTAGCGCTTGAGGTGTTCGACCGAGACATAGTTTTCCTGATGCGCCAGCTTGATGTCCTTGGCGGTCACGTCGTTTTGCTGGTCCACCCACGCGCGCTTGGCAGTCTTGACGTGCCAGAACTGGGTAATCCTGACCGGGGTATCTTCGGCACCGGGCAGGGCAAGGGCGCTCGCTTTGATGCCGAGATCGGCAAGGATCGCTTTGGCCCCTTCCGCGCCGGACTGAAGCGCGCTGTGGGTCGAAAAGACGCCAGTCGCGGCGCCCGCAACGGTCATGCCTGGCGGCAGTGTTCCACTTGGGACAAAGGCCGCAAGCGCCTCGTTCCAGACGGGACGCCCCCCTTGATGGCAGGTCAGATGCACGTTCGGGTTCCAGCCACCCGAGACACCCAGAGCACCGCACTTGATCCGGCGGATGCCGCCCTTGGGCATCTTGACCTCGATCCGGGTCAGGCCTAACCGCCCCCATGTCTGGTCGATCACACCGCCTGCAACCACGTCATAATCCGACGAGGTCGGTGCATCGGCGCGGGTGTCGATCACCGACACGACCTCCACACCTTTCGCCAATAGATCTGAAGCGGTGCGGTGCCCGTCGTCGTTGTTGGTAAAGATCGCCACCTGCTGCGCCGGGGTTGTCGCCCAACGGTTCGCATAGGCGCGAACGGCACTTGCCTGCATGATGCCAGGGCGGTCGTTGTTTTCGAAAACGATTGGGCGCTCGGTGGCCCCTGCGCAAAGCAGCGCGCGCTTTGAGGTGATGCGCCACAGGATTTGCCTCGGCTTGCCGTCTTCTGGCACGGCAAGGTGATCGCTCACCCGTTCCACCGCCCCATAGATGCCGTGATCGAACGCGCCAATTACCGTCGTTCGGGGCATGACCCGGACATTCGGCATGGCCTGCAATCGTGCGACGGTTTCTGCTGCCCAAGCAGCACCCTCCATACCGCCGACCGCGTATGTCTCAAGGTTCAGGCGCCCACCGATCAGGAAGTCCTCGTCACATAGGATCACCCGCGCGCCGCCTTCCCCAGCAGTCAGCGCCGCGGCCAGACCAGCAGGGCCGCCGCCGATGATAAGCAGATCGCAATGCAGGAAGCCTTTGTCATATCCATCGGGATCGTCCTGCGTGCTGAGCGACCCCAGACCAGCCGCGCGGCGGATAATCGGCTCATAGACCTTTTCCCAGAACGCGGCGGGCCACATGAACGTTTTGTAGTAGAACCCAGCGGCAAAAAAGTTCGACAGAAGGTCGTTCACCTGCATTGCGTCGAATTTCAGTGACGGCCAACGGTTCTGCGAATTAGCTCGCAGCCCGTCGTAAAGCTCTGCCGTGGTCGCCCGCGTGTTGGGCTCCTTGCGGGTACCTTCGCGCAACTCAACGATCGCGTTCGGCTCTTCCGACCCGGCGGTCATCGGTCCGCGCGGGCGGTGATATTTGAACGACCGCCCCATCAATCGCACGCCATTGGCCAACAGAGCGGAGGCCAGCGTATCGCCTTTATGACCCTTGTAGTACTGGCTGTCGAAACGGAAGGAGAAGGTCTCGGATCGGTCGATCAACCCGCCGTCCAAACGGTTTTTCTGGGTCATTCGAACCGCCCCTCTGTACGGGCCACATCGCGGGCCAGTTCAACCGATGTTATCTCGTGGGTCACCGTGTTGCGGGTCACCACCAGCCACGACCGGTCACCTTGTTCGTGATACCAAAGTTCGCGGTGTAGCCCTGCCGGGTTGTCGCGGGTGTGACCATAGTCAATGAATTGCTCAAGCGCGTCGTCAGCTTGCCAGTCCGGGCGGTTGAGGAGGCTCGCGTCGCCCAGATAGACGAATTCGCTGGAATCGCGGGGGCCCAATAGTGGATGGTTGATGATCATCAGTGCAGATTGGGCTGATTGCCCACCCCTTTTTCGTCGATCATGTGTCCGGTGTGGAACCGGTCCAGTTTGAACGCTGTTGCAGTGTCATGCGGTGCGTCAGTGGCGAGCAAATGGGCATAAACCATGCCCGACGCAGGGGTTGCCTTGAACCCGCCGTAACACCAGCCACCATTGAAATAGAGCCCGTCGATATGCGTCTTGTCGATGATCGGTGTGCCATCCATCGACATATCCATGATTCCACCCCAAGACCGCAGCAGGCGTGCGCGACCCAGCATCGGGAACATGGCGATGGCTTCCTCCATTACGTCCTCGACCATCGGCAAATTGCCGCGCGAGGCGTAGGTGTTGTAGCCGTCAATATTGCCGCCGAAGACCAGCCCACCCTTGTCGGACTGGCTGCAATAGAAATGGCCTGCGCCAAAGGTGATGACACCGGGCAGAACGGGTTTCAGACCTTCCGAAACAAAGGCCTGAAGCACATGACTTTCGATCGGTAGACGCATCCCGGCAAAGGCCATGACTTTCGACGATGATCCCGCCACACATGAACCGACTTTCTTTGCGCCGATAAATCCGCGCGAGGTTTCAACGCCGCGGATTTTGCCACCTTCGATCTTGAAGCCCGTCACTTCGCAGTTCTGGATGATATCCACACCGCACTGGTCCGCTGCCCGTGCATAGCCCCAAGCCACGGCATCGTGCCGCGCGGTTCCTGCGCGCGCTTGCAACAGGCCGCCCATGACTGGAAAGCGGGCGTTCTTTACGTTCAGGAACGGGTATTTCTCCAACACCTGCTTCTGGTCCAGCAACTGGGCATCCGCGCCGTTCAAGATCATTGCGTTGCCGCGCCGGATATAGGCGTCGCGCTGTGCATCAGAGTGCATCAGGTTGATGATCCCGCGCTGGCTCATCATCGCGTTGTAGTTCAGCTCTTGCTCCAGCCCTTCCCAGAGCTTGAGTGAGAATTCATAGAACGGTTCATTGCCATCAAGCAGGTAGTTCGACCGCACAATAGTGGTATTGCGCCCCACATTGCCGCCACCGATCCAGCCCTTTTCGAGCACCGCAATGCGCGATTGTTTGTATTCCTTGGCAAGGTAGTAGGCCGTTGCCAGACCATGCCCGCCGCCGCCGATGATGACATAGTCATACTCTGCCTTCGGCTCAGGATCGCGCCATGCCGGTCCCCAGCCGCGATGGCCAGTGAGCGCTTCCTTGATGACGCGGAACCCTGAATATCGCATAGCAATCGACTCCTTCCCCAACGATCCTCGCACGGGGTTGAACGGCGCGGCCTGTCCTTTTCAGTCAATTCAAGGTCCGAAAAAGACATTATATGTCGGTAGCTCCTTCCGAATTCGGAGCCGTGTCAAGACGGAGTGTCTAGAATTGCCCGCATCAAGGGACTGCCCGCCTGGGTCATGCCGTTTATGACGTCAAAATGGTGCGTTCCCGCGTCGATCACATGGGCGCAGCTCCAGGCATCGGCGAGCCATCGCGCCTGATCCAGAAAGGCGGGACGTTCGTCGCTTCCGACCCAAACCGTCACCGGGACATCAGGAGGGTTCATGGCAACGGGACTTTCTTCAAGTGCCAATGTCTCATCCAGTTTGAAATCGTTGTTCATCGAAGTTCGCAGCAAAGGCCGGAGGTCGGACAAAGGCGAGATCGGTACACACTTGGCGATCCGGGCGCGCACATCTTCGGGTAGAACGCCGGGGGCCAGCATCCGTGCCACAAGATGCCCACCCGCCGAATGCCCGACCAGCCGGATCGGGCCAGACACGTCGCGCGCAATCACGGATATGGCGGTGGCGACCTGACGGGTGATGTCGGCGATCCGCACGCGGGGGCACAGATCATAGGTCGGCATGGCAACCGCCCAACCGCTGTCCACAGTCCCTTGGGCCAGATGTGACCAAAGTGATCCGTCTGTTTGCCGCCAGAAACCGCCGTGCACAAAAACGACCAGCCCCTTCGGCACCCCGTCCGGCAGGAACAGATCGACGATCTCGCGCGTTCCGTGTCCATACATCACCCCCAGACGGGCGCGGCCCAGAACGGACATCCTCTGACGGTAGGCATCCGCATCGGCGCGCCAGATGGCTGGGAACCCGTCCCCGTTGGGGATATGCTTGCTGTTGGCGTAGGCGTCGTCCAATTCCACGTTACGGCTCCGAAAGATCAGCACTTGTCATTGCATCTAGCAAGTGTTCCACCTTTGTCAGCACAAAATCCGGAGGGACTCCATGCTCGACCAGAAAACAAATCTTGCCAGCCTTCTCAATGACCCATCGCTGCTGGAAACCCGCGCTTATGTCAACGGCGCTTGGATAGACGGCGATGACGGGACCTTCACAGTTGATAACCCGGCCCGCGGTGACACGATAGCCGAAGTGGCCGATCTTTCGCGCGCCCAAGTGGCCGATGCAATTGCCGCTGCCGAAAAGGCGCAAAAGGAATGGGCCAAGTGGACCGGCAAAGAACGCGCGGGCGTTCTGCGCAAATGGTTTGAATTGATGATGGAACATCAAGACGATCTTGCCACGATCCTGACCGCCGAACAGGGAAAGCCACTGGCCGAAGCCAAGGGCGAGGTCGCCTATGGCGCGTCCTTCATCGAATTCTTCGCCGAAGAGGCCAAACGCATCTATGGCGAAACCATCCCCGGTCACCAGCGCGACAAGCGCATCATGGTGATGAAGCAGCCCATCGGCGTTGTTGGGTCGATCACGCCGTGGAACTTTCCGAACGCGATGATCACCCGCAAGGCTGGTCCGGCGCTGGCTGCTGGGTGCAGCTTTGTGGCCCGCCCTGCCGCTGAAACGCCGTTGTCTGCGATTGTTCTCGGTGTACTTGCCGAACGTGCAGGCATCCCGGCTGGTGTAATGAACATCGTGCCATCGTCCTCGGCGTCCGAGGTCGGTAAGGAAATGTGCGAAAACCCCGTGGTTCGCAAAATCACTTTCACCGGTTCTACCGAAGTAGGTCGTATCCTACTACGTCAGGCCGCAGATCAGGTCATGAAATGCTCGATGGAGCTGGGCGGCAACGCGCCGTTCATCGTGTTCGACGATGCCGATCTGGATGCGGCGGTCGAAGGTGCGATCATGTGCAAGTTCCGCAACAATGGCCAAACCTGCGTCTGTGCCAATCGCATCTATGTGCAAGCCGGTGTCTATGACGCTTTCGCGCAGAAGCTGAAGGACCGTGTGTCCAAGATGAAGGTCGGTGACGGTCTAGAAGCAGGTACTGATCTTGGTCCGCTCATCAACCCCGAAGCCTTGGATAAGGTGCGCGAGCATATCGCCGATGCGAAATCCAAAGGAGCTAATGTCATTCTCGGCGATGAGTCCGGCAGCAACGACGGCAATTTCATTGCGCCGACCATTGTCACTGGGGCAACCCGCGAGATGGCGTTCTCGACCGAAGAGACCTTTGGCCCGCTGGCCCCGCTCTTCAAGTTCGAGTCCGAGGATGATGTGATCGAATTGGCGAATGACACGATCTTCGGTCTGGCCAGCTATTTCTACGCCAAGGATCTCAGCCGCGTGTACAAGGTGGCCGAGGCGCTGGAGTATGGCATCGTCGGTGTGAACACAGGTATTATCTCGACCGAGGTTGCGCCCTTCGGCGGCGTCAAACAGTCTGGTCTGGGCCGTGAAGGCAGCCACCACGGCATCGAGGAATTCCTCGAAATGAAGTACGTCTGCATGAGCGTTTGATCGCTTGACTTGAGTCGAAAATCGCGTGGGACCGGGTTAGGTCTCACGCGCTATCTGGGTGTGAGGAGGCGCGTGATGACGCCCCTGAACTCAGATCGAAAATCACAGCATATGAGCATGAGCTAGATTGCCGGACACGTTGCCAGCATCTTGCAATGTGATTGCGCATCTTACTGCGCGCCGTAAAGTCTAGAACATGACAATGAAATTTACCGGGCAATGCCTTTGTGGTGACGTCTCATACACGGCCAATGGACCGCCTGTTGTTGTCGCTCAATGCCATTGCGAAGAATGCCGCCGACTTAGCGGCACGGGCCATTCTGTCGGCGCTATGTTCAGAACAGAAGCTGTGGACGTGAATGGAACATTAAGTGAATTCAGTTACACATCTGCCACTGGGTCCGAGGTGACCAAGGTCTTTTGTGCGACTTGTGGTAGCCCGGTCTACGGAAAGAATACGCGATCACCAAATCATCTGACACTTACGCTTGGCACTATGGACAATCACAGCGGACTGGAGGTCGAGGTTGTCATATTTGAGCGTGACAAGCCGCATTGGGATCAACTTGGAAGAGATGTCGCCTGCTTTTCGACCCAGCCCGATTGGCACCCAGGTAGTTAAGCGGTACGACGTCTCGGCACTTTTTCGGCCAGCAATCGTGTCTCGAAGGTATCGGGCCGTTCCCCTGCCGCGCGGCAAGGCGCCAATCGCAAGTTCACAAAACTGAATCAAAACTGTCATTCGGATGTCGCGGGTTCGCGGCACCTCCCTTGGTGTTAATCCAAGGGGTGATTCCATGAAATATCGTGCGCTGTGCCTGACGTCGGCCATAGCTCTTACTGCCTCGGCTGCTGCTGCCGAGATGAACTTTAACCGCATCGCGTCTTTCCCGGTCGTGGCCAACATGGCCGATGGCGAAGACCTCGCTCGCGAATCCAGCGCCGAGATCATTTCAGCCAGTGCCGATGGCATGACGCTCGTTTATTCGGACAGCCCGCTGGGCGTGATTGGTATGATCGACATCACCGACCCGGCCAACCCGCAGCCCAAGGGCAACGTCACCCTCAAAGGTGGTGAGCCGACTGCGGTTTCCGCGCTGGGCAACACGGTGTTCGTCGGTGTGAACACATCGGAAAGCTACACCGCACCGTCCGGTTTCCTGCTGCATCTTGATATGGCAACTGGCGCCGAGGCCGCGCGCTGTGATCTGGGTGGTCAGCCTGACTCGACCGCTGTTGCGCCCGATGGATCTTTTGTCGTCGTCGCTGTTGAAAACGAACGTGACGAGGATGCCGGCGATGGCCGCGTGCCGCAGATGCCCGCAGGTCACGTGTCGATCATCCCGCTTACTGCGGACGGCACGATGCAATGTGACGCGCAGGTTCAAGCAAACGTCACCGGCCTCGCCGATATCGCGCCGGAAGATCCCGAACCCGAATTCGTCGATGTGAACGCCAATGGTGAAATCGTCGTGACGATGCAAGAGAACAACCACATCGTGGTTATGTCCGCGACAGGCGAGGTCCTCAATCACTTCTCTGCCGGAACCGTCGATCTTGAAAACGTGGATGCGACCGACGAACGCGCGGCGCTGCTGTTCAACGAAACCCTGACAAACGTGCCGCGTGAACCCGATGGCATCCAGTGGATCGACACGGAGCATTTCGTGACCGCCAACGAAGGCGACATGGATGGAGGATCACGCGGGTTTACTGTGTTCCACAAGGACGGGACCGTTGTCTACGAAAGTGGCACGACCTTTGAACATGCTTTGGTCCAAATCGGTCACTACCCGGACAAGCGATCCGGTGCCAAAGGCGTAGAGCCGGAAGGCATGGAAGCGGCTGTATTCGGCGACACGCCTTACATCTTCCTGCTGGCCGAACGGGCGTCGGTTATTGGTGTCTACGACATGACGGACCCGGCCAATCCGGTGCTCAAGCAATTGCTGCCATCCGGCATTTCCCCGGAAGGCGCGGTTGCAATCCCAAGCCGCAACCTGCTGGCCACGGCGAACGAATTCGACGGTCTGGAAGACGGTGCAGCCCGCGCGCATGTCATGATCTACGAATATCAGGACGCGCCTGCCTCATATCCGCATCTTACGTCCGCCGGTATGGACACCCTGACTGGCTGGGGCGCGAACTCTGGCATGTTCGCGGATACAGACGGCGCGATCTGGGCCGTCAACGACAGCTTCTATGGTTTCCAGCCAACGATCTTCCACATCGACCCCAGCCAGACCCCGGCGCAGATCAAACACGCCATTCCCGTCACCCGTGGTGGCCAGCCCGCGCAATTGATGGACATGGAAGGCATCACGTTGGATGGTGAAGGTGGCTTCTGGATTGCCTCCGAAGGTCGTCTGGATCGCGGTGTCCTACACGCGCTTTACCATGTGAACGGCGATGGCGAGATCGAAACGACCATCCCGGTTCCATCCGAACTACTGGCCGTCGAACGCCGCTTTGGCTTTGAAGGCATCACCAAGGTGGGCAACACGCTTTGGATGGCGGTCCAGCGCGAATGGGCAGATGATCCGGCGAACCACGTGAAACTGGTGGCCTACAACCTCGAAACCAAAGAATGGGGTGCTGTGCGTTATGAGAAAGCTGAACCGGCCAAGGGTTGGGTCGGTTTGTCGGAAATTACCGTTCACGGCGATTACGTGTACATCATCGAACGTGACAACCAGATCGGTGATGCGGCGGTGACCAAGAAAATCTACCGCGTGGCCCTGTCCGAGATGGTGCCCGCACCGCTGGGTGGCGACCTACCTGTTGTGGTCAAGGAAGAGGTGGTTGATCTGCTGCCCTACCTGACCTCGACCGGCGGCTATGTGCTCGACAAGGTTGAAGGTCTGGCCATCACGGCGGACGGCACAATGTGGGTGTCCACCGACAATGATGGTGTTGACGACCATTCCGGCGAAACGATGTTCTTCGCTATCGAGGACGCGCTTTGATTTAACCCTTCCCTGTCGACTAGGGCAGGGGCGTTTAGTCCAATCTGAAACATAGAAGAGGCGCGGGCTGACCTGCGCCTCTTCTTTTTGCCCGACTGCGCTGAATAATTGTGCAGATTGATTGCTTTGGTCGACTTTTCACCAGTGATTTCGCGCCGATGGCGCAGAACCGCGTTGTGCGATGCGAAAAACCTGGGCCATTGGGGCGTTATGAACTCAAAGCTGACAGTGGTGGTTGTAGAAGAAGATCGTGATCGCGCGATCGGAATCGTCGATGCGTTGAAGGCTAGCGACGATTGCGATGTGTTCGTGATCGGAAACGCAAGTGGACTTGCCCGCAAGATCGCCGCGCACGCGCCTGACATCGTGTTGATCGACATCGACAATCCGACACGGGACATGATGGAAGAGCTTACGCTTGCATCAGGTCCATTGGATCGACCCGTTGCGATGTTCGTGTCGGGGGCGGCCGGTGGGTTGGCGCAAGCCGCAATCGAGGCAGGTGTATCTGCCTATGTCGTTGACGGTTTGTCGCCCGAGCGGATCAAACCTGTCATGGATACCGCCATTGCCCGGTTTTCAATGGTCCGCCAGATGCGGAATGAACTGGCCGAAATGCGTCGCGCCCTCGAAGAGCGTAAGGTGATCGACCGTGCCAAGGGCCTGTTGATGAAGGCCAAAGGCTTGGACGAAGACGCCGCCTACGCATTGTTGCGCAAAACCGCGATGGATCAGGGGCGACGCGTGGCCGATGTCGCCGAGGCGTTGGTTACTGCGTCTGGGTTGTTGGGATGAAGACAGTCAGCCTCTCTGTCGCCTATATGCCTCTGGTGGATGCCGCGCCTCTGATAGTGGCGCAGGAAATGGGTTTTGCCCAAGCCGAAGGCATCTCGCTTGATCTGATCCCAGCCCCATCTTGGTCCTCGGTCCGGGACATGCTGGCATTCGGACGGGTCGATGCGGCGCATCTTTTGTCTCCGATTCCGATTGCGATGGCGATGCAGCTTGGTGGTGTCGCCACGCCTTTATCGGCGGTGTCGGTCATGTCTGTGAATGGGAATGTCATTGGGGTCGGGCGGGTTCTGGAAGAAGCCTTGCGCGCCCAAGGCTATGGCTTCGATTTTGCCGACCCCTTTGCCGCAGCGCGAGCTTTGGCGTCTTCACGCACTGGACCACTGACATTCGGGGTGCCGTTCCCGTTTTCGATGCATGTGGAACTATTGCGCTATTGGTTCGCGGCGACTGAACTTGGGGCAGAGGGCATTGAAATTCGCACCGTGCCGCCGCCCTTGATGGCCAATGCTCTGGCCGCCGGTGATGTCGACGCCTTTTGTGTTGGAGAGCCTTGGGGCTCGGTTGCGGTGGAGCAAGGGGCAGGGGCATTGCTTTTGCCCGGCTCTGCGATCTGGAAGTTTTCACCGGAAAAAGTGCTGGCAACCCGTACGGACTGGGCTGAGACAGAACCAGACCTTCTTGGGCGGTTGATGCGGGCGGTCTGGCGGGCCGGACGGTGGCTGGCACAACCTCAAAGCCTGAGCACTGCAAGCGAATTGCTGTCGCGCAAGATCTATCTGGATGTTTCGTCTGAACTGATCGACCGGGCATTGACCGGACAAATGACAATTTCATCGCGCGGTGAGCAGCGCGTGGTCGACCGGTTTGTCGAATTCCACGCTGGTGCGGCGACGTTTCCTTGGCGCAGTCAGGCCAAGTGGATCGCAGGCCGCCTTGCCTCGGCACACGGCGCGCCCGAAGGGTTCGACCCGGAAGCAGTTGCTAAGGTTTTTCGCACCGATTTGTACCGAAGACATCTGGGATCGACCGGGGGCGATTTGCCCGGTGCATCGGAAAAAGTCGAAGGCTCGATTCGTGTCGAAATGCCCGTAGCGTCTGCAAATGGTGCGCTGACGCTGTTGCCTGATACGTTTTTTGATCGACGTGTTTTTGATCCAACGGCGCTGGGTTGATTATTTTTTGGGCGCATTCGTGCACGGCGCTAGGATGTTTAGCCTTTTTCTACCTTGGTGCACAGAAACAGTTTGCGAAAATGCTGCGCTGCCGCATTCTAGTCTCATCAGCCCACAACGGGGTGGACTGAACAGAATTCCTTCCCACTGACAGGGAAATCCTGAGCAAGGTCGCTCGCTTTCTGCCGATGTTTGTCGGTGGTTAGTGGACGGCCTTTTTTGCTTTTTCCCGGGCGCTTCTCCCTCGTCCGGTGACTTTGAAAGGACAGACAATGAGAAACCTCTTCCTAAGCCTCGCGGCAACGACAGCCTTGGCGGGACCGGCCTTTGCCGAATTGCTCGAGCTTGAAAAAGACGAACTGACCTTCGGGTTCATCAAGCTGACCGACATGGCCCCTCTCGCTGTGGCTTACGAGAACGGCTATTTTCTAGATGAAGGTCTTTTCGTAACTTTGGAAGCACAGGCCAACTGGAAGGTGTTGCTGGATGGTGTGATCGACGGTCAATTGGACGGCGCGCACATGCTGGCAGGTCAACCGCTTGCCGCAACCATCGGATACGGCACCGAAGCACACATCGTCACGCCGTTCTCCATGGATCTGAATGGCAATGGGATCACCGTGTCCAACGATGTGTGGGAAAAGATGCTGCCGCATATTCCCAAAATGGACGATGGCCGGCCGCAGCATCCGATTTCTGCCTCGACGCTTGCGCCCGTGGTTGAGGATAGTGTTCCGGTCCGAAGGTAAGCCCTTTAACATGGGAATGGTCTTCCCGGTTTCGACCCACAACTACGAACTGCGCTATTGGCTCGCAGCGGGTGGGTTACACCCGGGTTACTACAGTTCTGAAAATGTGACGGGCCAGATTGCTGCTGACGTGTTCTTGTCCGTGACGCCGCCACCGCAGATGCCGGCAACTTTGGAAGCGGGTACAATCCACGGGTATTGCGTGGGTGAACCGTGGAACCAGCAGGCCGTGTTCAAAGGCATCGGTGTGCCGGTTATCACCGACTACCAGCTTTGGAAAAACAACCCCGAAAAAGTATTCGGGATCACAGCAGAGTTTGCCGAGCAATACCCGAACACCACGTTGGCGCTGACCAAAGCGTTGATCCGCGCAGCGATCTGGCTGGACGAGAACGACAACGCCAACCGCCCCGAAGCGGTCGAAATCCTGAGCCGCCCGAACTATGTCGGTGCGGACTACGAAGTGATCGCAAACTCGATGACGGGGTTCTTCGAGTTCGAAAAGGGTGACAAGCGGGACATTCCCGACTTCAACGTGTTCTTCCGTCACAACGCGACCTATCCGTTCTACTCGGACGCAATTTGGTATCTGACGCAGATGCGGCGTTGGGGGCAGATCGGCGAAGCAAAATCCGACAGCTGGTACGACGAAGTTGCTCGCAAGGTCTACAAGCCCGAGATCTATCTCGAAGCGGCGCGTCTTCTGGTGGACGAAGGTTTGGCCGCCGAAGCGGACTTCCCTTGGGATAGCGATGGCTACAAGGAACCGACGCCAGCCGCCGATATCATCGATGGTATCGCTTATGACGGTCGTACCCCCAATGCCTATCTCGAAAGCCTGCCGATCGGGCTGAAGGGTGCGCAGAAGGTCGTTGGCAACGACGTCGAAGGCTAACGGTTCTTTGGCCAAAAGACGGCGCTGACCAGCGGTTCATTCCTACGGTCAGCGCCGATCCGGCCATTCCCCCAATTGAGACGCGAAGGCACACATCATGACCACCGTCGATCCAAATTTCTCTGAACATGCTGACCGCGAGGCGCGGCGCGCCCGGCTGTTCACGCGTATCAACGCCGCCGACAAATGGTTTCAGGTCTTGGGCCTAAGCTGGATCACACCTGTGCTGAAAGCCGCAGCTGGTGACAATCCGGCAGCTCAGGCCAAAGAAATCTGGCGTCTACTTGCCGTTCCACTTTTGGCGATCTGCGCATTCCTTGTGATGTGGGGCACGTTGGCACCCAAGATCGAAACATCGCTTGGGGCAGTTCCCGGCCCACAGCAGGTTTGGACCGAAGCGCTGAACCTGCACAAGGACGCGCAGGCCAAAGCCCAGAGCAAAGCTGAATTCGAAGCCAAGGTCGCACAGCTCAACGAGCGTTTGGTCGCTCAGGGAAAAGAGCCCAAGCAAAGAGCCTATACGGGCGCGCCGACGTACTATCAGCAGATCTGGACCTCAATCCAGACGGTGTTCTTCGGTTTCCTGATCGCCACTGCGATAGCCGTGCCCTTGGGCATTGCGGCGGGTCTGTCCCCGACCGCGAACGCGGCGCTCAACCCTCTGATCCAGATTTTCAAACCAGTATCTCCACTGGCATGGTTGCCGATCGTCACCATGATCGTGTCAGCGCTCTACGTCACGCAAGACGGGTGGTTCGCCAAATCCTTTCTGATTTCTGCGATTACCGTGACCCTGTGTTCGCTATGGCCAACGCTGATCAACACCTCCTTGGGTGTGGCGTCGATCGACAAGGACTTGGTCAATGTCTCGAAGGTGCTCAAGATGAACACCTGGACCAAGATCACCAAGCTGGTTTTACCTTCGGCACTGCCGTTGATTTTCACCGGTCTGCGCCTGAGCCTCGGTGTCGGCTGGATGGTTTTGATTGCGGCTGAAATGCTGGCTCAGAACCCCGGCCTTGGCAAATTTGTTTGGGATGAATTCCAAAATGGATCGTCCAGTTCGCTGGCCAAGATCATGGTGGCGGTGTTCACCATCGGGATTATCGGGTTCCTGCTGGATCGCGTGATGTACGCCCTTCAGTCCCTGTTCACCTTCACGAACAATCGGTGAGCATGATGGGTATTCTCCAATTCAACAACGTGTCCAAATCGTTCGGCACAGGCACACATCAGGCTGATGTTCTCAAAGGCATCGACCTTGATGTGGCCGAGGGCGAATTCCTCGTGATCCTCGGGTTCTCTGGTACGGGAAAAACGACGCTGATCAACCTCATGGCGGGGTTGGATCAGCCCAGTTCGGGCAGCGTTACTTATCGTGGTGAACCAATCTCTGGTCCGGGTCCAGAGCGCGGTGTGATCTTCCAAAGCTATAGCCTGATGCCGTGGTTGACGGTGACCGGTAATGTTCGCTTGGCCGTCGATACCGTGTTTCCGGGGCTGAGCGCTGCGGAAAAAGCCGAGAAAGTTGCGCACTACGTCAATATGGTCGGCCTGAGCCATGCCGCGACGCGCCGTCCCGCCGAATTGTCCGGCGGGATGCGACAGCGGGTCAATGTGGCCCGTGCCTTGGCAATGAACCCCGAGATCCTGCTTTTGGATGAACCGCTAAGCGCGCTGGATGCGCTGACGCGCGCCAATCTGGCGGATGAGATCGAACACATTTGGGATGCGGACAAGAAGACCTGCGTTCTGATCACCAACGATGTGGACGAGGCGATCATTCTGGCCGATCGCATCATTGCTTTGAACCCGGATGGCACTCTGGGCCAAGAGTTCAAAGTCCGCATCCCGCGTCCGCGCGACCGAATTGAGATGAACACCAACGAAGCCTTCAAGGGCTTGCGTGCGGAAGTCACCAAATATCTGATGGATGTCGGGATTGAAGCGCGTGTCGAAGGCACCCGTCACTTGCCAGACGTGACGCCAATTCATGGCGTGCCGGCCGCAGTCAAGGATGCTCAGAAAGGTCTGATCGACGACCGCTTCCTCGACTTCAGCCAACTTCACAAAATCTATCCCACGCCGAAGGGACCGCTGACCGTGGTCGAAGACTTCGATCTGAAGATCGACCGTGGAGAGTTCATATCGCTGATTGGCCATTCCGGGTGCGGCAAGTCCACCGTTCTGACAATGGCAGCGGGATTGAACGGGATTTCGAAAGGCGCGATCAAACTGGACGGTCGCCACGTCGAAGGCGCTGACCCGGAACGCGCCGTAGTGTTTCAGTCTCCCAACTTGTTCCCGTGGCTGTCTGCGCGCGAAAACTGCGCCATTGGTGTCGACAAAGTCTATCCCAATGCCAGCCAGCCTGAACGGCAGGAAGTGGTGGAATACTATCTGGAAAGGGTTGGTTTGGCCGACGCGATGGACAAACCCGCACAGGATATGTCCAACGGGATGCAACAGCGCGTTGGCATTGCTCGGGCCTTTGCGCTGTCTCCCAAACTTCTGCTTCTGGATGAACCTTTCGGTATGCTTGACAGCCTGACCCGCTGGGAACTTCAGGAAGTGCTGATGGAGGTGTGGTCCCGCACCAAAGTCACAGCGATCTGTGTGACGCACGATGTCGACGAGGCGATCTTGCTGGCCGACCGTGTCGTGATGATGACCAACGGACCGCAAGCCACGATCGGGAAGATCACCAAGGTTGACCTGCCACGTCCTCGGACCCGCAAGGCGCTTCTCGAACACCAGGACTACTATGCGTACCGGCAAGAGGTGCTCGATTTCCTAGTGCTCCGAGTCTGACACTTCTTACCTGTTTCCGCGGATTTCATCGAGCGCGTCCAGCGCACGGCGTTCCCT
>CANNCS010000097.1 GCA_947503115.1 uncultured Marivita sp.
TCGGAGCGTCTCATCCGCCAATCATGCCACGACGCAGCAGCGTTGGGAATCCTATGTCAGGCGGGGAACACTAGGTCATCAGCCTCATCGAACAGGCCTTCGAAATCGTCCCGTCCCGGGCGGCTGGTTCCAGCATTCGGGTTCAATTCGGGAATGCCGTTTGGTGTCGACACGCGGTCGAAGGCGCGGACGATTTCAGCGATGCTATCCCGAATGTTGACCAATGTTTCGTCGGTTGAGACGATGGCCGGCATGATCGTGAGCTCGACCGCTCTGTCTGCCTGAACGATCTTGGTCAGCAAGGGTTCGATCTTCTTGGCGCGGTCGGTCGCGTCCTTGATTTGCACGACACGCGGTTGAATGATCTCAAGCACGTCCTTGAGCGCACGGGACGGCCCCTGTAGTGGCGCTACGTTTTCCGACAGCTTCAACGTGGTCAACGCGGCCGAAAACCCGGCATCCGCAACCTTGATGATTTTCCGAAAGGTCAGATAACTTTGCGAGGCTGTCGCCGCTGCGTCCAATGCCGACGCCAGTTTTTCCGCATCAGCGCGGATGGTCTGAACATCGGTTGTTGTGGTATTAAGGTTCGATTGAAATTCTAGCAGGTCATTCCCGGCAGTCATGCGACATCCTCCGCTGCCCGTAATTGAGCATGCCGCAAAGTAACGCTACGTCACGCGCGCGAGTCAATGTCTTGTTGTTACCGCAGTGATGCGGCGCTATCTGTGCTATCCCGCCTCGATGGCGTCCTCCAACGCTGCAAGATCAGGAACCGGCAAACGGGTCAGTAGTGTGTGAAACGCGACGCGGCACTCTTCACCGCGCCATTGATCCTTTAGCAGGGTTTCGGGGAACGCTGGCGTGCGCAGTATGAGCCTGCGCCATTCATGTACGATAACCACACGGATCGCGGTGCGCTGCAGCAAAGGCAGGTCCTCCAACGAAGCGCCTTCCAAGATTTGCCGCAACCGCTGTGACAGATCACGCGACGCGCTTTGGATCTCGGGCGGGCACAGCTTGTCGCTGACCCATTGCGGTAGGTCCATGTCGGGGTTCAGCGCCAGTTTAAGGTGTTGATCGCTCTTTGTACTGGACGTTGTCACAACCACTTTTGGTCCGATCTGCACCGTGGTGACGGCGTTTTGATCTGCTGGCCAATCGGTTGGCAAGGATGGGTTCTCCAGCACAAGGTAGGCGCTAGTTCCCGTCGCGGCGGGACCATAGACACGCGGAGCGGCTGCCGTGGTTTGCGTCCGCCCATGCGATGTCAGACCGTAACGTGTCTGTCGCCCTGTCCGGTGGCTGACGATCCAGTCTTCCTTGCGAAGACGGTGCAAAGCAACGCGGGTTGCTTCGGGTTTGATACCGATCGCAGCCGTAATCGCGTTCACGGTCGCGCCGCTCAGCCGTGCTTGTGGTGTCAGCGCCAAGTCGCCGAACATGGTCACAAGAAGTGACCATACCCTCGGTGTGGACGATCCCAGAACGCGGGCGACAAGTTGGGCGAAATCAGTGTCAGTCATGGTCAACCGATACGCCGCGTGTTGTCTCAGGCCAAGTGCGCGCGCACTTAACTATACGCGTTCATCGTCAGAAGTTCATATTCTGCAACAGGCTCGTCGTCTTGATTGCGCAGCGTCACATGCCAGCGCACCTCACCGTAATCATCTGTGCGCTTTGTTTTCTTCTTCACGGTTAACTGAACCTTGATCCGGTCCCCCGCGCTGACCGGCTTTTGAAACCGCAGCGTGTCGAGCCCGGTATTCGCCAGAACCGGGCCTTCGTCCGGGTCCACAAATAACCCGGCCGCAAAGCTAAGAAGCAGGTAGCCATGTGCAACTCGGCCGGGAAAGAACGGGTTACGCTTGGCCGCGTCGTCATCCATATGCGCATAGAACGTGTCGCCGGTGAATTCAGCAAAGTGTTCGATGTCTTCCAACGTCACTTCGCGGTCTTCTGTGTGAAGGGTTTCCCCGATCTGAACGTCGTCGAAACTGCGCCGGAACGGATGCGCTGGTCCCTGCGATGTTGATGCACCCGGCACCCACTCCCCAGTCACAGCGGCAATCACATCCGGGCTGCCCTGAACAGCAGTGCGCTGCATGTAGTGCATTACCCCGCGCACTCCGCCCAGTTCCTCGCCACCGCCTGCACGGCCGGGACCACCATGTACCATATGGGGCAGGGGCGATCCGTGCCCGGTTGCCTCGGCCATGCTGTCGCGGTTGTTGAAGTAAAGCCGTCCGTGATAGGCGCCCGCACCCATCACCACTTCGCGGGCGACCTTTGGGTCATGGGTGACGACGGACGCGACAAGGCTGCCTTGCCCCCGGTTCACCAGCGCAATGGCGTGGGATAGATCGCGGTAGCCCATGACTGTCGCAACCGGACCAAACGCTTCGGTGTCGTGCACATGAGTGGCCGCATCGGGGTCGGCGCAATGATACAGCATCGGCGGCAGGAATGCGCCTTTTGCGGCATCGGCCCCATGCACGGCGAACGCCTCGGGATCACCGAAGACCCGTTCCGCCTCGGTCCCGAGTGTTGCACATTTCGCCAACACATCGCGCCGCTGCCCGTCCGACACCAACGCTCCCATGCGGGTTGCCGGATCGCGCGGGTCTCCGATCACCGTGCCTCGCAGACGGTCGGACATTGCAGAGATCACCGCGTCGACTTGTGCCTGAGGTGCAATGATCCGGCGAATGGCGGTGCATTTTTGCCCCGCCTTGGTGGTCATCTCGCGGTGGGCTTCTTTTACAAACAGTTCAAATTCCGGCGTGCCCGGCAGGGCATCAGGACCAAGGATCGATGCGTTGAGGCTGTCTTGTTCTGCCACAAACCTTACTGAGTTGCGCAAGAGGTTTGGTGCGCTGCGCAGGGTGTGGGCTGTGTCGGCAGAGCCGGTAAAGCTGACCACGTCCTGCGGGCCAAGATGATCTAGTAAGTCGCCCAGTCCGCCGGTTACGAGTTGAATTGTACCATTTGGTAAAATTCCGCTTTCTACCATCAATCGGACGCAGGCTTCGGTCACATAGCACGTTGTCGTCGCTGGTTTCACGATAGCAGGAACGCCTGCGAGCAGGGTGGGTGCCAGCTTTTCCAGCATACCCCATACCGGGAAATTGAACGCGTTGATGTGGACTGCAACACCCTGCAACGGGGTGCAGACGTGCTGTCCGACAAAGCTGCCTTTGCGCGACAATTGTTCGATCCCGCCATCAAGATAAACATGCCCGTCCGGCATCTCGCGCCGTCCTTTTGAGGCGATGACCAGCATCGTTCCAATCCCGCCATCGACGTCGATCAGATGGTCCTTCTGCGTGGCGCCGGTTGAAAAGCTCAGGTCGTAAAGCAGCTGTTTGCGCTCTTGCAGATACAACGCCAACGCCTTGAGCATCCGGGCGCGATCATGGAACGTCATGGCCCGCAAAGCAGGTGCACCGACGCTCACCGCATGGTCGATCATCGCGCTTGCATCGACCTGCGCACGGCCGGCACGCGCGATCACGTTACCTGTCACGGCGTCGCGGATGTCCCGCGCTGCGCTGTCTGGGGAAAGCCAGTCACCGGCCACGAAACTCTGAATGTCCTGAACTGTCATTGTTGTCCCCTTTTCCCTGCCTAAGTATTTGACCGTGCGCGAACTTCATGCAAGCGTCCCGTCCATGACACCAGACGATCGCGCCAAAAAATCTGCCCATCATATGTGGCAGCAAGACCATGCCTCGCAATGGATGGGGATGGAACTGAAACATATCGCTGAAGGCGAGGCGGTCATGGAATTGACCGTGAATAAAAACCATTGCAATGGGCATGGCATGTGCCACGGAGGGGTGATTTTTACGCTGGCTGACAGTGCTTTTGCTTTTGCGTGTAACAGCCGCAATCAGGTCACCGTCGCGCAGCATAATTCGATCACCTACATAGCCTCGGGGCGGTTGGGGGATCGCCTGCGGGCAACGGCGACCGAGATTTCTTTGACAGGGCGCAGCGGCATCACGGATGTTCAAGTCACCAATCAATCAGGGGTGCTGATTGCCGAGTTCCGTGGGCTGTCGCGGTCGATCAAGGGAACGGTGTTCGACGAAGCGTAGGGGAGGCGCTGAACACATGAAAGATTTGTCACCAAAACCGTCGGACCTCGATCCGATAGAACTGGCCTCGATCGACGAGATCCGCAGTCTGCAACTGGATAGGCTGCGCTGGTCGCTGCGCCATGCCTATGAGAACGTGCCGATGTACCGTGCCAAGTTCGATGCGGCGGGGGTGCACCCGGATGACCTCAAGGATCTGGCCGATCTGGCGAAGTTCCCCTTCACTCTGAAATCGGATCTGCGCGACAATTACCCGTTCGGGCTATTTGCCGTGCCGCGCGAACAGATCACACGTATCCATGCCTCCTCTGGGACAACGGGCAAACCTACGGTTGTCGGCTATACGAAAAACGACATCGACATGTGGGCCAGCGTGGTCGCGCGGTCATTGCAGGCGTCGGGTTTGCGTGCGGGTGACATGGTTCATGTGGCCTATGGATATGGCCTGTTCACCGGTGGACTTGGCGCGCATTACGGCGTGGAAAAGTTGGGTGGCACGGTGGTGCCCATGGGGGGTGGCCAGACCGAAAAACAGGTTGGGTTGATCACCGACTTTCAGCCCAAAGGCATCATGGTCACGCCGTCTTATGTTCTGAATATCCTTGAGGCGTTCCACAAGGCGGGGCTAGATCCGCGCGCGTCCTCCTTGGAGGTTGGCGTGTTCGGGGCCGAGCCCTGGACCAACGCGATGCGGCTGGAAATCGAAGACGCGTTCGACATGCACGCGGTGGATATTTACGGACTGTCCGAGGTGATCGGACCGGGTGTTGCCAATGAATGTGTAGAAACCAAGGACGGTCTGCATATCTGGGAAGATCATTTCTACCCCGAGATCATCGACCCCACGACCGGAGAGGTTTTGCCCGATGGTGAAATGGGCGAGTTGGTCTTTACGACAATCACCAAGGAAGGCATGCCGATCATTCGCTACCGCACGCGCGATCTCACGCGACTAATGGCAGGCACCGCGCGAAGCATGCGGCGGATGGAAAAGGTGACGGGCCGCAGCGACGACATGATGATCCTGCGCGGCGTGAACGTGTTCCCGACCCAGATCGAGGAAGAGGTCATGGCGACCGGAGGGCTTGCCCCGTATTTCCAGATCGAGCTTTACACTGCAGGCCGGATGGACGCGATGCGGGTGTTTGCAGAGGCGGCGCCAGATGCGGCGGACGAGCTGTCACGCACGGCTGCGGCGCGGATGCTGGTTAAGCGGATCAAGGACCATGTCGGCGTCTCGACCGAGGTCGAAGTGGGTGATCCCGGTTCTGTTGTGCGCTCACAAGGCAAGGCAGTGCGCGTAGTGGACAACCGCAAGCCGGTTTGAACGTTACTGGTCGAAGTCGACGACGACGCGCTTGGTGATTGGGTAGGATTGGCAGGACAGCACGTAGCCCGCCGCAACCTCGTAATCCTCAAGCGCGTGGTTGGCGACCATATCAACTTCGCCTTCCAAGACCTTGCACTTGCAAGTGGAGCAGACCCCGGCGCGGCAAGCGTGCGGCGCGTCCAGGGCATTATCGAGCGCGGCTTCGAGGATCGTCATATCGCGGCCCATATCAAACCCGCGGGTCATTCCGTCAAGCGTGATTGATGCCGAGATCGTGTCGCCTGCGTTGTCGTCCGCCACCTTGGTGCGCTGCGCCAGCCGTCCTGTCTGCGCGCTGGCGAACAGTTCGAATTTGATCTGATCCTTGTTTAGCCCGTGATCCCCCAGCGATTGGGCGATGGCTTTCATCATTGGCTCCGGGCCGCAGATGAAAGCGGTGTCGACGCTGGCGATGTCAATCCAGTTGGCAAACAGTGCGGTGCATTTTTCACCATCAATTCGGCCTTGGAACAGGTCGATATCCTGCGCGTCGGTCTCGAGTATGTGGATGATGTTGAAGCGCCCCATGTGGGTGTTCTTGAGGTCTTCCAGTTCTTCCCTGAACATGATCGTGCTGACGCTGCGGTTCGCATAAACCAGCGTAAAGCGCGACAAGGGTTCTGCCGCTAGAACGGTTTTCAGGATCGACAAAACGGGGGTGATCCCTGAGCCGCCCGCAAACGCGAGGTAGGTTTTGGACTTATCCGGTTCAATGGGCGTGTGGAATTTGCCCATTGGCTCCATCGCGTCGATGGTCATGCCGGATTTCAGGTCTTCGTTGACCCAGCAGGAAAAAGCACCGTCGGTGACTTTCTTGATGCCCACCCGCAGAACGCCTTCGTTTACTCCAGAGCAGATGGAGTAGGAACGGCGCAATTCGGTGCCGTCGAATTCGCGTTTGAAGGTCAGGTATTGGCCTTGGGTGAATGAGAAATCTCCGCCGTCGCGGGCCTCAAGGGTTACGGCGACTGCCTCGCGGGTGGTGCGGTCGACATCTGTGACGGTCAGGGGGAAAAATCGTGCCATGTCAGCGCCTTGCGGTCAGATACATTTGAAATAGTCGAACGGTTCAAGACAGTCGTCACACCGCCAATGCGCCTTGCACGGGGTGGAGCCAAACTGGCTGATCCGGGTGAGATGTGTGCCACCGCAGCGTGGGCATGTGTCGGGACCACCAGCGGGAGAGGGCGGCGCGATGCCATATTCGGTCAGCTTGGCGCGGCCTTTGTCGGACAGCCAATCGGTGGTCCAAGGCGGCGCGATCTGGGTTTTGATCCGTACGTTTGTGACGCCTCGGTCGTACAACGCGGTTTCGATGTCCATTGAGATCACGGATGTGGCGGGGCAGCCCGAATAGGTCGGGGTCACGGCCACTTCGAGCGTATCGCCCTGCCATGCCACGTCTCTCACGATGCCGAGATCGACAACCGAGATCACGGGTATCTCGGGGTCCGGCACCTGATCGAGCCAGTCCCAAATGGTAGAAACGTCGGGTGTCATGTCACCAGGTCGCGCCCGGGTAGGCGCGCTGCAACCACTGCATCTGGGTCAGCATATGGCCAAGGTGTTCGGTGTGACGGAAGCCGGATTTGCCCCCGGATTGGGCAAAGTTGCTGTCAGGCTTTCTCAGCGTCGCCTCGGACAGTATGTTGTTTAGCCGTTCGTCGTAGCGGGCGCGCAAGGTGGTCAGGTCGGGGGCAATCCTGGCGGTGTGCATGGCGTCGTCGACGGCGTCGGCCGTGAACATCTCGCCAACGTAGGGCCAAAGCAAGTCCAGCGCGGCTTGCATACGGCGGTGGCTTTCCTCGGTTCCGTCTCCGAGCCCGATCACGGTCTCGGACGAGCGGTCGAGGTGATAGGTCACTTCCTTGAGCGCCTTGGCGGCAATGGCGGCGATGCGGTCGTCAGAGGCGCGCGTAAGTTCGGTCAGCAGTTCGAAATGGAACGCGTCAAACAGGCATTGGCGCATCAGGGTTTGGCCGAAATCACCGTTGGGCTGTTCAACCAGAAGCAGGTTGCGGAAATCCCAGACGTCGCGAAGCATCGCTAGATCATCAGCCGAGCGTTCAGCGCCTTCGACCTCGCCGGCAAGACCAAACCACATCTGGGTTTGACCGATCAGGTCAAGCGCAGTGTTGGCCAGCGCAATGTCTTCTTCCAGGACAGGTGCATGGCCACACCATTCGCTGACCCGGTGGCCCAGGACCAAAGTGTTGTCCCCCAGTCGCAGGAGGTATTCAAACAGGGCGGTGTGGTCGGTCATCACATGTGGCCCGCTTCATCGGGGATGTCGAAGAAGGTCGGGTGGCGGTAGACCTTGCTTTCTGATGGTTCGTAAAGCGGACCTTTTTCCGACGGTGACGACGCGGTGATATGCTGCGCCTCGACCACCCAGATGCTGACGCCTTCGTTGCGGCGTGTGTAGACATCGCGGGCGTTCTTGAGCGCCATTTCCGCGTCGGGCGCGTGCAGGCTGCCGACATGGCGATGGTTCAGGCCGTGCTGGCCTCGGATAAAAACTTCCCACAGGGGCCATTCGTGTTTCATATGTATTCCTCCCATCGCGTATCGCGCCGTTTGGCGCGCCTAGCAGAGACGCCCGTCAGGGCTAGTGTGCTATTCAGCGGCCAGTTTTGAGGTGCGTTTCTTTTCGGCATGGGCCATCAAACCATCGCGCACCCATGCGCCATCGTCCCACGCCTTGTTGCGCGCGGCGAGCCGTTCGGTGTTGCACGGGCCATTGCCCTTGATCACGTCGAAGAATTCGGACCAATCCGGTTCTGCAAAATCGTAACCGCCCTTTTCGTCATTCCAGTGCAAGGTCTCATCCGGCACGGTCAGGCCAAGGAATTCGGCTTGCGGCACGGTTTGATCGACGAACTTCTGACGCAGTTCGTCATTGGTGTTCATTTTGATTTTCCACTTCATCGACTGCGCGGAATGCACGCTGTCTTTGTCCGACGGGCCAAACATCATCAGCGACGGATACCAGAAGCGATTCAACGCATCCTGTGCCATCTTCTTTTGCGCAGATGTGCCTTGGGCCATCTTCATCATGATATGATAGCCTTGCCGCTGGTGGAACGACTCTTCCTTGCAAATGCGGACCATTGCTCGGGAATAGGGGCCGTAGGATGTGCGTTGTAGAGGCACCTGGTTCATGATCGCGGCGCCATCGACCAGCCAACCCACCGCGCCCATGTCAGCCCATGTCAGCGTCGGGTAGTTAAAGATGGAGCTGTATTTCATGCGCCCATCCAGCAGCATTTCGGTCAGCTCGTCCCGGCTCACCCCAAGCGTTTCAGCGGCGCAGTAAAGGTAAAGGCCGTGCCCCGCCTCGTCCTGCACCTTTGCCAGCAGGATCGCCTTGCGTTCAAGTGAGGGCGCGCGGGTGATCCAGTTGCCTTCTGGCAATTGGCCGACGATTTCCGAATGGGCATGCTGACCGATCTGGCGGATCAGCGTTTTGCGGTAACCCTCAGGCATCCATTCCTTGGGTTCGATCTTTTCCCCGGCATCGATGCGGGCCTGAAACGCAGCGAGCTTTTCTGGGTCGTCCTGTGTTGCTTCCGACGTGACCATCTGGGCGTACATATATGAGCCTTTCGCGCATGAGCGGCGGGCGGATCCGCGCTGTGTTGCGGAGGAGGTTACGGCATCGCGCGATTCCCGGCAAGATTAATGTTACATCTTGTTGATACATTTTTCGAATTGGTAACACGTTGATACTGCGCTTTGTATGGCGGGTGGTCGGAGGAGTCGTGGCAGGGCGACTTAGATCGGCGGTGCTGCGCGTTCAGTCACAAGCCGACGCGCCGTGACGCGTTCTCGGTGGATCATATATAGGCCTGCACCAATGATAATGCCGATCCCCGTCAGGGTCAGTGCGTTCGGGAAGTCCCCAAAGACGAGGTGTCCCAGCAATGTCGCCACTGGCAGTTCCAGATATTGCAGTGGCGCCAGGGTGGCGGACGGCGCCCATGACAACGCGTAGGTCATCATCATGTGGCTCACTGTTGCAAAGAACCCGACACCGAAAAGCCAGGTCCACGCGATCCCCTCGGGCCAAACCGGATCAAGCAGGACAGAACCGGTGCCTTGGGCAAGGAACAGAATGGGTAGGCACAGCAAGCTGGCGATTAAGCCGGTGTAGAATTGCAGAGTTACCGGGTGCATCTGCCGCGACAGGCCACGGGTCACGAGGATGTAGAAGGCAAACCCGACTGCGGTGCCAAGTGGGAACAATGCAACGGCACCAAAGGCCGAGAAGCTGGGTTGGATTACGAAAAGCACTCCCACGAAACCCACCAGTGCGGCAGCTACGCGGCGGGGGCCGACGTCTTCGCTCAGGTAGAACTTGCCGACCAGCAGGACGATGAAGGGCGCGACGAATACGATCGCCAGCGCGTCGGCCAAGGGCATCACCCGGATTGCCGCGATGAAGCAAAAGGTGGATGTGAACAACATCAGAGCGCGTATTGTCAGGGCCATCCATTTCTGGCGCGGCACCTTGAGCGACAGGCCCATGATCAACACAACCGGCGCCATCAGCAGGCATTGCACAATGAACCGCGCGGCAGTGATTTGACCGACAGGGACGCTGCTGGAAGCAAGCTTGGCCGCGACATCAAGAAGTGGCGCCGTTACGCAGAAACCTAGCATCAAAGCGACACCAGGAAGAATGCGATCCGTGGAAACTGTGGTGGGTAAAAGCTGTGTCATGGGTCCGGTCTAAAGTGTTGCGTTAAAATTCGTCTGTTCCTTTACCGACACTTGGGCCAGCAGAACGGGCACACGCTGCCGTCCGTTTAAACGGCGCTCTGGGGGCAATGATCTTGAGGATGTTTGGTGGCGTGGGGGGGACTCGAACCCCCGACCTAACGATTATGAGTCGTTCGCTCTAACCAACTGAGCTACCGCGCCGGACCGCCGCGTGAGTACGAGCGGTGCGGCGTGGCGTCAAGGGCTAATCTTGGGTTTTTTGCGCGTCATTGCGTGTGGTCGATCCGGGTCGCGCCGTGACGTTCGAATGGTGATGCGGACGCGTGGACGCATCCGCGATCTTCAGTTGCCGGAAAATCCGCTGGTTGCGCTTATTTGACGATCTTCTCGTCTTTGACGAACATGTTGGCCCAAGCGCGGTCGATTAGCTCTGGCGTCATCTTGTAGGGCCATCCTTCAAAGTCGCAGACTGCGATCATCTGGTCGATCAGAAACACTGGCTGGTAGTTCGCGTAGACATTCTTAATCGTCGGGTATTTGGTCTTGAGAAGGTGGATCAGCGATTTTTCACAAAGCGCCATCTTCTTTTTCTTTGCAACCATCGAGAAAATCTTAAGAAAGTTTTGCTGGTCCGGTCCGTCAATTTTAATCTTGAAGAAGATCCGGCGTAGCGCGGCTTGGTCGAAAATCTCGTTCGGGTGGAAGTTGGTCGAGAAGATCACCAGAGTGTCAAAGGGCACTTCGAATTTCTCGCCCGATTGGAGGGCAAGAATGTCGCGCGCCTCTTCCAGTGGAACAATCCATCGGTTGACCAGCTTTTGTGGTGGTTCGGCCTGACGACCAAGGTCGTCGACGATGAAGATGCCGCCCGTGGATTTCAGCAGCAACGGCGCCTGATAGGTGCGTGCGGTCGGGTTGTAGACCAGATCGAGCATGTCGAGTGACAGTTCACCGCCGGTGATCACTGTTGGGCGGGCACACAGCACGTAGCGTGTGTCAAATCGGTTGGTCAGTCGCAGTCCGGTGGCGGCGCCTGCGGTTTCGGCGGCACTGTGGACAATTGGGTCATAGACCGTGATCACCTGACCCGCGTATTCGATGGCGTGCGGGATGTAGATCTTGTCTCCCATCGCATCGCGGATGCCGTTCGAGATCGAGGATTTGCCGTTGCCCGGAGGCCCGTACATCAGAATCGACCGACCTGCACCGACCGCAGGGCCAAGATTGCCCAGCAGTTCTGGTGGCAGGATCAAATGCCCCATCGCATCGGTTAGCTGTTGCCGGGAGATGTGGATGTTTCGGATCGACTGGCGCTTTACCTGTTCGGCATAGACGGCAAGAGGCACGGGCATTGCGCCGTAGTATTCCGACTGGGCAAGGGCGTCCAAAGCGCGGGCCTTGCCTGCGTCGGTCAATTGGTAACCCATCTCAGATCCGTTGTTGGCATTCAGCGTGCCGGTGGCCTCCAAAAGCAATTGGCTGCGCGACAGATCAATCAGTTCCTGGGTAATCGGCACGGGAAGGCAGACGCTTTGTGCAATCGCGGTCGCGGTCGACACGTTTTTGCGGAACATCGTCTTGAGAAGAATGTCCCGCATCATGACCGGTTGCAGCTGCATGTCTTCCATGCGCTTTGGAGGAGGAGGCGCCATGACGGCGCTTGTCTGCATGTTCATTGAATGCCCCGGATCGGTTCAGCCAGTTTTGTGTTTGGCTGACCGTGGCAGGCCAATGTGGCAACAGAAGGGCTAGGGCAGGACAGGTTGTTGGCAGCTTACCTGCCGAACCACACACCAAGACCAAGATAAACCGCTAGCACACCTCCTAAGGCCAGACCCATCGGAAACTTGGGGTTCGTCCAGCTTTTCCAATGTGGTGCGATCTTGCGCAGAGCGGTATGTTTGCCGATCCTGTGGGACACGAACGCAGCGAGGATGGTCGCTGCGAAAAGCGCCATAAGCAGTCGCAGATCGCCGACGTGAATAAGGGGCGCCGCCGCTGCCGCGAATTTAGCATCTCCTGCGCGCATTGCACCGCCCGCGTTCAAGGCGATGCCGGCGACCAGCACCACGACAAGATGGACGTACCGCCATAGATAGGCGTCAAAGGGCAGAACAAACAAACCTACAACAGCGTAGACAACGAACAACGCCACGACGGTTTGGTTTGGAATGCGCATGTCGCGCATGTCGGAAAACGCGACATAGACGCAAATAGGAAGAACGAAAGGTAGGAAAGCCAGAGCCGAGAACGCCGAAATGTCCATATGGCTGCTCAGTTCACGACATTGGATTCAAGTGCCTTCAGGCTGCGGGCTGCGGCTTCGAAATGCTGTGGATGGGTGTCGATTGCTTCGCGCATCAGGCCCTGGCCTGTTACGACATCACCGCGTTTGACCGCCGCAAGGCCCATCGTGTGAAGCAACTCTGCCCGTTCGATTTGGGTCATCGGCACAACCGGTAGCACATAATTGCCCTGCGCACCGCGTGCCAGAACGAGGTTGTTCTTAGCGGTGAAGAGAGAGTCATCGTTGCGGATAGCCTCGGTAAAGAGCCGTTCCGCACCCGAATAGTCGCCCCTTGTCAGCTTGGAGAAGCCCCAGTTGTTCATCACGGAAGCGGGCGTTGTTGTCAGCCCCACAGCCGTCTCATAAAAGCTGTCAGCCTTGTCCCACTGCTTCTTGCTGTCAGCGATCATCGCTTCGAGCCGATAGCGTTTGTAGGTCTCAAATGTCGGCGGAATGGCGTTCAGCGCAACTTCTGCGCGGTCCCATTCGTTATTACGGATCAGCGCATCAGCCAGTTCCACGCGATCACTGTTTGTGGCCGCTTCGTTGTCGACCACACGCGCCCACGCTGCGACACCCTCTGTGTGACGTTTGGCGCGGATCAGCGAAATGGCAAGGCCGCGGGCAAGATCAATCCGGTCTGGTTCGCCGCTGCTGGCACGCTGGAAATAGGACACTGCTTCGTTCGGGTCGGAAACCGACAGCATGACCTCATTCAGATTGGTCCCGTCGATGACGTTGACCCCTTGAAATTCGCGGTCAACGGCCTCGGTGTCAATGCCGCGCTCACAACCAGTAAGCGCAACTGCCCCTGCAATACACAGGGTCACGATAAAGGGATGGCGCATTTTTGCGTCCTTTACTGCTCTGCCTCATTACTGCGTCGGGCGGATTAGAAAGTCACTGTTGCCGCGCCGCACAATTTTGTATTCTTGTTCTATTTCCGCATCGTACTGCGAATTTTCTAATTTTGCGAGAGCCAAGCGCAGATTATCCCGAATTGCAACACTTTCGCCATTGTCGAGGCCAAATGCCCTGCGGAATACCTGCGCGGCCTCGGCTGTTTTACCTTTCTCGATCAGCACCACCCCCAGATTGTTCCAGGCATCGGGACTATCGGGGGCGTCTTTCGTCGCTCGACGCAGCAAGTCTTCGGCTTGATTAAGACGGCCAAGGGCAAGATTGGCGGATCCCAACGATAAAAGAACTTCGGGTGTTAGTCCCTGTTCGGCAGCTGCAAGGCTGAACGAACTGAGCGCTAATTCATACTCTCCTGCCGCCATCAGGCGGTGGCCTACAGTCAATTGATCGACAACCGCGCCTCTTGGATCGACGCTGGGTGCAAACACAGCATCTTCAGACGTGGAAAAGCCGCCCGGTCCACAGGCGGCCAATCCGATCAAGATAAAAGCGGGCCAAAGTCGGCCTAAAGTCATTGCCCCATCGAACTCCCGAGACTGCCGAGTTGCTGGATGCCGACGACCGAAGGACCAACGAGAATGATCAATAGCGGCGGCACTGTCAGCATCATTGTGGTCAATGTCATTTTGGTTGGCAACTTGTTTGCCTTTTCTTCGGCACGCATCACGCGTTTGTCACGCATTTCTGCCGCATAAACTCGAAGGGCATCGGAAATAGGAGTACCGAAGCTTTGGCTTTGGTTGAGAACGGTGACAAAAGACATCACGTCCTGCACACCGCAACGTTCGCCCATGTCATTCAGAACAGAAGTCTTGTCTTTACCGGCCTTCATTTCATAGCTGACCAATTCGAATTCATCCGCAAGACTGGGATAGGACGCGCGCAATTCCTTACTGACGCGCACAATAGCCTGATCCATGGACTGGCCTGCTTCGACGCAAACCAGCATCATATCAAGGCTGTCGGGAAAGCCGCTTTCGATTTCTTCCTGCCGTTTCTGAACACGGCTGGTGATCCAGTATTTCGGGAACATGTAACCTGCGGCGCCTGGCCCAAGCGTGTACATCACGGTCTGCTGCGTGGTGGCGCTTGACGGATCAAGGATAAGGTAGAAATACGCGACCCCAAGGATCAGGCCGCCAATCCCAAGCACAAACTGTGAAAAATAATAGAGTTGAACGGCATCTTTGGTCCGGTAACCTGCTTGCAGCAGCTTCATTCGAACGTCCGAAAGCTCTTTGGCATCCTGTGGTTCAAGGAACTGCGCGTATTTGTTGAGCTTTTGGTTCTTCTGCTTGTCGCGAAGCACAGCGCGGGTGGCCGCATCGACCTGCTGTCTGCCCGAAGTCTGGTTGTTCAGTCGATCCATCGGGTTGGACCGCGACATGAAGAACATCGGAATAGCGAGAACCAAAAGCAAGATACCCAAGCCGGCGATGAGGATCATCGGACCGGCAGGGCCAAGCATATTAACAGCGAATTGATTGAAAGCTTCCATCTTCTGGGCCTCAGACTTTGATATTCACGAGAGCACGCATCACGATCAGGTTCGCAACCAGGAACGCGCCAACAACGAAACAAGCGGGGATGAACCACGGGTGGTCGATCACCTCATCGTAATAGTTCGGATCAGTCACTTGGATGACGATCAATGCACCCACTGGGAAGCCGGACAGGAATTTACCTGACCATTGTGCCTCGGCGGTGATGGCTTTCACGCGGCGAAACAGTCGAAAACGAGCACGGATCACCTTAGCCAAGCCTTCTAGGATCTCGGCCAAGTTACCACCCGATTGCTGCTGGATCGAAACGGCGACCGCGAGGAAACGTAAATCCTGCATATCGAGTCGCTCCGCCATCGCCTTGAGGGCGTCGCCGATGTCACGCCCATAGCTGGCCTCGTCGGCGATGATACCGAACTCCGTCGCAAGCGGGTCTTTGATTTCCTTCGAGACGATCGAAATCGCGGATGAAAACGGGTGACCAACCCGCAGCGAACGCACCATAAGTTCGACAGCATCGGGAAGCTGCTCTTCGATCAAGCTGACCCGTTTCTTGGCTTTACTGCTGATCCAGAAGAAGACACCACCGACGCCCATGGTCAAACCCATGACAACGCGCACAGCCAAGCCCGCTTCGGTTCCGACCGTGAGGCCGACAAAGGCCACAACGCTGACCCCGATCATCACCATGATCAATTGCTGAGGCGTAAAGGCGATTGCGGCTTTCTGCGCCCGATCTGCGAGAAGCGAATACAGAGGCAACCCCCGAGATGTCATGTGCTGATCCATCTCCTTGCGGAGTTTGGCCAGCACTTCGTCACGCTTGGTGCCCTTGTCCAGCATCTCAAGACGGCGGTTGACCCGCTTGTTCAAGCTGATCGATTTGCCGAATGCGACAAGGTAGACGCCTTCGACAAGCACGAGGACCGCAATGAAAATCAGGCCGTAGACGATCGGTTCTGCGCTAAGTGTCATGATTAATGGTTCCCGTTGAAGGGTTCATAGATCGACGGGGGGAGGTCATAGCCCCACATCTTGAAGCGTTCGGCGTAGTTGGACCGCACGCCTGTGGCCGTGAAATGGCCAATAATTTTGTTCTCTGGTGTCAGGCCGACGCGCTGGAAACGGAAGATCTCCTGCATGGAAATCACTTCGCCTTCCATCCCGGTGATTTCGGTGATCGAAGTCATTCGACGCGAGCCATCCTGTAGGCGCGAGGCCTGTACGATCAGGTTCACAGCCGAAGAAATCTGTGATCGCATCGCCTTGAGCGGCATTTCGATCCCGGCCATGGCGATCATGTTTTCCAGACGGCTCACACCGTCGCGGGCGCTGTTGGCGTGAATCGTGGTCATTGATCCGTCGTGGCCAGTGTTCATGGCCTGCAACATATCGATCACTTCTTCACCGCGCGTTTCACCCACGATAATCCGGTCAGGACGCATACGCAGGGCGTTCTTGAGACAGTCTCGCGGTGTCACCGCACCTTTGCCTTCGACGTTGGGTGGACGGCTTTCCATTCGGCCCACATGTGTCTGCTGGAGCTGAAGTTCCGCCGTATCCTCGATTGTCAGGATGCGTTCGCTGTCATCGATGAAAGACGAGAGAGCGTTGAGCGTTGTCGTTTTACCCGAACCTGTACCACCAGACACGATCACGTTCAGACGTGTTGCAACAGCAGCCTGCAAATAGACCGCCATTTCTTCGGTGAACGCGCCAAAACTGACCAGCATCGTCGATGCTCAGCTTGTCTGTTTTGAACTTACGAATGGAAACGAGGCTGCCATCCACAGCAATCGGCGGCACCATCGCGTTGAAACGCGAACCGTCTTGCAAACGGGCGTCAACATAAGGGTTTGATTCATCGACACGACGACCCACCGCGGACACGATCTTGTCGATGATCCGCATCAGGTGCTTTTCGTCTTTGAATGTCACGTCGCTCAGCTGCAGCTTACCCGCGCGCTCCACGAAAATCTGCTGCGGGCCGTTGACCAGAATATCGCTGACGGTTTCGTCTTTCAGCAAGGTTTCAAGGGGGCCAAGTCCCTTTACCTCGTCGTAAAGCTCCTGGTTCAGCGCCATCCGCTCTTCGCGGTTCAGCACCATTCCCTTTTCCTGAAGGCTTTCGCTGGTGATCGCGCTGATTTCTTCTTTGAGCTGGCTTTCCGTCGCTTGGTCCAGTGCGGCAAGGTTGAGGTTGTCCAGAAGCGCGCGGTGCAGTTCGAGTTTGATATCACTCAGACGTTCTTTGCGTTTCTTGTCGCGGTCTGCCGATTCCGCCACAGCGGCCTTTTGCGGCAGAACCTTACGCAGGGCTTTGGCTGGACCGGGCGAATTCGCCGGTGCCTCTGCCTTTGCGGCGGGGGCTTTGGCAACGGGGGCGACTTCGACAGCCGACTTTTTGTAACGCGAAAACATTCGTGTTCTCCTTAGGCAGCTTCAGCGTCGGAGCGGCCGACTTCGTAGAGAGACTGAGCCAGTTTGGCGATTTCCTTGCGCAACGCATTCTTGGGTTGCTGCAAAGCCAAAGGCTGGCCATGATCGCCTGCTTCTGCGACGGCCCTGCCACCATCCGGCAGGTGCAGATCCGCTGAAATTTCAAGGCTTTCCTGCATGCGCTTAAGGCGGCTCTTGCCCTGAAGATCGGTGAACTTTGGGGCGCGGTTTAGGACAAAGCGAATTTTGTCGAAGGGCAGGTCTTCTGATTGGAGTGCGCGCTTCAATCGGTAAGTGTTCTGTGCCGACCGCATATCGAGTTCGATGACGCCGAAATAGACCTGTGCGGCACAGAGTACGGTTTCAGACCACTGAACCAGGCTTGGCGGCATGTCGACGACGACAAAATCGAAGTGGCGCGCTGCGGTGTCCAGCAGGACTTGCACTTCGGACTGACCAATAATGTCGAGCGGTGGAAGATCGGCGGGCGAAGTAAAAACGTGCAGCTTTTCTTCGAACGTGACCAACGCCTGACCAAAGCTGTCTTCATCCATTGCATCGATATCGGACAACAGCTCCAACACAGCTTCGCGTCGTTGCACATCAAGATAGGTCGAGACCGCACCGAATTGCAGACCGAGGTCAATGATACAGACCCGTGGCGCCTTATCCTTGGTCACGGTTGCTAGTTCCCACGCGAGGTTGGTCGCAAATGTGCTGGCGCCGCATCCACCGGCCATGCCCTGCACAGCGATGATCACGCCATCGCCATCATCAGACAGTTTGACGCCTGATCCGTCGCGGGCTGGTTTTGCGGGTTCCGGTGCGCGCATGCGCTGAATGGCAGAGTCCAGTTCGCCTTCGGGAAGGGGGTAGGGGACAAATTCATCCGCGCCTTGGCGCAACAGATGGTGCAAGGCGGACGGCGTCACGTCATGCGCAATAAGCACCACCTTGATATCGCGTGCCTTTGCTGCCGCAATGATTGACGAAAGATGGTCGACGTTCGCTTCGTCATCCTCGTCAATGGCAAGTGCCACAAATTCCAGTGCTTCACCTTCTTCTTGTGAAAAGAAGTGCATTGCTTCATCGAACCCGAGATCTCCCCAGGCTTCACCTAATACCAAAGGGGCTGGCTTCTGACTCATTAGGGATTTCTGAGGTTCCCAGCTCGCCCGCGCTCTGATTCCATGG
>CANNCS010000098.1 GCA_947503115.1 uncultured Marivita sp.
TCCGTGTTCAGAATCCATCTCGCCGGTCGGCACCACCCCTAAAATTGGCGAAATGCGCCCTGTGTCGTGTAGTGTGCCCCCGCGCGCTGGATGCCCCCATCGAAGGGCTGTTGATCAACGGTGCAGCGACCGCGCTGAACGCGATTTGGGCCGTGGTTCTGGTGCGTCAGGGGCGGCAACTTAAGTCGCCCGCACTTGTGGCAGATGGCAAACACCTGTGGACTGATGTGCTGACTTCGATCGGTGTCGCCGTTGGAGTGTTGGCCGCCTACGCCACAGGTTGGTGGCTGTTCGACCCGATCATGGCTGCGTTGGTGGCGGTCAATATTCTGTGGTCGGGCTCAAAGGTGGTAAAAGAGTCGCTCAGCGGTTTGATGGACGAAGCGGTGCCGGATGCCACATTGGCGCGGATCCGGGAAGCGATCTCTGACAAGGCCAATGGCGCTGTCGAAGCACATGACCTACGCACACGCCACGCCGGAACCGTGACGTTTGTCGAATTTCACCTTGTTGTGCCAGGTGACATGACCGTATTCGACGCGCATGAAATCTGTGATCGGATCGAAGCGGCCATCGGCAAGGCGGTGCCAGACAGCCGGGTGACGATCCATGTGGAGCCGGAGCACAAACAGAAGCACACGGGGATCATCGTCCTTGATTGATGCAGGATGCCGATTCTTCGGTATCGCATGTACCGCGCCGTTACGATCCGACAGCTGCCATTCGGTAGAGCGCGCCATTGCCGACGCTCAGGAACCAAATTGCACCATCCGGTCCCTGCCGTACATCCCGGACACGCTGGGTGCTGTCGCCCTGGATCTGTTCCACCTCGCGCAACGGCGATCCGTCCAGCCGCGAAATGTAATCGAACTTTAGCGAACCTGCGAACATGTCACCCGACCAGCCTCGAAGCTCCGCGCCGTCATAGAAGGTAAGCCCGGACGGTGCGATGGACGGATCCCAATAGGTTTCAGGCTGCTCCATACCGGGTTTGGATGTACCCTCGCCAATGCTGCGGCCGGAATAATGCGTGCCGTAGGAGATCACCGGCCAGCCAAAGTTCCCGCCCTTCTGAATGCGATTCACCTCATCCCCGCCGCGTGCGCCGTGCTCGGTGATCCAAAGCTGTCCGCTTTTGTCCAGCGCGGCCCCCTGTGGGTTTCGGTGGCCATAGGACCAGATCTCAGGTTGCACACCATCGGTGTTGACGAAGGGGTTATCAGAGGGGGCAGACCCAGTCTTTGTGATACGCAATACGGATCCATTATGCAGGCTGCGGTCCTGCGCGGTGTCGTCCGAACCCCGATCGCCAACAGTTACGAATAACGTTCCGTCACGGGCTTCGACGATGCGCGATCCGAAATGCCGCCCACCACTGGACCCCGGCGTGATTTCGAAAATCGTCTCATGATTGACAAGAGCCGTGTCGTCGGAATTCAGTTTCGCCTTGGTCACAGCTGTACCATTGCCGCGGCCTTGCCGCTTGGCATGGGTGAAAAAGAGTGTTCGGCTTTGTGCGAAATCACGGGGCACCAGAACGTCGAGTAGTCCGCCCTGCCCGTCCACGTCGACTTGAGGCGGTGTTCGCAGGCTTTTGACCCCGGTACCAGGCGTGACCAACAGAACGCGGCCGTCGCGTTCGGTCAGAACAATTTTACCATCTGGTAAAAATCCAAATGACCAAGGTTCATCAAGCCCGGTCACCATTGCCGAGACCTGCATCGCGCCGGTGCTGGTTTGGATCGTTTCCGAAGTAACTTGTGCCATGAGCGGCGCAAATGCGGTGGACGACAGCAGTAAAGACAGAGAAAGCGTAAGTCGGCGCAGGGTGGTCATTGGGCATGTCTCCATTCTTCACATTTCTGCTTTGAAATAAGCATGACTGCCCTTGGGACAACTGCATTTACGAAGTCGTGACGTGTCTCCGAGCCATGGAAAAAGAATCGCGCTCTTACATCGGAAGGCACTAAGCGACTGAAAACATGTAAAACGTACCAAGTTCGCCACACTGCGAGAGGTCTTTTCTTTTTCCCTGCATCTGAATAACGTCGATCCGAGAACATAACGATGTTCCAACATGGGAGTTTAAACATGAAAAAGTTACTGACAGCCACCGCGGCTGGCGCGTTGATGGCTGGCGCCGCATTCGCGGGAAGCCATTCCAACGAAATCAAGATGGGTATCATCCTGGGCTTCACCGGCCCGATTGAATCCCTGACACCCGCAATGGCGGCCGGTGCCGAAATGGCGGCAGCCGAAATATCCGAAAGCGGCAAGCTGCTGGGCGGAGCGACCGTAACGACTGTGCGTGCGGATTCTACGTGCGTCGACAGCGCCGCGGCAACTGCCGCCGCAGAACGCCTGATCACATCCGACGGCATCAGCGCAATGATGGGCCCCGACTGTTCGGGTGTCACCGGTGCGGTTCTGGCCAACGTGTCTGTGCCGAACGGCATGGTAATGATCTCGCCATCCGCCACCTCTCCTGCCTTGTCGGCTGCTGAGGACAATGGCCTCTTCTTCCGCACCGCACCGTCGGATGCGCGTCAAGGGGACGTTCTGGCCGGGATCATGATCGAAAAAGGCATCACAAGTGCCGCTGTGACCTACACCAACAACGACTACGGCAAAGGTTTTGCCGACGCGTTTCAAGCTGCTTACGAAGCGGCTGGTGGTTCGGTAACCCTGTCGGCCCCGCATGAAGATGGTAAGGCTGACTACTCGGCAGAAGTTGGTGCTCTGGCGTCCGCCGGTGGTGATGCTCTGGTCGTTCTGGGCTATGTTGACCAAGGTGGCGCTGGCGTCATTCAAGGTGCGCTGGACACCGGTGCGTTCGACATGTTCGCAATGGGTGATGGCATGATTGGCGACTCGCTGGTCGATCGGTTTGGTGATGATATCGCTGGGATGATCGGCACAGCGCCGGGCTCGGACAACGCGGGCGCCGCTTTGTTTGCTGAAATGGCAACGGCAGCTGGTATCGACGGCACATCCGTCTACGCTGGTGAATCCTATGACGCGGCAGCGCTGATGCTGCTGGCGATGGCGGCGGCCGGTTCGAAAGAGCCAGCTGACTACCAGTCGCATGTCTTCCATGTGGCCAATGCTCCGGGTGAGCCGATCCTTCCGGGTGAATTGGGTAAAGCGCTCGACATCATCGCAGGTGGTGGCGACGTTGACTATCAGGGTGCAACCGGCGTCGAGCTGGTGGAGCCGGGCGAAGCGGCAGGCTCTTATGCAGAGTTCACTGTCGAAGGCGGCGCACTGAAAGTTGTCGGCTACCGTTAAGCCATTCACGACACATGATACCAAGCGGCGCGAGAAATTTCTCGCGCCGTTTCACTATAGAAGGCGGGCCGGACAACACCGCCACAGGGATAGATGATGATCGAGGTGAAAAACCTTCACCGCCATTTCGGCGGTTTCCGCGCAGTGGATGGCGCCACTCTCGAGATTGAGACCGGATCCATCACTGGCCTTGTCGGCCCCAATGGCGCTGGAAAAACCACGCTTTTCAATGTTGTGGCGGGTGTTCTTCCACCAACTTCAGGGCAGGTCTTTATGGCGGGCGAGGACATTACCGGTCTTCCGCCGCATACGCTGTTTCACAAAGGGCTGCTGCGTACGTTCCAGATCGCACATGAGTTCAGTTCCATGTCCTGCCGCGAGAACCTGATGATGGTTCCGGGCGGACAAACGGGCGAGACGCTGTGGAACACATGGTTCGGCCGCAAGCGCATCGCCAATGAAGAACGCGCGCTTCGGGCCAAGGCTGATGAAGTTCTGGAATTCCTGACCATCGAACATCTGGCCGACCACAAAGCGGGTCAGGTCTCGGGTGGTCAGAAGAAGCTGCTGGAGCTGGGTCGCACCATGATGGTGGATGCGCGTATCGTCTTTCTGGACGAGGTCGGCGCCGGGGTGAACCGCACCCTGCTCAACACGATTGGGGACGCGATCATCCGACTCAACAAGGAACGTGGCTACACGTTCTGCATGATCGAACATGACATGGATTTCATTGGTCGCCTGTGTGATCCGGTGATTGTCATGGCCGAGGGCAAGGTGCTTTCGAAAGGCACGATCGACGAGATCAAAGCAGACGAGCGTGTGATCGAAGCCTATCTGGGCACCGGTTTGAAAAACAAGGATGCGGTTGGATGAGTGGCAACCCCTACCAGAACGATCGCGGCAACAAAGACGCATCGATCACCAACCCGCATGGTCAAGGCACTTTGACCGCCTCGGGCACGCAGGCGCGCGCGATGCCGGGCGGTGACGGACCGTTCTTGATCGGCGACACCATGACCGGTGGTTATGGCAAAACCGGACCCGACATTTTGCACGGATGCACGATTGCCGTGGAGAAAGGCGAGATCGCTGTAATCGTCGGCCCCAACGGCGCTGGCAAATCGACCGCTATGAAGGCGGTGTTCGGAATGTTGGACCTGCGCGAAGGCCGCGTGCTGTTGGATGGCGAGGACATTACCCAACTGACGCCGCAGGCGCGGGTGCGCCATGGCATGGGGTTTGTGCCGCAAACGTCGAACATCTTCACGTCGATGACGGTGGAAGAGAACCTCGAGATGGGGGCGTTTATCCGCGAGGATGACTTTCGCAGGACGATGGAGCAAGTTTACGAGCTGTTCCCGATCTTGCGCGACAAGCGAAACCAGCCCGCCGGCGAGTTGTCGGGGGGACAACGTCAGCAAGTGGCAGTGGGCCGCGCGCTGATGACCCAACCCAAGGTGTTGATGCTGGACGAACCGACCGCGGGTGTGTCGCCAATCGTGATGGACGAATTGTTTGACCGGATCATCGAAGTGGCTCGCACCGGGATTTCGATCCTGATGGTGGAACAGAACGCGCGGCAGGCGCTTGAGATCGCGGACAAGGGTTATGTGCTTGTGCAAGGCGCGAACGGCTATTCGGGAACTGGCAAGGATTTGCTGGCCGATCCGGATGTACGCCGGTCGTTCCTTGGTGGGTAACGGAGCGCGCGTGGAGATGTGGAATTTGCATATTTTTGAAAAGAAGAAGATGGGGAACAGCCCCGTCCTGCGCGGAGGTTACCTGATATGGACCTGCTAAACGGCGTGGTCGCCCTGTCAAATTTTGTACTGATCCCGGCGATTGCCTATGGCAGCCAGTTGGCGCTGGGCGCGCTGGGGGTGACGTTGATCTATGGCATCCTGCGGTTTTCGAACTTTGCCCATGGCGACACGATGGCCGTGGGCACGATGGTCACGGTGCTGGCCACTTGGGGCTTGCAGGCGATGGGCGTCAGTTTTGGCCCCCTGCCAACGGCCCTTCTGGCCATTCCGATTGGAATTCTTGGCGCGACGGCGTTGGTGTTGCTGACGGATAAATACGTCTACAAGTTTTACCGCGCTCAAAAGGCCAAACCAGTCATTCTGGTGATCGTGTCGATGGGGGTGATGTTCATATATAATGGCCTTACCCGGATCATCATCGGGCCAGACGATTATCGCTTTGCAGATGGCGAACGCTTTGTAATATCTGCGCGAACGTTTCGAGACATGACGGGGCTTCAGGAAGGGCTGGCGCTGCGCACGACGCAGGTGATCACAGTGATCACCGCCATTGCCGTTGTGGCAGCGCTGTTCTGGTTTCTGAACAAGACGCGCACCGGGAAATCAATGCGGGCGTTTTCCGACAACGAGGACCTGGCGCTGTTGTCGGGCATCAACCCCGAACGTGTGGTGCTGGTGACCTGGCTGATTGTGGCGTCTTTGGCGACCGTCGCGGGTGTGCTTTATGGCTTGGACAAGTCGTTCAAAGCGTTCACCTATTTCCAATTACTCTTGCCGATCTTTGCCGCCGCCATTGTGGGGGGGCTGGGCAGTCCATTAGGTGCGATTGCAGGTGGGTTCGTGATCGCATTTTCGGAGGTGGGGATCACCTATGCGTGGAAAAAGGTGCTGGTCTATCTGATGCCCCCTGCCCTTGAGCCTGACGGTTTGGTGCAGATCCTGAGCACCGAATACAAGTTCGCGGTTAGCTTTGTGATCCTCGTGATTGTGCTGCTGTTCCGACCGACCGGCCTGTTCCGGGGGAAATCGCTATGAGAACCGTTTTGCTTTTCTTGGCTGTGGCCTGTCTTATTCTAGGGACCGGTTTTCTGCAAAGCTGGAACTCGGCGCTGCTGATCCTGAACATGGGATTGATCAGCGCGGTGATGGCGCTGGGCGTGAACCTGCAATGGGGTCTGGCGGGGTTGTTCAATGTCGGCGTGATGGGCTTTGTGGCGCTTGGTGGTTTGGCGGTTGTGCTGATTTCCATGCCGCCTGTGGGTGCAGCGTGGCAAGCCGGAGGCGGTGGAATCCTGCTGGGCCTGGTTCTGGGGGCCGCGACAGTCGTGGCTGCGGTGCTGGTCTGGGCACGCACATCGGGTAAACTGCGCGGCTGGGGTACGGCTGCGGTGTTGCTGATCGGCATGGCCATCTACCGGATGGTTCTTGATCCCTCGGTCGCAGCGGTCGAGGCCGTTGATCCCGCCTTGGCCGGGTACTTGGGCGGACTTGGCCTGCCGGTATTGTTCGCGTGGCCCGTCGGGGGATTGCTGGCGGCTGGCGCGGCCTATGTGATCGGGAAGACAGCGCTGGGCTTACGATCAGACTATCTTGCCATTGCCACGTTGGGCATTGCCGAAATCGTTATTGCGATCCTCAAAAATGAGGATTGGCTGGCCCGAGGGGTAAAGAACGTCATCGGCCTGCCCCGCCCGGTGCCTTACGAAGTCGATCTGCAGAACGATCCCGGCTTTGTGGAAAGCGCAGCCGGGTTCGGACTGGATGCAACGACCGCATCGACGCTTTACGTTAAGATCGAATACGGACTGCTGTTCGCGGTTGTTCTGATCGTTCTGCTGGTGCTGTCACAGCTTGCCCTGAACAGCCCGTGGGGTCGGATGATGCGAGCGATCCGCGACAACGAAACCGCTGCGCGCGCAATGGGCAAGGATGTGACGGCGCGCCACTTGCAGGTCTTTGTGCTGGGTTCCGCCATTTGCGGCATCGCGGGGGCGATGATGACGACGCTGGACGGGCAGTTGACGCCAGGCAGCTACCAACCGTTACGCTATACGTTCCTTATCTGGGTGATGGTGATCGTGGGCGGCTCTGGCAACAACCTTGGTGCCGTACTGGGCGGTTTTTTGATCTGGTTCCTTTGGGTGCAGGTAGAGCCGATGGGACATCTTTTCATGTCCCTGATTACGGCAGGCATGGCGGATGGATCTTGGCTCAAGGCGCATCTTCTGGACAGCGTACAACATATGCGCCTGCTAACCATGGGGATCATCCTGCTTTTGGTGCTGCGACTGAACCCCAGAGGGCTGTTGCCCGAACGCTAAAACAGACCCGCGCCGTATGAGACCTTTCGGCAAGTGACGGCGCGGGCAGAAGCCCTTAGTCTAACGGGACAGGCAGATGTTCGCCGCGTCTGCCGAAAGGACGACAGAAGAGAGCAGCACAATGCGAGACATTCCCACAGCAGAGCTGACCGCATTGGTCGTCGATGACCATCCCTTGTTCTGTGACGCGCTGATGCTCACCCTGCGCTCTATCGCCGACTTCTCAGAGATCCAGACGGCGGGGACAATGGATGTGGCCCTCGATAAGGTTGCGGCGGATGCCGAATTCGATCTGATCTTACTGGATCTGAATCTGCCGGATGTGAATGGGTTGGACGGGCTGGTTCGCCTTCGCACGGCGGCGCCAAAAGCCACCATCCTTATCGTGTCATCAATGGCCGACAACCGGATGATCAGCCATGCACTCAAGGCCGGTGCCAACGGGTTTGTTCCCAAACATTCGCAACGTGCGGTGTTCCGCAAGGCGTTTGACGCGGTTCGTGAGGGCCATTCCTTTGTGCCCGATGGCTATATCGACCCGCAGGGCCAAGACAGCAATCGCGATGCCCCGGAAGAAGCACTGTCACGGCTGGCGTCGCTTACAAATCAGCAGGCGCGCATCCTCAACCTGATCTGTGAAGGCAAACTGAACAAGCAGATCGCTTTTGATCTGTCCATCGCCGAAACCACCGTGAAAGCTCATGTCACAGCAATCATGCGCAAGCTGGGTGTACACAGTCGAACTCAGGCAGTGCTCATTGCGCAAGAGGCACGCTTTAACCGTGTCTTGCCAAGCGACGTGTGATCCTCCTATCATCCTTGATAGCCATCACTTGGGAACAAAAGAGTGGAAGGAAGCCGGGTATTTCCTGAGCCCGAATGTTCTGAGACCGCCAAGGAGGTTATTGCAGTTGCGCAAGTGTGCTGTGATGATCCCGAACCGGCAGATCAAATAGCCAAACAACTTGGACCGGGACCTTTCGAGCTTGTTTGTCTGTTTGTGTCTCCCGAGGCGGATTTCACAGCACTCGTGGCCGCGACTGCGCATCTTTTTGGGGGCGCAGATGTTTTGGCGTGCACAACAGCAGGCGAAATCGGACGCGCCGGATACGAAGACGATCAGATCATTGCCGTGGCATTTCGCAAAGATCACTTTAAGGCGCTCACTTACGCCATTGAAAAATTAGACGAAATCGAAGAGCAGTCGGTTGCCGGGGCGTTGATCGAAGCGCGTCTTTCACTGACGCAGAAAACCCCTGACTGGAGTTCGGAATTCGCGTTCCTCATGGTCGATGGATTGAGCCTCCGGGAAGAGCAGTTAACCGCGTTCCTGTCAGCTGGCCTTGGGCCGACACCGCTGTTTGGGGGGTCGTCCGGCGATGGAACACGGTTCGGTCAGACATGGCTTGCCCGCAATGGAGAGGTCATGCGCAATGCCGCCATCGTGGTTGTGCTGCGCTGTGACCGTCCGGTGCGTGTTTTCAGTCTGGATCACTTGGTGCCGACCGAACAACGGATGGTTGTGACCTCGGCGTCTCCCGAAGACCGTGTGGTCCACGAGATCAATGCAGAACCTGCCGCATTGGAATATGCGCGGTTGTTGGGGCTGGATCCAAACCAGCTGGATCAGTTCACCTTTGCCGAACACCCCGTCGTGGTGCGGTTGGGCGATGTACACCATGTGCGCGCTATTCAGCAGGTTAAAGAAAACCATGATCTGGTGTTCTTTTCTGCCATTAACGAAGGGATGGTTCTGACATTGGCGACCCACGATGACATTGTCGCCCATCTGGACCGCGGACTTAATGAGCTGGCCAAACACGACAAACCCGAGTTTATTCTTGGATGCGATTGTATCTTACGCCGGATCGAAGCCGGACGTTTGCAGAAAACCCGCGCAGTGTCAGACGTCCTGAGCGCGCATCACGTCGTGGGCTTTTCGACATATGGCGAACAGATCGGCGGGCTGCATGTGAACCAGACCCTGACGGGCGTGGCCATCTACCCGCCCCCGAACGATGAGGCGACAAGTGTCCCTGATTGATCCCAGCGACAGCATAGAACGCCAAAATGAGAAACTGCTAAAGATTGCAGACAGCCTGATGCGTCGGGTTGAATATGGAGTGGCCCATTCCGGCGCGGCCTATGCCCAGTTCGAACGGGCTGCCCTGTTGGAAAAGCGGGTGCGCGAGCGGACGCTGGAGCTAGAGCGCACACTGGACCTATTGCACGATGCCAATGGACAGTTGGCGCGGGCCAATCAGGAAACCGAAGCGGCGCGGCGCAACCTTGCCGATGCGATCGAGACCATTTCCGAGGGTTTCGCGCTGTTTGATCCGAATGATGACCTTATCATGTGCAATTCGCGCTTTTGCCGCGATTTCCGAGACACGGCGGGGGATCTCAAGCCCGGTCTCGCCTTTGACAGCTATGTCGATCGGGTCAGTCGGTCTTCCTATCTGCATCTCCCGGACCATCAGGATCGCAACACATGGGCCAAGATGCGCCGCCAACGCCACAAAGACCGGCGGGTGATGTTCAACGTGCAACTGATCCATGACCGATGGTTGCAGGTGTCAGAGCACCGCACCGCGAATGGCGGAACTGTTGTGCTTCAGACGGACATCACCGACATCATGCGTGTGGAGCGGCAAGAACAGGCCAAGCTTCGGGACAAGCAAACACGAATGATCCGCGCCACCTTGGATCACCTGAATCAGGGCGTGTGCATCTTTGACGAAAACGCACGTCTGGTGGGCTGGAACCAGAAGCTGGGAAGCTTGTTGTCGATCCCGGCGCGAAGATTGCGGATTGGCGCTTCTTTCACCGGACTTTTGGATGATCTAGATGACACGTTTCGCTTCACTCGCGGCATCGATCTCGCGTCGTTCCGAAGTTGGGCCACATCTGACGGGCTGCGCCAGCCAGTGTCTTTCGAGGTTCAGCGTGGGGACAGTATTGTTCTGCACATCTTTGGTCGAGCCATGCCGGACCGGGGGTTTGTAATTTCGTGCACCGATGTGACAGCCGAACGCGAGGCGGCACAAAAACTGTACGAATTGAACGAAATCCTCGAACAGCGCGTGATGGAGCGCACGCTTGAACTGGAAGATGCATTAAGCGCGGCAGAGAGGGCAAACGCATCGAAGTCTCGCTTCGTGGCAGCGGCGAGCCACGATCTGTTGCAACCTTTGTCAGCGGCCAAGCTGTTCATGGCGTCCCTGTCGGATAAGATTGAAACGCCAAACGAGCAGGCCGTGCTTACCAAGGCTGAGACCGCCTTGGGGGCTGCCGAACAGATCATTGACGCGCTGCTTAACATTTCGAAGTTGGAAACGGACGGGCTGAGTTTCGACATTCGGCCGGTCGCTCTGCGCGAAATTTTTGACCCTCTGCGCGACGAGATGGAAATGCTGGCCGCGCGGAAAGGTTTGGTGCTGCGCATTGTCGACAGTTCACATGTGGTTGAATCCGACCCGTCCTATCTGCGTCGGATCGTGCAGAATCTGCTGACCAACGCCATTCGCTATACCGACACAGGTCGGGTGGTTGTCGGTGCCCGGCGCAACGGCGACTCGGTCAGGATTGAGGTCTGGGACACGGGACCGGGGATTGCGGAAGAAGATCAGAACTCGATTTTCGAAGAATTCCGACGGCTGGACACCAACGCCAGCAACAATGATGGGCTTGGGCTTGGACTTGCCATTGTGGAACGTGCCTGTGCGCGGCTTGGACACCCATTGGGACTGTGGTCAGAACCGGGACGCGGATCGTGCTTTATGCTCAACGTGCCGCTGGCCCGTCAGGCACAATTGCACATGCCAGTGAAGTCGCGGAACGCCACTGCGATGAACCTGCTGAAGTCGGGCCTGATCGTCCTGCTGGTCGAAAACGACCCACAGTTGCGTCGGGCTATGTCGATCCTGATCGAAAGTTGGGGAGTCAGCGTAATCGAAAGCGAAAACGCCGAGAGCGCACTGGACCTTATGGAGGATCTCCAAATCACGCCAGATGCGTTACTGTTGGACTACCAGTTGGGTGAAGGGGCATCGGGTACAGAACTATTCGAAGAGCTGACCCGGCGTCTGGGGCGCCTGCCCTGCGCCATCGTTTCTGCGGAACGTTCGGCAACATTGCGGCAGGAAACGAAACGCCTTCAGATCGAGTTGCTGCTCAAACCGCTGGATCGCACAAAACTGATCGAGTTTCTGCACTCAGCCGCACAAGAGATCGCTGGCTGAAAGTTATTCGGCAACCTTTTTACCAGCCTCGGCATCAGGCGCGATCATGTAATCTTTGACGCGCTCGGCGATTGCGTCGGGCCAACGCCGTGTCCGCAAAGCAACCGCTTCGGATAACACCAGCGTACCTGTGATGCTGACACGACGTTCTGCGCCAGTGGTGGCGCTGAGCTCCAGCCAAATACTGCTACGGCCCAGTTCGCGTACTGACAACCGCCAAATGAGGCGGTCACCCAATCGGCTTGGGGCCGGGAATTCTGCACTGATATTGACGAATGGCAATGACAGTCCATCGCTGCCTTGGATCTGGCTCATCGGCCAATCCAGTGCCTCGTCAAGCCAGTTCTCGATGACGGTGTGCACCATGTCGAAGTATCGAGGTAGAAAAACAATGCCAGAGGGTTCGCAATCGCGAAGCATAACATCGTGAACATATTGGTATGCCGGCATTCCGGGTCGTCCTGTTGTCGTCTTACTCGTCCCTTGGCAAAGGCAAGGAAATTTCGGTATCCCAATGTATTCCAGAGAAGTGATACAGTTTTCAACGTTTTTTGTCCTGTCTGCTCATTCTCAGTGCACGACTAAAGTCGTAGCTGGTCGATTTCACCGGACTACCGAGCAACAACGATATCCGCCCGCAAACCGCCCATTGTCTCGCTTTCGCCCAAGCGCAGCACACCGCCGTGGGCGCGCGCGATGTCGGCGGCGATTGCCAGACCCAGCCCAACACCTGACCCCTTGTCCTGATTGCGTGCAGGGTCCAGCCGCACAAACGGGCGCAACGCGGTATCGCGCTGATCGGTTGCAATACCGGTACCGTCATCTTCGATACGAATACGCAGCGACTTTTCAGTCAGAACCACAGACACCTCGCACCGTGACCCATAGCGTTCGGCATTACCGATCAGGTTTTCTATCGCCCGGCGCATGGCCATCTGACGCAACATCACTTGCCCCTGCCCAGCCGTTTCCACCAACTGCACCGGCGTCCCGCTACGCGCACAATCATCAACAATCCGCTGCACGAAATCGGGAATGTTGGTGGCTTCGGGTTGCGTGTTGTCAGCATTTCCCCGCGCAAAATCGAGGAACGCGTCGATCAGCTTTTGCATGTCGTCAATGTCGCGCTCCAGAGGTTCGCGATCGATGTCATCGAGCATCGACACTGCCAGTCTAAGCCGGGTCAGCGGTGTACGCAGGTCGTGACTGATCCCCGACAGCATCATCGTGCGTTGTTCAATCTGCCGTTCGATCCGCGCGCGCATATCCAGAAATGCGTGACCTGCCGCCCGAACCTCGACCGCGCCGGATGGCGAATACGGCACATGCCTCCCTCGGCCAAACGCTTCAGCCGCCCCGGCAAGCCGGGTGATCGGCCGCAATTGATTGCGTAGATAAAGATATGCGATCACTGTCAGAACAGCGCCAAATATCACCATATTCACCAAGAGCTGATGCGGATTAGACGCCGATGCCCGTTCGCGCGCAAATTCGATAAGCGTAAGTGGTTCATCTTCGCGCTGTACCCAGACCAGCACCGTCCAATCGTCTACCAGATGCGCCCGTTCGAATCCGATCACATACGAACGCAGCGTGCGGATCACCACGATGCCCGAAAAATCGTACCACCGTCGCAAATCCTGCGGAGGCATGGCGTCCGGTGTCGTCGGCAGAAAATCAAGCCGCAACGCCTCGGCGATCCCCGGATCATCCGCCCATTGCGGATCCAGTGAGGTGTTGATCTGGCGCGCGACCTCGCGGCTCATTTGTTCGGTGACACCCTCGAAATGCCGTTGGACGAAAACCACGGACACAACAATCTGCAGTGTCACCACAGGAAGCAGCAGGATCAGGGCGGCACGGCCATAAAGACCGCGCGGCATATAACGTTTGAGCCATTCGAATGTCATGGGCTCACGCTACTCCAGCCGAAAACAAAACGGAACTTCCCGCGCGACAGGGATTGCATTTCCACATCATCACTGGTGCTGTCCCATCATGATACAGGACCCACAACCCGACTTCCGCCCCACGATCGGAGAGGCCGAGACCTTGGCACCGGGACTGCGCCGCGTTTTGGCACCCAACCCGTCGCCAATGACCTTTCGCGGCACCAACACCTATCTGGTGGGCGACGGCGACCTTGCGATTATCGATCCCGGTCCTGCCGACGACACCCATTTGAACGCAATCTTGGAAGCTGTTGGCAAGCAACGCGTTTCCGCTGTTCTTGTCACTCATGCACATGTCGATCATTCGCCGTTGGCCCGCGCACTGGCGGATATCGTGGCGGCGCCGATCTATGCTTTCTCCGACGCATCCGGCGGGCGCAGCGCCGTGATGCAGCAGTTGGCGGCAACCGGTCTGATGGGTGGCGGTGAAGGGGTGGATGGCGATTTTCGGCCCGATATCGAACTTGCAGACGGTGATGCCGTGACGGGCGACGGATGGAGCCTGTGCGCGTTGCACACCCCTGGGCATTTCGGCAATCACCTGAGCTTTGCATGGGACGATGTGCTGTTCTGCGGAGATCTGGTGATGGGATGGGCGAGTTCGCTGGTGTCTCCACCCGATGGAGACCTGACCGACTTCATGGCGTCGTGCCGACACCTTCAGTCACAAAAATGGTCCGTCTTTCATTCCGGTCATGGCGCGCCGATCCTTGACCCGGCGACGCGACTGGATTGGCTGATCAGCCATCGAATGTCGCGCGAAGCGGCTGTGTTGACGGCGTTGCAGGATGGTCCGGCCACCAGTACCGCCCTTGCCGCGAAAATCTATACCGACACACCCGCAGCACTGCTTCCAGCCGCCACCCGAAATGTACTTGCACATCTCATTGATCTGCATGGGAAAAACGTGGTGGCTCCGGTGAAATCGCTTCACGCTGAAGCGCTTTTTGCGTTGACGTGACGGCGATTGCATTTTTTTCGCAAAACCCTCTGGACGCGCCTGATCACTGTTGCTAAACCCCGCCTCGTGATCCGGCGTAGCTCAGCGGTAGAGCAGTTGACTGTTAATCAATTGGTCGTAGGTTCGATCCCTACCGCCGGAGCCAGCTTACCTTTGTAATGGTAATAATTTATTGACTTTTCGGGTAGTTGGCGTTCTGTGTAGTACACAAAAGTGGTACACTCACGGTACACAATGGGCAGCAAATACCTCAAGCGTAGCGTCAAGGGTTGGTATTCTTACCGCCGTAGAGTTCCTGCGCGACTACAAAAAATTCTAGGCAAAACTGAGTTCAAAGAATCCTTCAACACTAAGGATGAAACCCTCGCCCTGTTCAGGTTGGGTAGCTACAACCAAGAGGTAGAGAAGCAGCTTGCGCTAGCAGAGAAGCAGGTAGCTGTAGGAAGAGAACTTACCCCTGTTGAGGTGCGAGAGGTGGCCTCAGGCTTCCTACAGAGGCTAGGACTACACCCAGACCAGATACCCACCCTAAAGGCCAACGCCTCACCAGAAGCCCGCTCACAGTTCAAGCAACAGAGTTCTGAATGGGCGGATCGTTACGATCTGTTCCTATCGAATTTTGAAGATAGTCAGGTTGTGGGCCATGATCCGAAGACTTGGGAAACCATCTACAAGCCAGACGATCCCAAAGACGTATTCCAAGCGGCCTATATTATTGCGACAGGTGAACAAGAAGCACCTACCAAGCCAACTTGGGAATCAACCTTCAAAGATTATCTTGAGGTGAACAAACAAGAGAAGCGCCGGAACCCACACAAACAGAAATCTTTTGAAGCCAAGACTACCGCTCTCTACCAGAAGTTTGCAGTATTCATTGGTGGGCTAGATACGCCGCTAGAACAGATCACCAGACAACAAGCCCGTGCATACCTGAATACCTATCGAACAGGTGACAAACCCGCCTCAGAAGCAACCATAGGCCGTTACTCCTCTCAACTGGGTGCTGTCTTCAACTTTGCGCGACAAGAGTACCAAGACGACAAAATCAGAAACCCGTTTGAGGGCCTCAGGGATATGACCAGAGAGCGGGAAACTGCTAACGACAGAAGGTCATTCACCCCAACAGAACTCTCAGCCTATGAGAAGGCACTGGTTGATAAACTACCCTCTCCTATTGGGCTTATCGGTCTTGTGATGCTCTACACTGGTTGTGCCACTTCTGAGGCTGCGGGTCTTGAGGTTGCGGACATTCGCCTTGACTGTGAGACCCCTCACCTACGCATTGCAGCCAATAGCCACAGACGCCTTGATAAGGGAAGGATAAACAGATCGGTTCCCATAGCAGCCCCTCTTCTGGAACACCTGATGGCTTTACAACTACCAAAGGATGAAAAAGCAGGTGCCTTTGGGAAATATTCTGACGCAAAGTCTTATAGTAATGTTAGCGTGCAACTGAACTCCCTGATAAGGGACAAACTCAAGATCAAAGACCCAAGCCTTACCTCTTATTCAACCCGTCACACCTTCAAAGACAGAGGTAGAGCTGCGAGAGTAGCCCCTGAAGTGTACGACTACATGCAAGGTCACGTTACCAAGGCTTCCTCAGCTATGGCTCAGAGATACGGTACAGGCATCCCTCCTAGCTTCTGCCTACAGGACCTGAACAAGATTCTGGCAACAACAGCTTGGGGCGATCTCTAGCCTGAAGACCTTTAGTAATGACCCAACTCGGTAGCATCACCAACAACCACCTCAGCCTCACCTGTAAGGTCTGTAGATCGCATAAGATGCTACCCGTGAAGATGCTGATAGAACGCCTTGGGTGGGAAGCACGGCTTGCAGATGTGGTCCCGAAACTGACGTGTAGCCACTGCAAGGCCAAGGGGCAGGTAGAGTTCCAGATTGTCTATGTTGGAAGTTCTGGTGATGCTATGCTAGGGGCTAAGGCTGTTAAGGACCCTAAGTCGGACGGCGAAGTTAAAGTCTGAAGACCTGTTTCCGCAACTACGGGCATGTTGAAAACTGAGAGTATGTTGGATGCCGAAACGAAAACCACCTAATTGGGTTCGTGCGATATTTTCAGCACTATTTTTATACACAATCGTGTGGCTGATTGTTTTAATCGAGGAAAACATAGATATACCTTGGTATTTTGGACCTTGAGAGGAACACCTCAGGCAATGCCAGTCAAGCAAACCCTCACCAGAAAGAAGAGGTTATGAAAACGAATTTCGTCCTTCTAGAATATCTACCATCAATCTTTTCTAAAAACGATGAAGCTGTACCTGTTCAAAAAATTGAAGAAGAAATTTCCAAAATTGAAGATGAGATAAATATTACCGAAAAACAACGCATCGCAAATCATGACCTTTTACCAAAAGCTAAAACTTATGCAGCCAAACTTCCATTTGTTCGTGATATGGTAGCCGGATATCATTGCATGCTGGATCACGATACTCCCTCAGGAGTTAAAGGCGCCATACTGATTCCAATAATTTACTTTGTTGTGCCATTAGATGCGATACCTGACATCATTCCAGCAGCAGGCTATACGGATGACCTAACTGTTTGGCTTGCAGCCATGAAAGCGTTTAGTGGCTACATGAAAGACGAGCACTATGATAAAGCCGACTCATCACTTTCAAATGACGAAAATCTTCCAGACGATAGCCAACACGCAACAGGTAGACAGTCTAACTCTTCCTAGTAATGACTAATGCAGTAAGTACAGTAGTAGGAAGGAAGCCGTAAGAACTAATCTATAATCAATAATAATTCTTGGAAAGCATATATAATCTTTAAGGTCCTATCCAGTAAGTGTTGTTATAATTCTCTGATCTGTACTTCATAAATCTTAGTAATCTCTCTTCATACTGAGGTGTCTTGCTCTTAATTGATAACACTTCACTATAAGTATCCAGATGTCTGTCCCTATCATACTTAGACATTCTTAAAACATCGTTATAACCAAGAGTCGATTGTTCTGATGATAAGTCAAAACCTGTAAGCTCCCTACTAACTTTAGCCATCACTGTATTGAGTAAATCCACATCAAAGGTCTCAACTATGTAGCTATCATGTACAGGTAGAACAGGCTTCCTCGCATTCATGAATGTTGTCAGTATTCTTTCAGTGATCTGGCTATCAAGGAACATCAACTCAATCCCTTTATCAGAACAGAGATCACTTGAGAGGTGAGGATTCTCATCAATGAAAGCTGATAGTAACTGTGATAATTCGTTGTCCTTTAGTCGCTTCTCTTGACTGCCGTTAGGCTGATCCTGCCTGAATGCTTTGTATGCAGAATTCTCATCTTTGGCGTTGATTGCTGTTAACACTAGTAGCTTTAGGATGTTCCTTTGCTCTTCTGCTGTGAAGTTGGGAAGTAGGTGTTGTTTCAGAGCGTATCTGTCACCCGGTTTTGGACCTATACCCCTCTTGGCAGATAGAAGTGCAACATGAAGACCTTTGTAATCCACTTCGACCGTAGGCACATTGTTAATTACAATATCTTTCCGTAAACCTTTATCAATCTGTTGCCACCACCCTCCATAGAACCTGCCATTCAGACACCAAGAGCTTCTACTGAAGATACGCCTGACGAACTTGTTATTCTGTCCAACTGGAATATGCTGGACGCTCCCATCTTTCTTTTTACGGGTAATAAATGGGTCTACTAGGGCCCGTGGACATTCATCTTGAAGCGATGATGACAGCGGCGAGATGCCAGTTGGCAGCATAGCTGGACGCTGT
>CANNCS010000099.1 GCA_947503115.1 uncultured Marivita sp.
GTGTTCAGAATCCATCTCGCCGGTCGGCACCACCCCTAAAATTGGCGAAATGCGCCCTGTGTCGTGTAGTGTGGGCCATGGGACGATCTTCACTCGAAGCGCAAAGGAAACTGGCAAAAAATGAACAGTTTTGGCAACCGTGTGGACTTATTGCGCCCTTCGAATGTTTCGCTCATATGTGACGATGCGGGCGACGCCTTCGTGACCGATGCTCTTGAGCAAATGGGGACCACGTCCGGTGCACTGATTGTCGCCGATAATCCGAGCTTTCTATCCGAGTATCCCACTCAGGCTCGTTTGGACTTTACCCAAACCGGCCTAGACGACATTCCGATCAAACTGACCGAGGTGAGTGCGCGTATCCAAGCGGTTGTCAAATCGACGCCGTTTGTCTCTGTCGTTATCGTTGATATGCGTTGGGGCTCAGGAACAATTTCGGCGACTGCTAACTTCGACCGATGGGGCGGGTTCTGCGACCGGATCGTCGAGGACACACAGGTTTCCATCGTCTCCGTCTACGCCCGCAGTTTGATGATCGAGGATCAGATGCTGGCAGCCGTACGTGGGCACAGCCATTTTCTGGCGCCATCGGGGCTGTATGACAACCCATTCTGGTTGCCGCCAGCCTATCAGGCGGAGGCTACGATCTCACAGCAGATCGGGTTCGTGCTTGGACGTCTTGTTCCGGACTATGAAGAGACACCCGTAAATGACGACGGCGAAGCGTCCGGTGCCAATCCTCAATGGATCACGGCGCCACGTGACCTGCGACCGCGTGTCGGTAAGGACGAAATCTGGAAGATCCGATGCTTCGGGCGCCTGAGGGTGTATCTGTCTGACGGAAGTCAGATCAAATGGGACATTCCGGGAAGCGCACCCCGAAAGACTAAGCTATTGTTTGCCTATCTTCTGCAACGTGGCGAAAAGGGCGCTCCGACTGATCTTTTGGCCGAACTTCTGTGGTCCGACGAGCCGGATGAGACCAAGAAGCGCAATCGCCTGTACCACGCTGTTGCGATGTTGCGAAAAACACTCGGCGGAACCGAGTTCGTCAGACGCAATGGGAACTATTATACATTGGTCCCGCCCGACGGGACATGGATCGATATCGCGACCTTCGAGCAGTTGTGTAACCGCGCCAAGGTATTGTCCAAAGCGGATAAAATCGAAGATGCCGTTGCGCTGCTGGATGCCGCTGACCGATTGTATTCCGGTGATTTGTTCGAGGATTTGCCTACGACCTTTTTCGAAAACGATATGGAAAATTGGGTCGGCCCAAAGCGAGAGTGGTTTCGGGACATGGCTTTGAAGGTCTTACGTGACAAGGCAGCAATTCTCCGCCAACGCGGGCGGTTTCGGGATGCTTTGGCCAGTTGCCAGAAGGCGCTGCAGATGGATGCCTTGTGTGAAATCGCCCACGCCGAAGCGATGCGTATTTTCCATGCTCAGAACCGCGCAGACGCCATCACGCGCCAGTATCGACAGTATCTGAGCGCGATGGATGCAATGGACTTGGAGCCTGAGACCAATGCATTGGAGCGCCTCAAGGCCGAGTTGGTAAGTTCCATTCCCTGAGAGGTTCTTAAAGCTCCCAAAGAAAAACCAAAGTCCATGGGGTATTCTGAGTCTCGACACGACTTGAATGTCAGGGAGGACATGTGATGAGCGTTCAGGCACAGCCGCAGGCTGGGGGCTTCAACATTTTTGATCTAAGTGCACCCCATGCCAAATGGAAGGAACTGCGCGAAGATCAACCCGTTTTCCAGGACCCAGAAAGCGGCTATTGGATTGTAACGCGTCACGCAGATATCAAGAGCGTTTTTGACGATTGGAGAACGTTCTCGTCCGAAAACGCACAAGCTCCGATGCGCCCCATGTGTGAGGCGGGCAAACAGATTATGAAAGAGGGCGGCTTCACCGTTTACTCCGGTCTGTCGGCTCGCATCCCACCGGATCACACCCGTATTCGCAAACTGGCGCAATCGGCGTTTGGGCCGCGTCGGTTCAAAGCGATCCAGCCACGTATTGAAGCGATCATTGATCGTCATCTGAACAAAATCGCGGATGTTGGCGAATGTGATTTCTTCCGCGATGTGGCCTACGATGTACCCGCCTTGGTATTGTTTGCCCTGATGGGAATTCCTGACGAAGACGTACCGAAAGTCAAAGACTGGGCCGCCAGCCGTGCCATGTTGACATGGGGTGATCTAAGCGATGAGGAGCAGCTTCCGCTTGCGCATAAAATGGTCGACTACTGGGCCTATTGCCGAGGTCTTGTCGCGGCGCGCAAAGAAGCTCCGGGCGACGACTTTCCGACCGACATGGTCCAGGCACAAGCCAATGGTGCCGATATCACGGACGAAGAAATTGCCGGCCTGATGTATTCGGTGCTTTTTGCCGGGCATGAAACAACGACGACACTGATGGCCAATGCGGTGATCACGTTGATGACGAACCGCGATGCATGGGACGCAATCTGTGCCGATCCAAGCCTCATTCCGGCTGCGACCGAAGAAACCCTGCGATTTGAACCGTCTATTGTTTCTTGGCGCCGCCGCGCCAAGAAACACACGGAAATCGGGGGAGTCGCCATTCCCGAAGGGGCTGACATTTTGCTGGTGATGGGGGCAGGCAACCGCGATGCCGACGTGTTTGAGAACGCGGAAGCCTTTGACATTCAGCGCAAGAACGCGCGCAATCACCTCAGCTTCGGATATGGGATTCATTTCTGCATCGGCTTTCAGCTGGCCAAGATGGAATTTGGCATCATGCTGCGCGAATTGACGGCCCGCTTCCCCAAAATGACGATGAAGTCAGGTCAAAATATTGAATATCTTCACAATATCTCCTTCCGCGTCCCAAGTCAGGTGATGGTGGATCTTGGTCTGGAGGCAAAGCAATGACCGCCTTCGCACTTCCGTTCGAAAAAATCGGCAAGAAAGATCACGCTCGTGTTGGCGGTAAATGCGCCAGTCTCGGTGAAATGACACAGGCAGGCGTGGCCGTGCCCACGGGGTTTGCCGTGACGACAGACGCCTATCTTGCCATGCTTGATGAAACCGGCCTGAGAGCCAAGATCGAGGCCCAACTGGCCAGCACGAAATTTGATGATGTCGTTTCGCTGGATCGGTCCGCGCAAGCGATCCAAATTCGCTTTCGGTCGCATAAACTACCGGCGCAGGTCGAAACGGTTATTCGTGATTATTACAACGCCATGGGCGATGCACTTCCGGTAGCTGTGAGGTCTTCCGCGACTGCCGAAGATTTGCCGGATGCGTCCTTTGCTGGGCAACAGGATACTTATCTTTGGGTCGTCGGCGCAGACACCGTCATCGAACATGTCCGTGATTGCTGGGCCTCGCTGTTTACGGCTCGTGCGATGAAGTACCGCCACGACAACAACCTCGGTCAGATCGAGGTGCTGATGAGTGTCGCGGTTCAGAAAATGGTGAACGCTAAAACTGCTGGTGTGGCCATGACTCTTGATCCTTTAACAGGAGATCGCACTCGGATCGTGATCGATGCGTCTTACGGACTGGGAGAACTTGTCGTGTCGGGGATTGTCACGCCGGACAATTTCACTGTCGAGAAAGTTCTGATGGAAGTCATTGATCGAAAGATTTCCGACAAACATATCGAACTGGTGCCTGATGTCGTTGCCGCGACAACGGTGGAGCGCGAAGTGGAGGCGGCCCGGCGTGACGTCCCATGCCTGACCGATGCGCAAGTCATTGACGTGGCAAAACTTGCAAAAGCGTTGGAGCGACAGAACAAATGCCCGCAAGACGTGGAATGGGCCTTTGATGCGGACTTGCCCGAGGGCGAAAACCTTGTTGCGCTGCAAAGTCGCCCTGAAACCGTTTGGTCCCAAAAACCTGCAGAGCCGATCAAGACCAGCTTTTCGACAGGCATGATGGGCATGGTGGGCGCGCTGAACAACCCTGTTGGATCGAAAAAGTAACATAAAAAATCTCTGGGAGGAGAACACGAAATGGACGCGACTACACCAATGTTTCCAAGTGCTTATGACCTGAAAGCGCCCGCAGGCGCTGAAGGTTGGGAAGACCTGTATCCATACTATCTGAAGTTCCAGCCCGCACTGCGCGAAAAGGAAGATCAGAAATTCTGGTTCTGTGACAGTCAGCATTGGCCCAACCCGTTCAAACCATTCGATGCGATGACGGTCGAATTTGCTGTCAAATGCTTAGGTCAGTACAATACGCGCCACTATTTGGTGCCGCCTGCAAACGGTGTCGATTACCGCATTCACAACGGCTACGTCTACATGTCGCCGATCGGTGTCTCGCCTGAAAAGATCGAAGCCCGCATTCCGCAATTCATGGAGCGTGCTGGTCATTACTTCCAGAATTGGCCGACCCTGCTGGAAAACTGGCACAAGAAGGTCAAAGCCAACATCGATGAGATGGAAGCGATCGAATTCGAAAAACTTCCCGAAGTGGTTCCCGTTGACTGGGTTAAAGACGGCGTCGGTCTGGATAACACCACAGCCCTGACCGAGAACTACGACCGGATGATCCAGTTGATTTACCGGACATGGCAGTATCACTTCGAGTTCCTGAATCTCGGGTATGCCGCCTATCTCGATTTCTTCGGATTCATGAAGGAGCAATTTCCCACGATCCCCGATCAGGCGATTGCTAAGATGGTGCAGGGACACGACAGCGACTTGTTCCGCCCGGATGACGAGCTGAAAAAGCTTGCTCGGCTGGCCGTGGAACTTGGCGTGGCCGATGCGTTGAAAGACGGGTCTGTTGACGACGCGTTGGCTGCTGCCGGTGACCAAGAAGGTGGCGCCAAGTGGATTGCGGCATGGGAAGCCGCCAAGGACCCTTGGTTCAACTACACGACCGGAAATGGCTTCTATTCGACTGATCAATACTGGAACGAAAATCTGCATATCCCGATGGGTTATCTTCGCGATTATATAGTTCGCGTTCAGGCTGGAGAAACCATCGAGCGCCCAATGGAGGCCCTGCATGCAGAGCGGGATCGCATCGCGTCCGAGTATCAGGAAATGATGTCGCCGGAAGCGGCTGAGGCGTTTCAGGGTAAGTTGGGTCTGGCCCGTACGGTTTATCCTTATGTCGAGGATCACAACTTTTATATCGAACATTGGTCGATGGGTGTGTTTTGGAAAAAGATGCGCGCGCTCTCCAAGCTTCTGCACGAAGAGGGATTCTGGCCGACTGAGGACGGCATGTTCTACCTTGATCGCAACGAAGTACGAGACGTGATCTTTGACTACGGAAACGCATGGGCGACTGGTGGCGATTGGGCCGGACCGACGTATTGGCCCGCAGAAATTGAGCGCCGCAGGGGTATTATTGACGCTCTTGCGACACAGGCACCGCAGCCCGCGTTGAACAACCCGCCAGAGGTGATCACCGAGCCTTTCACCATCATGCTGTGGGGGATTACATCGGATTCAATCAAGAACTGGATCGGTGGCGACGATGACAGCGGCGACATGGTCGGCATGGCCGCCAGCCCCGGCACTGTGGAAGGGATCGCCCGCGTGATCCGCAGCCCGGAAAAGCTTGGCGAAATCCAGCAGGGCGAAATTCTCGTGGCACCGGTCACTGCGCCGAGCTGGGCTCCGGTTTTCGGCAAGATCCAGGCCACGGTCACGGACATCGGTGGCATGATGAGCCACGCCGCAATTGTATGCCGCGAATACGGATTGCCGGCGGTGACAGGCACTGGATCTGCAAGCTCGAAGATCAAGACCGGTGACCGGATCCGCGTTGATGGCAACACGGGCAAGGTGACGATCCTTAGCTAAATCGACAAGCGAGACGCGCAGGGTTTGCGTGTCTCGCAGCATTCGGAGGCGAACATGCTTGATATGACCAAAGACTTTGCTCGTTACGATCCCGTTTGGAGGAAGGCAGAGCCGTACATGCGTGCCCGCAAAAACGATGTGCACATTCCATTGTCTTTCGGGTGGGCCGCACGATTGCTGGAAGACTACGCAGAAGCCGATCGGGATGTCTGCCTGTTGGCGATCTTGCTGCACGATATCGGCTGGTATTCCATCGACATGGAAGACATCATCGAGAAAGGGTTCTCGGGGCCCAATATGCTGCAGTCGGATGTTCGTTATTTGCACGAAGCCGAAGGTGTTCGAATGGGCACCGAGGTGTTGGAAGCCACGGGTTGGGATGCAGATGTTATCGGGCAGGTCTGCGAAATCATCGATGGCCATGATACCCGGCCTGATCCACGTCACCTAAACGACCGGATTGTTCGAGATGCAGACAAGTTGTGGCGCTTTGATGTGACCGGCATCGCCGTAGCTTGTGACTGGTTCAAGCTGACACCGCGCGCCTATGCGGATCGATTGGAGGACCAGAAAAACAATCTCGAAACAGATGCGGGGCGTGCATACGCGACGCAAACGCTTGCTGCATCGCGCAAAGCGCTGATGTTGCACGTAATCTGAGGATCCGACATGGAAATGTTCATCGATGGGGCGTGGAGTCCAGCGACGAATGGCGCGCGCCAAGATGTGACCGCGCCGACAACAGGCGAAGTGTTTGATACCGTTCCAACCGGGGATGCTACAGACGCCGACATCGCGATTCAAGCAGCGGCGCGGGCCTTCGAGACATGGAAGCAAGTGCCCATGGTCGAACGCGTACGCATCCAGAAGGCCTGTGCGCAAGCCATGCGCGATAATGCCCAAACGGTTGGGGCCGTCCTCAACAAGGAGTTGGGTCGCCCATTACACGCCTGCGTGGCCGAAATTGCCCGCTCGGCCGATCTGTTGGACGTATATGCCGAAGAAGGGTTGCGCCTGACGGCAACGATGTCGCTGGCGTCCGGTGCTGGTGAAAAGACCATCGTTACACGCGATCCGTTGGGCGTGGTGATTGCGATTACGCCGTTCAATTACCCAGTGACGCTGCTGATGTTCAAACTTGGTGCGGCCGTGATCGCGGGTTGCACGATGGTCGCAAAACCAGCCGAAGATACGCCTTTGTCGACTCTGATGCTCGCTGAGATTTTTCACAAGGCTGGCTTGCCTAAGGGCGTGTTTAACGTCGTTACTGGCCGCGGAAGGGGTATCGGGGCCGCGATGATCGCGCACCCGATCCCGCGCAAGATCGCCTTTACTGGGGGCACTGCTGCGGGCAAAGCAATTGCGGCGGCCGCCACGGGTACCATGAAGCGAGTCACTTTAGAACTTGGTGGGCAAAGTGCGGCGATTGTCTGCGCCGATGCCAATCTGGAAAAGGCGACCACCGCGATTGCGCGCCACGGTTTCGCGAACTCGGGGCAATTCTGCTACCGTGTGAACCGCGTCTATGTGGAACGCCCTGTCTACGAAGACTTCCTGTCTCTGTTAGCTGAACAAGTCGGAAAGCTGACGCTTGCTCCCGCAGGGGGTGATGGCGATCTCGGACCCTTAGTCAACCAAAAGATTTATTCCAACAGTGAAGTCCAGTTGGCTGACGCCCGTGAAAAAGGGGCGCGGATTGTGCTTGGTGGTGATCGGAAAACCGGAGAAGGCTTTGATCACGGCTTCTATTTCCCGCCCACGATCATCGCAGACGCAACGCACGACATGCTGGTGTTGACCGAGGAAACATTCGGTCCGGTTCTCGGGATATGTGTGGTGGATGATGCATTCGAAGCTCTCAGAATGGCCAACGACAACCGCTATGGTCTTGCCGGTTTTGTCTTTGCTGGAGACCTCGCCAAGGGTCTGACCCTTTGTGAGGGTATGGAGGCCGGATCTGTCTGGTTGAATGACATCCACCGTTCGTCGCACTACGTGCCATTTGGCGGCATGAAGGAAAGCGGCCTAGGTCGGGAAAAAGGGCGCTACGGCGTCGAAAGTTACCTAGAATACAAGACCATGTACCTTAGCTATGAGGTGTCCGGATGAGCGCGGACACCCTTATTTTTCGGGATATTCCGCTCTGGCAGGATGCGAAGACGTTTCTGGATGTACGTTCGAATGATGTTCACACTCTGATCTCCTATCGCATCGCCCGCGCCTTGCTGGCAGAACATAACGGCGTGGACGCGGCTATCGTGCTTCCGGCGATCCTATTGCATGACGTAGGCTGGAAGATGATTGATCCCGCTCTGCTTAGTGATGCGGTCGGTCCGAATGCCACACGCCCGGATCTGGTGCGTGATCATGAAGTCCACGGAGTCGAGATTGCTGGTGACATTTTGCGACGGCATCACCCGGCAGGCGTTGATATAGACGCTGTGCTGGCGATCATCGACCGCCATGACACTCTGAAAGAAGCCTCGTCATTGGAAGACGCGCTAGTGAAGGACGCGGACAAGGCATGGCGTTTTTCGCCTCACGGCGTCACCACGATCAGCGGATGGTTTGGTCACGAAACAGATGAAACGTTGGCGATGCTCGAAGACTTCGTGATGCCGACGATGCTGACCGATGCGGGCCGTATCATGGCCCGCGCGATGCTGGCTTCTGGGCGCGCACAGGCGCAGTCAGACCATTACCTGAAAGGAAATTAGGATGCCGGACCTTGGCTTGAATGAGAAACGCGTCCTTGTGACGGGGGCTGCGGGGGGGCTCGGCCGAGCCTTTGCTCAAGGGTTCGCCGAAGCAGGCGCTCAGGTGATTGCAGCAGATCTGAACGAATCGGGCGCGCAGGAAACCGCTGGCATGATCCACACTGCCGGAGGGCAAGCTCATGGGGCCAAGGTCGACGTGACGAATGCGGAAAGCTGTGCCGAACTGGTTGCGTTCGCACAGGAGGCTTTGGGAGGCCTCGATGTGCTGATCAATAACGCAGCAATTTACGCAGGCCTTGAGCGCAAGAACTTCACCGAGATTGACGAAGATGTCTGGGATAAGGTGATGGCCGTGAACGTCAAAGGCGTCTGGCAAATGTCCTGTGCTGCGACTCCGTTAATGAAAGCGGCAGGGGCGGGCGCGATTGTGAACGTCGCCTCGGCGACGGTGTTCTCGGGTTCTCCGCTTTGGATGCATTACGTCGCTTCGAAGGGGGCTGTCATTGCCATGACACGGTCGCTTGCGCGTGAATTGGGCGACGACAACATACGTGCGAACGTGATCGCGCCTGGTTTTACGCTGACAGAGGCCAGCCTCGATCTGATCGAAGATGCCGAAACTTACGGCGTCACGCGCGGCGCGTTGAAACGGTCGGCGGGCGCAAACGATATGGTTGGATCAGCGATCTACCTTGCGTCCGACCTTGCCAGTTTCGTGACAGGCCAAACCTTGATCGTGGATGGCGGGCGCCAGTTCATTTGAGGCCAGAAGCATGACGAAATTTTTCTTAATCGAACTGTCTGGCAATCGTCACGAAATCATCACTGGGGATGGCGGACGAGGCTTGCTGTGCGCAATCATGCTGCGGACCATAACCCAAGTATTTGGGCGCTAGGTGATGTCAGGGATCGTGATCATCGGAGCAGGTCATGCTGGCGTTCAACTGGCTGCAAGCTTACGTGAGGCAGGGTTTGTATCCTCAATCCGTTTGCTGTCGGACGATCCCGATTTCCCTTATCACAAGCCGCCACTGTCCAAGTCGTTCATGGCGACGAAAGAGGCCACTCTTCAGCCGCTCCGCGGCGAGGCGTTTTTCGTGCGGAGCGGTATCGAGTTGTCGTTGGGCTTGGAGGTGGCGAGGATCGACCGCGCCGCAAAAGCAGTGGTTTGCTTGGATGGTGACGTCATCGCATACGACAAGCTTGTCATCGCCACAGGCACTCGTGCACGCAAGATCATGGTGCCGGGTGCCGATCTACAACAGGTCTATTCCCTTCGCACGGCGAGCGATGCCCGCGCGATGCGGGATGCGCTTCCTGCGATGAAGAACGTTGTCGTGATTGGCGGTGGTTTCATCGGACTAGAAGCTGCCGCGATGTTGTCTGCACGGGGCGTTCAGGTTGATGTGGTCGAGGTCGCGCCCCGCCTTCTTGGGCGTGCCACAAGCGAAATTGTAGCCCAAACCGTCGCTGATAGCTTGAAAAACATGGGTGTTAGGTTGCATCTTAATCAATCGCTCGAAGCTATCGAGGCCCAAGGTGGCGCCGTTTGTGCTGTTCAGCTGCGCGGCAAGGCACTGCCGGCTGATCACGTCTTGGTTGGCGTGGGCGCGATCCCGATCGACGAACTGGCAAATGAGGTAGGGCTTGCCACCGACAATGGGGTTGTTGTTGATGCCTTTATGAGGACGGATGATCCTGACATCTTCGCTATCGGAGATTGCGTGTCATTTCCGCAGTTTCACCTTAAAGAGCTAGCGCGGTTGGAATCGGTGCAAAACGCGACAGATCAGGCCCGCGCGCTTGCGTTAACGCTGACCGGAACGCCAACGCAATACACTGCGCTGCCTTGGTTTTGGTCTGATATCGGGACGCTTAAGCTTCAGATCGCTGGAATATCAGCGAAGGCTGAACAGTTGATCGAAACCTATGATGCAGGTGGTGCGCTGAAATCGGTATACCATCTTAAGCACGGACAACTGATCGCCTGCGAAACGCTGAATAGCGCTGCTGAGCATATGCTGTCACGTCGGATGATCGCCGAAGGTTTTACACCCGAAACTGATCTTATGGCGGGAGGCGATGCCAAGGCTATGAAACTAGCCTTTACACAGGGGCTGAATGGCTAACTTGAACGACTTTAACAGCAGTGTCGGTCTTTTTTGCGCTTTTTGCTGTGCGTATGTTGACCGCTAGGTTTTGACGTAAAAACGAGGTGGTTCTAGACCCGCTTGGAACCAGTTGAGGAAGCTGACGATTGAATGAACTGGCCGCCCCGTCACACACGAAATATCCATCGCGTATGGCGCCATATTTGTACATTCGAGCACAATCGCGCCGATATTACTATGGTTTGAGATAAGCCGTTTTGCCGTTTCGCAAATCTCCATGCGGCAAGCAATGAAATCCATCTCGGTTTTGTCTTCAAATATCGTGCCTGCAAATGAACCGGCCTTTGGTAAACCCGCAACGGCCGTAGTCGTCCTCGCACCCACCGCACGCAAGTGTGCCGAGCTTAAGCTTTCTTCCGAGATCGTTAAAATGCCAGCCTTATGGCGCGAGGGAAGTGTGGCTTCGATCATCGGTAGCTGCATCAACGGCGAGCTGGCAAATGGCACGCCCAGGGCATCTTTCAGGGGCTCCTGCATCAAGGCTAAGAACCCACAAGAGGTTGCCAGCCCGGTGCAACCATCGGAGACCAGTTCACGCCCAACGCCGACAAAGGCGTCAAGCAGTGCTTGAGGGTTTTCGTGCACGACTTTCTTTGCACTTGCGCCGTCAACTATGCGCATCTGGACTGGAAAATCCCATGTTTGCTCATTCCCGATATCGCCAAGGGGGCGCGGAAAGTTGGTTTCTAGCATCATGATGCCGACCGTTGCCTTGTCCGCGTGCCTTGGGTCCATACTGTCTCTCATTTTGCGCGCGTGATCGGCGTGCCGTCTGCTTTATAGGGCTGGAGCTTGTTCAACAGGAGTTCCAAAAACTCTTTCCCCAGTTGCGATAGAGGTCGTGTTGCCGAGGTGATCACAGCCATTTCCATCATGATCGGTGGGTCGAACTGGCGAGTGACGAAGCGATCGTCGTAATCGAACTCGACCCCGAACCGATCTAAAAGCGCCACACACATACCTTCTTTGACAAATGCCAAAAGGTTTTTGAAAAGATGCGAGTGGATCCGAGCGTTAAGCGGAACACCCGCTTGTTCAAATGCATCGCGAAGGCGGCGTTGGGTGATGTGGTCCGGCCCCATCACGACGAAGGGTTCGTTTTGCAATGCTGCCGGGGTAAGAACATCGTGCGCGGCCAAGGGGTTGTCTGGATGAAGGGCAATCCGCGTTTCCACACTCAATGGGTACACATGCAGCGTGTCATAGAGCATTGGCATCTCGCAAATACCGATCTCGAATAGACCCGAAAGCACCCACTCCTGAATTTTCGAGCTGTATTGCGATTGAAACGAGATGTTCATATCGGGCCGAGATTTGGCAAACTCCGCGATTGCTTGGGGTACAAAACCAAATGACATAGAATGCTGCGATGCCACTTGCAGTTGGCCAGCTTGTTTGTTTTGCAAGTCGACAACCGTTTGTGTGACGTGATCGAGGCCTCGCACAACAGTGTCGATTTCGCGGTGCATCATCTCCGCTTCAGGTGTTGGAATCAGGCGACCGTGAAGCCGCTCAAACAGCTTGAGTCCAGTTTGGCGTTCTAATTCGGTCAATAGGTTCGAGATTCCGGGTTGAGAGATACCCAATGCTTCGGCGGCGCCGGTTGCGGTGCCTGACTCAATGACGGCGTGAAAGGCTTGTAGCTGTCGGAAGCGCAATCTCATGGTTTTTTATATCATTTTTCATGATGGGTGTTCCAGATATTTATATTGGAAATGATGAGTGGCCCCTGCCAGAGTACATGTCTGAAACAGAGGGTGCTGACCAATGAAGTCAGATCATGTCGTCGTCATAGGCGCAGGTATTGTTGGAGCAGCTTCGGCCATTTGGCTCCGGCGTGCAGGCTTTGACGTGACCTTGCTAGACAAAGGCACCCCCGGAATGGGTGCCTCCTACGGCAATGGCTGCATCCTTGCGAGCGCCTCGGTGGTCCCTGTGACCGGACCGGGTCTCATTAGGAAAAGCCCGGCTTATCTTGCCGATCCGAACTTTCCTCTGTTCATGCGCTGGAGCTATCTGCCAAAGTTGGTACCGTGGTTGGTCAAATACTTGAGCCATGCAAACGAGACAGACACACGTCGCATCAGTCAGGGGTTGACGACTATCGTTAGCGACAGCCTCGAACAGCACCAGGCGCTGACCGTTGGAACGCAGGCGGCCAAATGGGTGCAAGAAAGCAGCTACAGTTTTGTATATTCTGACAAAGCCGCATTCGAGGCAGATGCCTTCACTTGGCAACTGCGCCGTGAGGCGGGTTTTGTCCCGGAGATTATTGAAGGCGCGGCTGTGCAAGAGCTGGAGCCGATCTTGGGTGCGGAAAGCCAGCTATTGGCGGTCTTAAAGAATCACGGTTTTATCTTGAATCCAGGTAACTATGTGCAAGATCTCGTGAAACTTCTCGAAGAGATGGGCGGAAAGTTCGTTCAGACCGAAGTCAAAGACTTCACGCTGGACAAGGGAACGGTCAGCGCGGTCGATACGAGTGCTGGGCGCATTTATTGTGACAAGGCAGTGGTTTCGTCTGGCGTCTGGTCCAAGCCATTGATGGCCAAGCTCGGGTTGAATGTGCCGCTTGAAGCCGAACGTGGCTATCATATCGTCTTTAAAGAGCCGAGCCAAAGGCCCAATAATCCGATGATGTTAACTGCCGGCAAATTTGTCGCCACCGCAATGGACCAAGGCGTGCGCTGTGCTGGCGTGGTCGAGTTCGGGGGGCTGAACGAAACACCGTCCAAAGCGCCGCTCAAACTGTTGCGCCGAAAGGTCCAGGAATTGTTCCCCGATCTGACCTATGCATCGCAGGAAGAGTGGTTGGGCTTCCGTCCTGCACCCACCGATAGCTTGCCTCTGATTGGTGAATTAAACGGCACAGGAGTCTTTGCGGCCTTTGGCCACCATCATATCGGCTTGACGGGTGGGCCGAAAACGGGCCGGCTTGTGGCCGACATGATCGCCCAAAATCGTTCAAACCACGACATGCGCCCCTTTGAGCCAATGCGGTTCGGGACGGGGAAATAACCTAGAAACGTTCGAAAACAACTCAGGGAGAGATATAATGAACGCACTCACCAAGAAACTAAGCACTGCTGCGGCAACTGTTGCGCTCGCCATCGCGGGTACATCCGCTTTTGCCGAAAAGTGGGACATGCCGATGGCTTACGCCGCGACGAATTTCCACTCGGAGATGGGCGTCGTCTTTGCGGACAAGGTCCGTGAGTATACCGGAGGAGAGATCGACATCACGGTTCACCCCGGTGGTTCGCTTTTCAAGGGTGGCGAAATCAAACGGGCCGTCCAGACCGGGCAAGCACCAATCGGCGAGCGTTTCATGTCCGCGCATGCCAACGAAGCCCCACTTCTGGGTTGGGACAACGTGCCATTTGTGGCCGCCAGCTACGAAACCAACGAAAAACTCTGGGCAGCAGCGAAGGACAAGGTCAACGGACAGTTGGCTGATCTCAACCTTGTAACGCTCTACACCTGTCCTTGGCCGGGGCAGGGGTTTTATTTCAACAAGGAAGTGAAAACCTCTGATGACACACAAGGTGTCAAGTTCCGGTCGTATAATACTGCGACAGCCACATTTGCTGAAGAATTGGGCATGATCCCTGTGCAGGTCGAAGCGGCCGAACTAAGCCAAGCTTTGGCAACAGGTGTGGCCGAAGCATTCATCTCGTCTGGCTCAACGGGATATGATCGTAAGGTGTGGGAGCAACTGAGCCACTACTACAAGGTCAACGCATGGCACCCGCGCAACTATGTGATGGTCAACAAGGGCATTTGGGAAGGCCTTTCGGCAGAGACCCAAGCCGCCATGCAAAAGGCAGCTGACGAAACAGGCGCGGCTTGTGCAGCGAAATCGGCTGAGCTGGCGAACTGGTACTTCGAACAACTTGAAGCCAACGGTATGCAAGTCGAAGACGCCAGCCCAGAGTTTCTCGCGGAGCTAGAACGCATCGGCGCGAAGATGAAGGAAGACTGGATCACTGCCGCTGGTGACGATGCTCAGGCCATCTTAGACGCGTACGCCGCCAACTAAGCACATAAGCAACGGCCCCTCGTCAAGAAGGGGCCGTTCGCATCTAGATTGAGGGAGTTTCAATGCGAGATTGGCAACCATTTTTGGGGCTGCCCTTATGGGTATGGCTCTTTGTCTTACCGTCTCTGCTGGCGCTCTTTTGCCTTTGGCAAGGGCCGCGTGCGGCGCGGACGTTGCAGCCGGTTTGGCGTATTCTTGACTTGATCTACAAAGCTGCAGGGGCATTGGCCGCCTGCTTTATGGTGTTGATTTTGCTCCTGATCATCGCCCAGATGATCGCGCGCTGGTCGAGTCTGACATTCCATGGCTCCACCGAATACGCAGGCTACGCTATGGCTGCGACCTCGTTCTTTGCGCTGGCCTATACGCTGACGCAAGGTGGGCACATTCGGGTCTCAGTATTGCTCAACCTTAATCGACATACCAAGTTTTGGCTCGACGTTCTGGCGATGTTCATCGCAGCCGTCACAGCCACTTATTTCGCCCGGTATGCGATTAAAACCAACATCATGTCCGAGATGCTGAACGATCGCACGCAGGGCCAAGACTATGTGCCGGAATGGTTGCTGACGTTCTTTTCTATGTTCGCAAACTCTCCTGCCAAATGGGGAGAGCTATGGGCCAACACTGGCTCTGACTGGGTCTTTACGCCTGTGTGGCTGCCGCAACTTCCTATGTCTGTCGGCACTGTCTTGTTGGCGGTCGCGATTTGGGATTACCTCACACGGCTTCTTGCCCTGCGCGAGAGCCAAATTCATGCGGAGGCGCTCGAATGACCGAGTTATACGCAACCGCCATTTTTCTCTTCGTACTATTCGCGCTTCTTGGCGGATCGGTCTGGATTGGCCTCGCACTCATGGGCGTTGCGTGGGTAGGGATGGAGCTGTTCACATCGCGTCCCGCTGGCGATGCAATGATCACTACTATTTGGACGGGCGCATCAAGTTGGACGCTCACTGCCCTGCCGCTTTTCATCTGGATGGGCGAGATACTTTATCGAACGAGATTGTCCCAAGACCTGTTCCGCGGGCTTGCGCCTTGGATGCGCTTTCTTCCCGGAGGGCTTTTGCACACCAACATTGCGGGCTGTACCATCTTTGCGGCCGTATCGGGTTCTTCGGCGGCAACGCTCAACATGGTCGGCAAAATGTCGATTCCCGAACTGCGCAAGCGCGGTTATCCAGAGTTTATGATTATCGGTACACTTGCGGGCGCTGCCACGTTGGGGCTGATGATACCTCCTTCGCTGACACTCATTGTGTACGGTGTGACGATCAACGAAAGCATCACCAAGCTTTTCATGGCAGGTGTTTTTCCCGGTCTCGTTCTGGCGGGACTGTTCATGCTCTACATCATGGCATGGCACTTCATTTACAAAGATCAGCGTCCCGACCCAGAGCCCGCTATGCCCATGGGCAAACGTCTTGCCGAGAGCCGCTTTCTCTTGCCGCTTTTCGGACTTGTCTTCGTGGTCATCGGGTCAATGTACCTAGGGTATGCCACTGCAACGGAGGCTGCTGCAGTCGGTGTTGTAGGCGCTCTAGCGCTGTCAGCCCTGCAAGGTTCGCTGGATTGGACAACCTTCCGCAACAGCTTGATGGGTGCGACAAAGACCTCGGCTATGATTGCCTTCATTCTCATGGGGGCCGCATTCCTATCGCTCTCAATGGGTTTCACGGGCTTGCCACGCGCACTGGCTGAAATGATTGACAGCTACAACCTTTCGCCAGTGGCTTTGATCGCTGTGCTGACCGTGTTCTATCTGATCCTTGGCATGTTCATGGACGGACTGTCGTCCGTTGTTCTGACCATGGCCATTGTCGAGCCTATGATCCGATCGGCCGGTATTGATGTGATTTGGTTCGGCATCTTCCTTGTCGTTGTCATTGAAACTGCGCAGGTCACGCCACCAATCGGGTTTAATCTCTTTGTTCTGCAAGGAATGACCCGTCACGACATCGGTTATATCGCCAAAACCGCGATCCCGATGGTGGGCCTCATGCTTCTGATGGTGGTGATACTTGTGATTTGGCCAGAGCTTGCGACATGGCTGCCTAACAACATCCGTCAAGGGCCGGGCGGCTAACCGCCCGTGCTCAAGGCGCTGGGGCTATTCGCACGCCACGGGCGGTTCGTGCTTGTCGCAGGCTTGGTTGCAGGCGTTGTCTTGCCGAACATGGCGATGACGCTTCGACCATGGCTGAGCGAGCTGGTTTTGCTGCTCCTCTTTCTAACCGCATTTCGCGTCGGGTTTCCGCACGTCCTCGATGGGCTCCGACATCTGCACAGTTCCATCGGCATCGTTCTTTTTTATCAATTGGCATTGCCTTTGATATGCATAGCAATTTTCGCCGCCTTCGGACTGGCGCAAAGCCCGGTGGCCATTGCTCTCACACTAATGCTCGCTGCACCGTCAGTGACGGGAAGCCCCAATTTGGCAGTGATGCTTGGCCATCCGCCGGATCTGCCTTTTCGGCTCCTCATCCTGGGAACCTTGATATTGCCCGCAACGATCATTCCAATTTTCTGGCTGTCGCCAGCTCTCGGAGGGTTAGCTGACGCCAGTCACGCAGCACTTCGCCTTTGTCTCGCGATCGCTTCGACAATTTCCCTAGCCTTCGTTTTTCGTGCAATCGTGAGACCGAAAATGCGACCCGACGAGACACGTGCCCTTGATGGTCTGACAACACTCACGTTTGCCGTAGTCGTCGTTGGATTGATGAGCGCGGTCGCGCCCGCCCTTGCTGCCGAACCATGGACCTTGGCAGGCTGGATGTGTGTCGCTTTTGGCGCGAATATGGGTCTTCAGGCCTTCGCGTATCTGGGGCTGCGGCGCGTCGGTATGCGCGAAGGCGCAGCGCCCATTGCCCTGGTCGCTGGGAACCGCAATGTTGCGTTGTTTCTGCTCGCCTCGAATGCCACACAAACAGAGGAATTCTTGATATTTTTGGGATGCTACCAATTCCCAATGTATCTCACGCCAATCATGATGCGCCCGTTTTTCGGAGCCAAATAAACCACCGATTAAGGATTGCGCGCCAGAAGCGTTGGGCGCTGTCAGTGTAAGCATGCCTCTGGTCAAACCACGCTTTCACGCCTGCCGCAGCATAAAACGTTTTCGGCTCAGAAATGCCTTGCAGGGCTGCAGCGCTTTGTCTGGCTTCTTGGAAAATCTTGACGTCGTTGTGCAACTTGACGGCGTCACAGTTTCTCATCTGGAGCTAGCATTGGCCGTCGGGTGTCTAATGAAATGCAAACGGCACACAAAAAGATACCCCAGCATAACATCATCAGACGAACCTCTCCTACGTCCTTTTCTGATCGAGTGAAGCTGCGGGGCGCGCCAATATCACGTCAGGGTGTCTCTGGTGCCAAGCTATCAGATTCACACATTTTGGTTGATTTTCTGCCCCATATTCCTTGCGAGTTGAGCGCCGTGCTTGATGGATTGG
>CANNCS010000100.1 GCA_947503115.1 uncultured Marivita sp.
GCATCATCGTCTCCCTTTTCAAAAAGGGAATCAGATCAGCTCAATAACTGAAACCAAAATGTGTGAATGTCATAGGGGTATGAGCGGAGCAACCACGCGCGTGCCGGTCTCGATCAAATCCGTCTGCAGGTCGAGCACGAGACGATCGCCAGGCACCCGATAAACATGAAACTGCGCCATCAGCTGATCTTCAAAACCTGAAGATCCGCCAAGGGCGTTCCGTTGGCTTCGATCCAGGCTCGGCGCTCCGCGATGGCTGTTGCGTTCTCTTGAGCCCAGGCTTTGGCCTTTGCCGCGCGGACCGCTTCAGCAACGGCGGCGTCGCTGATCGCCGACACATTGAGCCCCAACTCCCGTGCAGCCGCCAGGTTGGCAGCCGTGAGGGTGACGTTGGTACGCTGTTTTTCGGTGGTGGCGTGTTGCATTGGGACCTCCAAACACATGCGCAACATACACACTCACAGTGTGCAAAACAAGAGAATGCCATGACACTCGACGAGCTGAAGCTCCGCCACAGCGCCCTTTTGGCCGCGCGCTACAACGGCACTCGGTCTGTGAGCTATGACGGCAAGACCGTCAATTACGGGACCGATGCTGAACTCGCCGCAGCGATCGGTGATGTCGAACGGCGCATTGCGAAACTCGAACGCGGCGCTGGGCGTGTGTTGCGCCCGTTTGCGGTGAAAGACCTGTGATGAACTGGCGTCAGCGCCTCGGCGCCTTCATCGGCGGGTTTGATGCGGGTCAGCACCATCGGCGCCTGCGCGGATTCCAAGCCACGCGAGCCCATGTCAACGCACTGATCGCGGCCTCCGGGCCTGACATCACCGCCCGCGCGCGCTGGCTCGTGCGCAACAATGGCTATGCCGTGAACGCGGTCGAAAGCTGGGCAGCCAATACGGTGGGCGACGGGATCAAGCCGATCTCGAAACTTGCCGATGCCACGCGCAAGGAGGAGCTGCAGCGGCTTTGGCTCGCCTGGACGGACGAGGCTGACGCCGAGGGGCTGACGGATTTCTATGGGCTGCAGCGCCGGGCGGCACGCGAGGTGTTTCTGGCGGGTGAGGTCTTTGTCCGCATCCGGCCACGGCGGGTGGAGGACGGCCTCACGGTTCCCCTCCAGCTGCAGATGCTGCCCTCGGAAATGCTGCCTCTGCATGAGACCGGCGTGGCGCGCAACGGGAATGCGATCCGCCAAGGGATCGAATTCGACCGGATCGGACGGCGCGTCGCCTATCACTTCTTCCGCCGCCACCCGGGAGACAGCACCGATCCGGGGCTCTCGGGCGAGATTGTGCGGGTTCCTGCCAGCGAGGTGATCCATGTGATCGACCCGGTCGAGGGTGGTCAGCTGCGCGGCGTCTCGAAACTGGCCCCGGCGATCGTGAAGCTCTTCCTCCTGGATCAGTACGATGACGCCGAGCTCGACCGGAAGAAGGTCGCGGCGATGTACGCGATGTTCGTGACCTCGCCCGCCCCGGAGAACCCGCTCGCGCCCTTGGACGATGAGGAGATGCCCGCTGGTGTGGAGATCAGCCCGGGCCAAATCGTCCGGCTGGATCCGGGCGAGGATGTCACCGTCGGCCAGCCCGCCGATAGCGGGGCGACCTATGAGCCGTTCCAGTATAGGACGTTGCTCCAGATCTCGGCAGCGCTGGGCATCCCGTACCCCTACCTCGCCAATGACATGGTGAAAGGGAACTTCTCGAACTCACGCCTCGCGCTGATCGAGTTCCGCCGCCGGGTTTCGGCCTGGCAGCACTCAGTGATGGTCTATCAGCTTTGCCGCCCGGTATATGCACGGTGGCTCGATCTGGCGGTTCTGTCCGGAGCGCTGCCCCTGCCCGACTACGAGGCTGAGCGCCCGCGCATGCTGGCCGCCGACTGGCTCCCCACGAAATGGGACTGGGTCGACCCGCTGAAAGACGCCAATGCCGAAATCGCCCAGATCGAGGCGGGCCTCAAATCCCGCACGCAGGCCATTGCGGAGCGCGGCTACGACGCCGAGCAGGTCGACCGCGAAATCGCTGCGGAGCGGGACCGCGAGCGCGCGCTGGGCCTCGACTTCCGCCGGCCTGGATCGCCCGCGCAAGGCGTGCAGTCAGTTCCGATCGAGGACGATGAGGCCGAGCCAAACAATGAGACCGAAGTCGCGGAAGACCGCCCGCGCCCTGACGAGGACCAAGCCTGATGCTCCATGCCCGCATTGTTGCACGCGCTTTCAATACACCGCTGCTGGTAGACCCCACCAAGGCCATGGCGTTTTTGTCGGGACTTGGGCCGCGCATTCTCGGGCGGCGCGTCGAGTTGGTGGATAGCGACGACGTACCAGGTGGGACGGCCGCCCTACCCGCCCGCGCCAGCATTCTGGCCGGAAACCTCACCAAGCGGCTGCAGAAACATGGCGATGCGCCCTACCCGGTCGTGGACGGCATCGCTGTGATCGAGATCGCGGGCGTTCTCATCCATCGCGGGAGCTGGATCGGACAGTCCTCGGGCCAGACCAGCTATGAGGGAATCGCGGCGCAGATCGAAGCGGCGGCCGGGGATCCTACGGTCCGCGGCATCGCATTGGAAATCGATAGCTTTGGCGGCGAAGTTGCCGGGGTTTTTGACCTCGCAGATCGCATTCGTGCCATTCGGGGCCGCAAGCCCGTCTGGGCCTTCATCGCCGAACATGCCTTCTCGGCGGGTTATGCGCTGGCCTCGCAGGCCGACCGGATCCTGCTGCCGCGCACCGGCGCCGTGGGAAGCATTGGCGTCGTGGTCATGCATGCCGATCTGAGCGGCCAGCTTGATCAGGACGGTGTTCGGGTCACGCTGATCCATTCCGGCCAGCATAAGGTCGATGGCAATCCGTATGAGCCGCTGCCCGATACTGTGCGTGATGACATCAAGCGTGAGATCGATGCCTTGCGGTTTCTCTTCGCTGAGACCGTCGCGGCAGGGCGCGCTGGGCGGCTGAACCAGGAGGCAGCGCTGGCGACCGAGGCTGCCACCTTCCGCGGGACGGATGCCGTCAGCGCTGGCTTGGCCGATGAGGTGATCGACCTCACCCGTGGCTTTGCCCGCTTTCGTGAAAGCCTATCGAGATCATCCCCGACAGCGCGGCTACCCCGCGCCGCTCACACCAAACCAAAGGAGGCCGCCATGAACGCCAATCGAGACACCGAAGAAGAAACTGCTGCAAACACTGACACCGAAGACACCGCGGTGGAGAAATCTAGCGAGAGTTCAGACGCCCAGGATGATGCCGTTGGCATGCAGGAAGCCGACCCCGCGCCCGCCGCCGCGGCCCCCATGCACACGCCATCCGCTGAGCAACCGAGCAATCTGGCGGACTTGTCGGCGCAGCTTCGCGAGGCGGCGGCCGAGATCGCAGAGATCGCGGCGCAGGCCGGCCGCCTCGGCATCGCGATCGATGCCGCAAAGGCGCTGCGCGATGGCACAGCCCCGGAGGCCTTGCGCAAACTGGTCCTTCAACGCGCATCTGCGGCGGCGGATGCCCGCGACATCGTTGCCGCACCACCTTCGCCCGTTCTCCCCAAATCCGCTGAAAGCCCCATCGTGGCCGCCGCGAAGAAGGCTGCCTCGGCGGGCAGCAGGGGCTGAACCGCTCAACCCCCAGACAGCTGACCGCCCACCTGATCCCCCGCCGCTCCTCCCCGGCGGGGGATTTCTTTTTGACCCTCACACCATTGGAGATTGCCCATGTCCGTGCTGACCCAACCGCCCACGATGGGCGATGTCCTCAAATACGAGCTGAACCCCAACTTCACCCGCGAGACCGTCACGCTTCTGGCCGGCACCAGTTACCCTGTTGGTGCTGTACTCGGTCGCATCACCGCGAGCGGCAAGATGAAGCTCAGCACCTCAGCGGGCTCTGATGGCGCGCAAAATGCCGCTGCCGTTCTGCTCTATGCAACAGATGCCACCAACACCGACGCAGAAGCCGTGGTGATTACGCGCGGCCCCGCCATCGTTTCAAAGGCAGCGCTCGTGTTTGATGCCAGTGTCGACGACGCGGCCAAGACAGCTGCCAAATATACTCAGCTGACAGCCCTCGGCATCATTCCACGCGACGCCGCCTGATTTGGCAGCCCCTTCTTCTCCCTCTTTCTCCGGAGTTCTCCCATGACCATCACCCGCAACCCGTTTGACGCGGGCGGCTATTCGCTCGCCGAGATGACGCAGGCCTTCAACATCCTGCCCAACCTCTACACCCGCTTGGGCCAGATCGGCCTCTTCCGCTTTGAAGGCGTCACCCAACGCTCCATTGTCATCGAACAGCGTGAGGGGGTGCTGAGCCTCCTGCCCTCGGTCCCGCTGGGCGCGCCTGCCACGGTCGGCACCCGCGAGCAGCGCTCCATGCGCAGCTTTGCCCTGCCCTGGATCCCGCATGACGACGTGATCCTGCCCGCCGACATTCAGGGCATGCCTGCGCTGGGCCTGTCCGATGCGGCTGACCCGCTGGTCGAGGTGATGAACCGCAAGCTGACGCTGATGCGCCGCAAGCATGCCCAGACCCGCGAATACATGGAGATGAACGCGCTCCGGGGCATAGTGAAGGACGGCGCGGGCACGACCCTCTACAACTACTTCACGGAATTCGGTCTCGAGCAGATCTCGGTCGACTTCGTCTTCGGTACGGCCGGAACGAATGTGCAGGGCAAGGTCCGAACTGTCCTGCGCGGGATCGAGGACAACCTTCTCGGCGAGACCATGACAACGGCCCATGCGCTGGTGAGCTCGGAGTTCTTCGACAAGCTAATCAGCCACCCCAAGACCGAAGAAGCCTACAAGTTCTTCTCGGCCACGGGCGGCCAACCGCTCCGCGAGGACATGCGCCGCGCCTTCCCCTTCGCGGGCATCCTCTTTGAGGAATACAACGGCTCGGTCACCCTCTCGAATGGCACCTCGGAACGCCTGATCCCTGCGGGCGAGGGGATCGCCTTTCCGCTCGGGACCTTCGACACCTTCACCACCTATGGCGGGCCGGCCAACTTGCTCGAGACGGCCAACACCGTGGGTCTGCCGCTTTACGCGCGGCAGATGATGGACGCCAAAGGCCGCTGGATCGACCTGATGACCGAGGCCTCGATCCTGCCGGTCAACAAGCGCCCGCGGCTGGCGATCCGGATCTTCAGCTCGAACTGAGGCCGCTGAGACATGACCGCGTTTGCCGTAGCCCTCGATCTGCTCTTCGCCGATCAGAACCTCGCCCACGAGGCCTGGCATCGTGACAGCGAAGGGCAGTTCACCCGCATCCGCATCATCATGCGTCGTAATGATCATGTGACCACGTTCGGGGCCGCGCGCCTGGTGTCAGAGACTATGCGTTTTGATGTGCGCGTCTCGGAACTCCCCGCGCCTTGCCCCGATGAGCAGATCCTCATCGGTGACGAAACCTTCCTGATCCAAGGCGAGCCGATCCGCGATCGCGAGAGGCTGATCTGGACCATCGAGGCGACGCCTGCGTGAAACTCGACCTCTCCTTGACCGGCGACATCGTCAACGTGATGCGCGCCGAAATCCTCGCTGGCGAAAAGGCCGTGACCACGGCCATGCGCGTCGCAGGCGCTGGTCTCAAATCCGACTGGCGCGCCCAGATCACGCGCGCTCGCCTTGGACAGCGGCTTGCCAACACGATCAGGTCGAAGACCTATCCCGCTGCGGGCGATAGCCTCGAGGCGGCCGCGCTCATTTGGTCCAACGCACCCCAGATCATCGGGGCGCATGACACGGGACCCTTGATCAGGTCAAAAGACGGGTTCTGGCTTGCCATCCCAACGCCAGCGGCCGGTAAGGGCACGCGCGGCAAGGCGCTCACGCCTGGCGAATGGGAAAGGCGGCGCGGACTACGACTTCGGTTTGTCTATCGGCGGGGCGGTCCAAGCCTGCTCGTGGCCGACGGGCGGCTGAACAGTCGCGGGCTGGGCGTGGCCTCTCGATCCAAGACTGGGCGTGGCCAGAGCACGGTGCCGATTTTCCTCTTGGTTCCCCAGGTGAAACTCGCCAAAAGGCTATCTCTGGTGCGGGACGCCGAACGGGCGCAGGCGGCGATACCTGGGCTGATCGTGGCGCATTGGCTCAATGCGAAGACGTCATAAAGGGGGTGGCGGAGGGAATGGGTCCGGCAACGAACCCTCTCCATCTTCTTCAAATTAGTCTCTCAAAGCCAATTCCTGCACGCGCGCAATCGGCTGCCAGAAGTATTCCAGCACTGTTCGCTTGCCTGACAGCACATCAACGGTTGCTGTCATACCGGGGATCAAAGTTACCTTCTCACCGTTGTCTAGGAGTAGGTCCCCTTCAATGGCGACATCGACCAGATAATGACTTGCGCCATCGTTTTGCTGGTCAACCACAGCGTCGGGACTGATCCGGATCACGCGCCCGTCAACCGAGCCGTATTTGGCCGAGTCATAAGCCGAAAGCCGGATAAGCACCGCATCACCCACCCGGATCCGCGAGATGTCCTGCGGCACGACCCGCGCCTCGATTATGAGCGCCTCGCCAGTGGGCACCAGTTCTAAGATCACATCGCCGGTGTTCACGAAGCCACCAGGCGTGCGGAAGTTGAGTTGATTTACAATGCCTTCCATCGGAGCGCGAACTACTGTGCGACTCACACGCTCTTCAAGACGGGGCATTGACTCGGCTAATTCGCTTTGTTCGGCCACTACCGTGTTAAGCTTATCCATCGCGCGCAAGCGGTAGTTGGCGCGCGCATTTTCGATCTCGGTTTCAAGCTCCGCTATACCGGAGCGCGCTTGCTCGATGCTAACGGCTGCCCGGTCGCGTTCTCCGCGGGCCTGCACCAGCTCACGCTGCAGCTCTAGAAGCCGCGTCGCCGGCGCGATATTTTCCTGCACAAGCGGCTCAACCACAGCAATCTCATCCTTTAAGAAACCTGCAGTTCTCTCGGCCGTGCCGACAGTACTTTCTGCCAAGCGCAGATCCTGCTCTCTCTGTCGAAGGCGTTGCTCCAGGACGGCCAATTGCCCGGCTAGTTCCGCACGCCGCGCGGCAAAGAGGCTTTGTTCAGTCAGCGACACCATGGGAGAGCGTGCGCTGAGATCAGCAGGCACAACGAACTCAGTGCCCTCGATCTCGGCGCGCAGGCGAAGTTCATTGATGCCAAGTGCGGCAAGCCTTTGCGCCACGCGATTAAGCTCGCTGCTGGCATCGACCGGATCGATCTCGAACAGCACCTCGCCTTCAGCGACCGTACTGTTCTCAGACACAAAGCGGCGCAGGATCACCCCTCCCTCGGCCGCCTGCACCATCTGGTTCTGCACCGAGGATACGATGCGCCCCTCGCCACGGGTCACATTGTCAAGTTCCGCCCAGGAGGCCCAGAGGATCGCCAAGGCTACAAAGGTGGCAATCGTAATCATTATGAGCGAGCCTGAAAGTCCTTCGCGGCCAGCCATGTCGCGGGAGAGGCGTTTGAAATCGATATCTGCTATGGTCGCCTCCCTTACCGAACCTGTGCCCGAAGTTTGTCCGGCGTGGTATCAGCCACGATCCTGCCCTGATCCATCACCAACACCCGGTCGGCGAGTTCTAACAGCGTGTTGCGATGAGTTACCACCATCAGCGTCCGATTGCCCGTCCATACCCGGAGCCGCTCGATCACTGCCTTCTCAGTCGCGACATCCATTGAACTTGTCGGCTCATCGAGGATCAAGAGGTTCGGGTCGTGCAACAGGGCGCGTGCAAGGTTAATCGATTGGCGCTGCCCCCCCGAGAGCCCCTCGCCCCGCTCACGCAGCTCCATGTCATAGCCCAGCGGGTGGCTTGCCACGAAGTCATCAACCCCAGAGATCTTCGCGATATTCAGTATATGGGCATCATCATATTCGTAGAAACCCATCTGCAGGTTCTCCTTGACCGAACCAGAGAAGAGCCAGGTCTCCTGCAGCATCACGCCAATGTTACGGCGCACATCGGCTTTGTCGATCTGTCGCAGATCAACACCGTCGATCAGCACGGCACCCTCGCTGGGCTCGATTAGTCCCGAAATTAGGCGCGACATGGTCGACTTGCCAGACCCCATCCGGCCCACGATTGCCACTTTCTGGCCGGCTGGGATCTTCAGCGATAGATCCTTCAGAATTGGACTATTGGCGCCGGGGAACGTGTAGCTCACCCTCTTCAGCTCCACAGTGCCAGCAAGATGTGGACGGCTCAGACGAGCGCGCACCTCCTCGGTTTCATCCTCTGTCGGGTTCATCACCGCCGAGAGCGAGCGATAGGCCTGACGCGCTCCGTTCGCGCGCGACATGGCGGAGGCGAGTTGCGAAAGAGGTGCTAGCGTTCGCCCCCCTAGAATTACAGCGGCAATCATCGCGCCCATTGTGATCATGCCATCTTGGATCAGGAAAACGCCGTAGAAGATCGTGGCGATCTGCGCGAGCTGCTGGATCGTGGCGGCCGAGTTGATGGCGAAGTTTGACAGCATACGGCTTTTGAGGCCAAGGTCAGATTGAGCGTCAGACGCCTCCTCGAAACGCCGACGCATCAGGCGACCCGAGCCTGTGGCCTGGACCGTCTCCAAACCGTTCAGTGTCTCAACGAGGACAGACTGTTTTGACATAGTGCTTTGCATCGAACCTTCGGTGATGCGCGCCAAAAACGGCTGGATGCCAATCCCTGCGGCAATCACCAACGGCACGGCAATCAGTGGCACCAGCGCCAGCGGGCCTGCGATGAGCGAGATCACCCAGATGAAGAAGAAGATGAATGGCAAATCCACTATGGCGATCAGCGTAGCGGAGGTAAAGAACTCGCGCAGAGTGTCAAACTCGCGCACGATGCTGGCCATCGCGCCCGACTTCTGCCGCCGGCTGTCGAGCTTCAACGATAGGATCTTGTCAAAAATCAGCCGTGACATGCGTGCGTCCGCACGCTTGCCCGCCTTGTCAACAAATTGCGCCCTAAGCGTCTTGATGATGAAATCAAACCCGAGCGCAATCAACACTCCGATGGTGAGGGCAATCAGTGACTCGATCGCCTCGTTCGGCACCACGCGGTCATAGACCACCATGATGAACAGCGAGGTGGAGAGCCCCAGGAAGTTCGTAAGCGCTGCGGCGATTATGACCTGACCATAAAGCCCCCTGCCTTGCGCCAGCGAGCCCCAAAACCAGTCATTCTTGCCCTTGGGCTTAGCCGCCGCATGGACCTTGCGGGCCAGCACAATGAAGGGTTCAAGCTGATCGGACAGCTCTTTCTTGGGCAACTTATCCTCGATGAAGGGCGCGTCGTCGCCCTCGAACCGGCGTAGATGCAGATGGCCATCGTCATCCACAGTGTGAATCACCACTGCCTCGCCGCTCTTCAGAAAGCCGATCGCGGGGCAGTGGTTGGCGCGCAGTTTCTTGGGAGCCAATTCTCCATAGCTCGCCTCAAAGCCCACATGGCGTAGCGCCGAAACCGCCGCCTGGGGATCGAAACTTTCGCCCGTCAGTTCCGGCAGATCGCGCACCGCCCCTAGCGAAAACGCCATTCCCGAAAGCGTCAGGATATGCTGCACTGCCAGGATCATAGGGGTTTCCAAGTCTATGCCACTGGTAAGCTTTTCAGCTTGTACACGCTCACCTTCGGTCGATGCAGGCAAACTGCCCGCTGCTGGGGCATCCATATCGTTGACTAACTCTCTGCATGTCTCATTAACAGAAGGCTGTTCAGCCAGCAGGCCATCCTGGGCATCGTTACCGGCGTGCGGCAATTGCGGCTCGCCAGCCACTTTGTCTGCCGGCACGACGTTCTCAACAGGTTTCCCGTTGCTCGCAACCTCAACCCCTGTTTTCACGCAATCATCACCGTGGCCTCCCTGAACGCGCATGTTTTTCTCTGCCTCCATGATCTGAAGTGTCCTTTCATGCTAGTCTTGTCGAGCCAGAGTGACCGGACCATGCTCCTTAGACGGCCGCTCAGTCTTCAGACCGATACGTCGGCTAAGTTCCCCCGTGCGCGCTGCAATGGTCAACAAAAGACTATGTCGTTCTGCAAGCACCGCAATCTGACGATCCTGGGCGCGATAGTTCTCGACCTCGGCCTCCACCAGCTGGCGCAGTGTTGATTGGCCCGTAGCAATCTGGGACCGGGAGGTCTCGGCCTCTGAAGCGCTCAGACGAATCTGCTCGGCCACTAGTGGCAGAGACCGTTCAATTCCCGCCAGTCTTTCCAAAGCGGCTGCAAGCTCCGCTTCTAGCTGGGCTTGCTCTTCTTGCAGCTGATCTTCCAAAGCCGCCCGGCGCGCAATAGCGGCCTCTAGTTGGTACACCCGGCGCTGCCCATCAAGCAGGTTGAAATCAAAGCCCAGCCCAAGATTGCCGCTTGCAGGATCAGTAGTGTTCATCGGCGTTCGCAGACCTGTTTGAACCCGCAATCTAGGACGGAACGCGGCTTCTGCCTCCGTCACTCCATGGCGCGCTGAAATCAAACTCGCAGCACGCACTTTGAGGCTTGGGGCGTTACGCCAAGCGCTAGCCTGTGAGCGTGCCAACGCAGGCGTAACAATCAGTGCAGGCTCGCTCAACCGGCCTGGCACTTGACGAAAATGCTGACGAAAACGCACCTTGGCATTCGCCAAATCAGCTAGCAGACGTGTTTCTTCGAGCTGGACATCCACAATCTGACGACGTGCGCTGTCTAGCGCGGCCCGATCGACGAAGCCATTGGCCGCCATGCGCTCCATTTGACTCACCATGGCCTCCATCTCGGAGATACGTGAACGCAAGAGGCGGACACGTTGGTCGAATTGCCAGACATCAATCCAGGCCTGCGCCACTTCCAGCGCTAGCGTATTGGCATGTACGAAGCGCTGTGCCTGCGCTCCAAGGGCCTCAGCTGTTGCACGGTTAATGGCCGCCGTACTTTCGCCGCCGTCATAGATCAACTGACTGAGGATAATTCCGCCAGAAATGCCAGTCATGGTATCTACCGCGGAGTCTAACTCGCGAAGGCCACCAAGATTGGCATTCGCATTCAGCTGGGGCCAGCGCACGCTGGAGACCACCCCCACTCGGCTGGCCGCCTCTCGTTCGTGAGCCAAAGTCGCACGATAGCCTGTATTGGTCTCAACCGCCCGTGCCACGGCTGAGGAGAAGCCATTAGAGAGTGCAACAGGTTCTGCGGCTTCTGCGGAGGCGGATGCTAGTTCTGCTGAGAGGGCCGCAGACATTTCTTCAACGGCCATTGGCGGACCTGTACAGCTGGCCAGCGCCATCGTTTGCGCAGTAATCGCTGCAGCCAACTTCCAATAACGAAAGAGTGGAAATACTGAATTAAAAGGATGCACTGACCGTACAGGCATACTAAACTTCTGGAATAGATCAATCATTGATAAGCATCTCCACCTTTAGCACCATTGTGGGATGATCATACCTAGCGACAAGGAAAGTTACTGTAGCCCATAGTCCGAAGGAGATTCGGGTACTTACCGCAAATATTCGCCCGAAAACAAGTTGAGGTATGATGGACTGTATTCGTGTGAACACTTGAATTCTCTTCATGTTGGATAGTCCCCTAAACTTTTACACACTCAAAAATCAAGCTAAGAATTCAACTCGCAGTATGTCTGGCAAACCGTTTGAGTCACTATCAAAGTAGTTGAGTTCGGCCTCAACAGTAGAAAGCCCAACAAAAGTAGAGGTCACAAACTGACCATGCAAGGAGTCTGCAACAATCACATCTAGTGTATCACCCTGAGAGATCGTTGTTTCGTCTAATTGAGTGAAGTCAATTACGATATCTCCATTCAAGGTCAATGAGTTATTGCTGGCCGTTATCGCAGAGTTACTGTCGTTAAACACCTGCAAAAAAACACGGGTGTCTTCTGTAAAAACTTTATCTTCCGTATAGGTCTGACTGCCAACCAATGGAACAAAATCAAGATTATCAAAATCTATTAATGGGTTCATTTTCAGGTCTGTGATATCTGAGTAATCGTTCCCATATGATCCCACACTCCCATCAACAGCCCAAATTAAGTCAATGGCATTACTAACCGAGGAGTCCGCCGAATCTTTGCTATTAAATGAAGCCCCAATAGGAGAAAAATTCGATATGCCATCGTCGACAACAACCACATTGCCTCCAATCGTCGGATCATCACCCCCTTGGTGGAACAAGCCAATTTGAGCCGTATCATCCTGATCCCCCAGCAACGAGTAAACTGAATTAAGGAATATGATATTATCAAGCATATCAACGCGATCACTGTCATGATTTTGAATACCGGCGAGGCCATTCACATAGGTAGTATTATCAGACATCAATATCCGAGCTGTTTGCCCCGTCCAGGCGCCACTACCATCTTTTTCGTTAGCAAACTGAATAGAAATTCCCTTACCTTCGTCCAGAAGGGGTTCAATAAATTGTTTGTTTGCATTCCATGAAAACTGTCCATTGTAACTGCGCAAAACTTCGTTACCCTCGATGCGCAAAATATACTTCGAGCCCCCGATCGTATTGTTAGTTTCAAGCAAATCTTCAGCCTGCGCATCTGTAAAATTGCCCATATATCCGGTATCGCTGGCTGTCATAACGCTATTATCACTGCGGTCGTTACCAGGATAATAGAATTGCATACCGTGTGTACCTGTGAACGACAATCGCGATGAGTCGCTCACGTAGTTGTTAAAATAATTCAAGAAAGCTCCACCCTCAGTACTCTGAATACCAGTACCAGGCATACCAACAACAATGTTGTCGCTGATATTAACGCCGTACGAGGAGTGTACGTTGATACCCTTTGTGTCGATAATTGACGGGCGCTGCACATTGCCATCAATCAAGAAGAAAGGCTGATCCACTTTGTTGGCTTTATTCGCGTCCAAGGTGCCCGCATCGTAGTTCATATGATGTGTATGCAACTCATCATAGGTCCAGACGTCAGCGCCATCAGGTATGATCAGCCCAGCTTCCACTGCTGCGTCATAATATACACGGAAATAGTAATTATATGTCCCATCGCTATAGTGCAAGTGATCGCCCTGCGGGCCTTCCTCGACGGGTTTTCGATACAACATTTGAAGCTGAACCGCACTACCCAATGAGATCCCATCGTTACTACTGGGATCTGTGTGCACCATGCCTTTTACTTTGAAGCCTTCTACGTTAACGAAAGCTGAACTCTTCACCTGTATGATTGAGGGCCCGTCACCTTTCAGGATCGTCTGCTCATTGAACGGACGGAAGACCACAGGATTGTCCGGTTCACCGTAGACGTCTTGGATGTTAAGCGTAATTTCTGGCTCACCACCCCAGATCCTTGAATCTGCTACGGCCGCTGGGTCACTCCCGTCGAATTCAAACGTGCTTTGATAGCTTGAGTTAGTATGCTCGCCCACAAGAAAGACAGTGTCACCACCCTGCAAAGTTACAACTTTTTGTAACTCCTTTAGTGAGGAGTAAGTATTGTTCGCACCTTCCATGGTGACCGACTGATCGAGATAATACACGTTGCCGCTTGCATGGGTCACATGGGGAGTCGCGCTAGCAGTCGCCAGGGAATTCATAGCACCTGCGCTATCACGAGTTGTCAGATCAATGGTGGGTAGCTCTTCGCCGTTCTCAACCGCTGTTTTACCCGCCGCGGTGAGCGTAACAACCTCATCCCCCAAAGCATAGAAGTCACCGCCAGCCAAGGTTTTAGGTGCCGACCCTGAGCGCCAAACCGTGGTATGTGTGTCACCACTATCTGGGTCACTGATCTTGAACTCGGCGATCGTTAGCATTTCAGTGCCGCTGACTTCAACTCCATTACGCGAGGCTGTCGCGCTGCCTTGTGAAACCCAGGTTGTCCCGTTATGCACCAGATCCAACACATGAAGACTTAACTCTGGGGCTTGGTTACCTGCTTCTATCGCCAGGCTAAGTGTACCATTCGACGAGTTCAATGTGAGATCGTTGCTGCCATCACCACCTTCATCGATGGCAGTGGCAAAAGTGTAATTGATAGTCTCCGTTAAATTACCACTCAGGTCGCTACCGTCGTGTTCGAAGAAAACTCTGCCATCTAGCTTTGCATAAAGCGTCCCACCGGTAACGTTAAATTCCTTAAAACCAAGTTCACTTGTAAATAGCTTATGCTCAGAGTCGGTCAACTGGTTCCAGGTTTTGCCATTGATACTGGCAAGTTGCTTGGTTCCCGCCAATCCACCACGCAAGATGTCATTATCTAACAAGTTGATCGGTGAACCGATTGAGTTAGTGCCTTCTCGCACACTAAGGCTATCGTCGGACGTAACGAGCAGATCGTCGCTGCGATAAGCGAACTCAAGCGACGGAGCATCTGAAGACTCGCTGAAATAAACCTCGTAACGGTTCGTATCGCTATTGAATAACGCAAAACTTAATGCTGCTGGGTTCGTTGTATCCCAGGCGTTGCTGATATCGTATGCAAGACGATATTTCGTGGCGTTCGTATTTGTCTGATCAATTGAACCGGACAAGAGATTTAGCTTAGACAAGCTTGTGTACTCTTCATCAGAAGTCGCGTATGCGAGCGTCGTCAGCGCATCGTCTTCAGACCAGTCCGTATCATCCCAACTTACAAACGAAAGATCCGATGTCTGGAAAGATCCATCAGAGTTACTACTGGATGCATTCAGTGTTAGTTCAAGCGCTGCGTCAAAAAGTGTATCTGTCGCACTTAAACTCAAGCTATCGGTGTCCGCACGAAAATATGCGGAGCGAATAACGCCTTTGTCAATTTCGTTGATAGCAGCCGTATCGGCTGCACCACTTCCAGAGTTGGCCGCCGCTCGAACACGCACATCATCGGTTATATCGGTGCTTTCGAACACGAGGTAATCACTATCAGCACCATTACGAATTCCCAGCGCACTCAAAGTCCCAGTAGCAAGCGCGCTAGCCCCGGCCGCAGTTAAGCTCACCTCTCCGGTAGCTGTATTTATTTCGAAGTGTGTTGATCCAAGCGTAACCTCCTCGCCATAACCGAAACCGGTGTAGGTAGCGATAACATCACCCACTGAGCTTGCTGTGCGGTCATAGGTTGCAAACGTCAGATCAACTGCGGTCTCGTTATCCTCAACCGTAACGGCGATACTCTGGTTGGCTAACGGATCGTAAACATTGTCCGAAGCAGCATCGTTGATACTGATTTGTATCGAGCTTTCAACGCTACCATCAATCAAAGAGTCGTCCATTGGGCTGACGGTAACCGTCTGGTTTTGATTCCAATTATCTGGCGTGAAGGTAACCGAACTATTGCTAAGTGTTACCTCAGATGTGTCACTCGAGCTCAGGTCTATAACGACGTCAGAAGTTGGCTTTGACGCCAGTTTCAGAGTAAAACTCGCGTTAGTCCCACCCTCTTCGAGGGTCAGTGACTCTGTGGAGAGAACAATACCAGCCGTGTCGTCATCAATCGTGCTGACGCTAATTGTTTTATCTGCAAGTGCATCAAAATCGTTGTCTGAGTTTGCATCGTCCACTGTGATGGTAATCTGACTGCTTTGGGCACCATCATCAATCGCGTCCTGAACGCCGTTAAGCGTTACAGTTTGTGCTGTATTCCAGTTCGAGCGGGTGAAGACTAGACTTGAGGCACTCAGAGAAGAGGCAGTACCATCGTTTGTCGTCAATAACAGCGTAACGTCCTCTGTGGGTGGTGCATCGAGAACTACCGTAAAGCTTGTTGAGGCGCCTTCACGAACCTCTACCGATGAGGTTGAAACCGTAAACCCAGGGGGCAAGGGCACAACCTTTGCAACGTATTTATCATCCCCAGACGCATTGGTTTGCAGGCTGGTCTCGATACGGAAGTTCTCTAGCCCTTTGGTCAGAACCTCATCAAAACTGCCGGTGATGTTGTCCGCAATAATTAGATCGAATGTCTGATTAAAGGATAGCGTGCCTGAATAATTGCTAAAATCGAGGAGCAGGTCGCCATCTAAGGTCACATCAACAACCGCAGAGCTCGCGGCCCGCATCTGCTCGTAGTCGGTTGCATTCTCAAGATCGAAAGCGAGTAGATCGCTATTCCCCAAAACCTGCTCTTGCGCTAGGTAGGTATGACCAGAGCGAATTAGACTGTAGTTTTGGTTGCTGTATTCGTTGGCGAGCGCATCGTACCAGTTGGAGTAAACCAGCGGTAAGGTAATCTCTGTCGTCGTCGCAGTTCCTATGTTAACAAGACTGCCTGCGCCATCTGCAAATTCAAAGTTGAATGCTTTTTGACCGCTCTCGAGATTGGAATCCGCGTAGGTTCCGAGAGTGTCGAATATAGTCCCGTCGGTAGCATCTCCATCTCTTATCCCCGGGATATTGTCGAGCATTATTTGGACAAAGTACTTCTCATCAATCACGTGATTGTCGGGTGCTACATTGACACTCCATTTACTGACCTGTCGAGCGAGGTCAGCTAGCGTGGCGTCGGATACACCGGCTGTTGTTGTAACAGCTGCACTAAAGTCGCCGGCGGTTGGGTCTGTGAAGAGGTCGCTAGTCGTGGAACTTACACCGGTCATACCTGGGGTTGCAGTTCCGCCACTGATTAAGTTGCCGCTGATGGTGTAGTCGTTGCCTGCGATCGCGTCGTCCACCTCGATCGCTTGTGTCCCACTGCCAGTCTGCACAAGGTTGTCTATCAGACTGAAATTTGGAAACGCAATGCCTCCGGTAGTATCACGGTCGGTAATACCATCCGCGTGACTTCCCTCTGCGAAAATACTGTTGTTACTGACCTCAAGCCCTGGCGTCGATTTAATTCGTATGGAGTCAACGTCGGCATAAGCGATGATGTTCTCCGAGATCCTCGCCGTCATCACCTGGTTAGCGAAGTTGGTTGGCTCATCAATCAGGATCGGCTTGCCCTCGTCCAAGATCATGTTGAGGTAGCCTTTGGACGGCACCCAGGAATAGACCGATTGATAAGTATTGAAGATCAGGTTGCCAGAGAGGTCCCAACGAAGAGCGCCGGATTCGTCAGTGCCAAAATCACCATAGTTTTGTTGACGCATGATCCCATGACCACCGCTGAGTGAACGCGTCGCCACATTTTCAATGATATTGCCCCATACATTGACGTAGCGGCCATCCTGAATGTTGACTGCCTTTTGGTAGAGATCATGAAAATAGTTATCTCGAACCGTTATATAATCTGCATCTTTGATGTTTATTGCAATTCCACCTAATGAATCGTTTGCTGTCTGATCCCAGTAAGTAGTCGTTAACATTTCCTCTACGGTTACTGAGTCCGAATTACCGTCAAAATTAAAACCTTCGATAACTACATACTGGGCGCCGTCGAGAATCCAGTTGTTTTGGCCGATGAATTCAACCACTCCTGTCGCTGAAGGTGCCGGCTTAATATAAATTTCTTGTCCAGAAGCACCTGACACATCAGCGGTTAGAGTGTAGCTGTAGTCACGAATTGTTGGGCTATCTGGATCAAAAACGTACACTGTATCCCCGGCCGTGGCCGATTCAGCTGCGGTGCCCAATGACAAATAGGGATCATCAATTGTGCCACTGCCTGTTGTACTAGAATTTGTGCTTAGAGGCTTAGCGTATATAATATCCCCAGTGTTAAATCCTTCGGCTCCCAAAAACTGTTGTTCGCTGATTGCCTTATTGGTGCTTTTTGTCTTAAAAGCGCCATCGGAAAAACGGATTCCATAGCCCAATGTATTGGGTGATAAATCGTTAGCCAGATTGATCCGCACGGTTTTTTCATCTATCGATATTTCATCCGCAGCAGTAATGGTATGAAAAATCGAATTGTCGTCTGACAGGATATAGATATCTCCGTCACCGCGTACGACTTCTTCCTGAAAAGAGACAACTAGATCGCTTGCGACGGAAATTTGCAGTCCAGCACTAGTGAAAGTTGAGGCCACATCAACGGTATCCGCCGCACCGACATTCACCGTCACAGTCGTCGAGGCCGTATCTGCGGTGCCATCGGTCGCGATGTAGCTGAAGCTGGCCGCACCGTTGAAGTTCGCCGTCGGCGTGAAGGTG
>CANNCS010000101.1 GCA_947503115.1 uncultured Marivita sp.
TTCATTCAAACCTCCATTTTGGAAGCTTGAATCAGAATTCAGACCGGTTGGGAATTCTGAATGTCCACGGACCCTAGTAAAGAGCGATGAATTCGGCTTGCTTTTCTTCAGATGCAACGCGTGGCAGCCCTTTCAGCTTTCGATACTCATAGCCAAGTCGGGCCAAAAGCTTGATGCCGCCCGAGTGGGAGTAGTCCAAGCCATATTGTGCTGCGATATGCGCCCTGATCTCGACAGTCGATCGACAGAAGCGTTCGTCCAGCCAGGCGCAAAGCTCCGCCTCTTGAGCCGGCGTCATGCGGGACTGATCGCCCTTCCAGCTGTCGGTAGAAAGCGCGTCCCAGCCAGCCTCTCGGTACGTCTTGTACCAGCCTCGAATGGTATCATCGTCCAAGTAGAGAAACTCCGCGATGGCCTGACAAGACTTCCCATCATCCAGAAGCAAAATCGCGTTCGCACGACGCGCGACACCGTGATCTTCGCGCCGGCTACGCATGCAAACCTCAAGTTCACGACGTTCTGACGAGGAGAGAAAACCGGCCCGGATCATGCACTTACTTGAGTCGCTCTGAATTTAGACGTCAACCCACCAAATCTCGGATCTTCAGTGACTCACAATATACTTCTTTATTTCAATAAATATATTAAAATTTATTCAGATCTGTAGCAAGCCTAATACCCCGATACATAGCCTCGTCAGAATTAATATACGCCCACTCAGAAAACCGTCCAACCAAAAATATCTTACGCTCTGCCAACCAATCTCTTATACGGGTAATAATTTTTTCACGCTTATGTGTTGGCACAGGATATCCATACTTTAAATGCATTATCTCTGCGTGACTCACGTCACTCTTTGATGTTATCAAATTTAAGTGTAAAAGTGAGGAAATTACAGCTTCTTTTAATTCCTCATCGGTCAGCTTCATTTCCGGCGTTAATGAAACCTCAGCGATCAATCCTTGATTTGGCAGTGCACGCAAATAATTAGATGAATTATGATTAACTACTAACTTATGAAATGGAACATCAGGATCAGCAACATATATTCTTTGAATATTTGTATTCACAGGATAATTAACAACAAGAAAAACTATTTTCATAGCCAGAGCATCTAAACCTTTCTCGACATCCAAAAGGACATCTGAAGGAATGCCATCAATACATTTTAAAAGTTGAGGTAAAGGTATTGTTGAAATTATGTTTTGATATTTTATTGGCATCCCACCAGTACGATATAGAACTTTGCTCTTCGCATCAATTCTTACAACCTGGTCTGCGAGTGAAATGTTCGGCAACCGTTGCGCGAGGGTCAAAAAAATTTCCTCAAAACCGCCCGTTTCTGGATATGCGACTATCTGATCTTCAGTTAAAGGCGCTCTATTGCCATTAATCATAATAGCTTCTTTTTCTCCTTTTGGAGATGCCACTCGCTCATGCACCCAGTCACATGATAGTCGTTCCAAGTTCGCTCCCCATAGCTTTTTATTATAAGGCAACATGAATTTATCTGAAATGCCGCTTCCAAATTTAGATCGAATAAATTCTGCATAATTTCGCGCATCTTGACCACTAGAAGATTCACGCAATCCAGCTTCACATTCAATTTTCACAGCCTCATCCAAAAAATGGAAATTTTTCTGAAATGGATAGGGAATGAGCTGCCCATCAACAAAACATCGCGCATCACGTTTTTGCTCAAACATTGGAACCGTTGAAAAAATCATCTCCCTCACAATATGATGAGGCGTATGGAATGAGTGACCCCCAATATCAAATATTGCACCTCCAATATTTATACTTTGGCAAAGCCCACCTGGCCTATTAGAACCCTCAATTACTACCCCTGAATCGCCACAACATAATCCAGCAGCAATACCAGCCGGACCAGCTCCAATTATTATTGTTTCTTTCATCATATTTAATCTATTATTGGCCTGCATCTAATAAAGAGCCAAGATCCTCTAGCTGTCAGCATTACCCTTAGGTGTTCTTTCCATGTGACGTGCAATTGTTCACGTTACACGCAGGTTTTCGCTCGCACATGACATTCACTTTGAATTGCGTCAAGCTCATATTGTCGACCTCGTAAGGTTGTTCAAATTGCGACACCACCAACCTTCATCTAAGTCAACAACAAAGAGACCGCTGCAAATTCCGGACGGCCTCTACCTGGCATTGAAAGAGCTTTGGTAATCCCCATCCATACGATTTTAACCACTTACAGGGGAGGGTTCGCTGACCGCATCTTCGGTCTTCATAAAGCCGTTGCAACCGGTGCGAACGAGTTCCACGCACTTTGTGTAGACCTAGGTATCAAGCATCGCCCAACGCCGTCAAAATTACATCACACTGACAGCATGTTTGAGCACTTCAATAGGTGCGTCGCAGAAATTTTTAATGCCACCACTCTTGATTTTGGACAGAGCTTGAGACAACGCTGTACAACTATATCTGATTTTATAATTGGACGCCCCCGCAATCCGCCTTATACAGAGATTTGTCCTGCTGACGATGTATGGCACGCACAGATTCAAACTATAGCAGTGCAAGCAAAATCCATACAGCCTCCAGAAGGCGATATCTATGGGTAACAATATGGAGTGATATATGTGCCGTCCCACTCTGAATGCTGATGACATTACGGTATTAATTTGCAGTGAGGCTAATGCAATGTATGCGCAGTCTCTTGTGCTATGCGATAGCATTCGCACTTTTGCAGGTGCCTATTCAAATATTGAGATTATTGCCGTGTCTCCTCGTCCACAGCTTGCTTTAGACCGCGAATCTCAGGCGCGTCTTAGAGACTTTGACGTGGAGTATGTCGTTGAGGATCTAAACAAAACCCAGAGTCCGTATGGCGCAATAAACAGGGTTGTTGCATCAGCCTGGGCTGAGAAAAATAGCTCTAAAAAATTTATATTGGCGCTCGATACTGATACTGCTTTTATCGATGAACCAACATTTTTCGATGCAGATGTTGGAGTTCGACCAGTAGACATGAAAGGAGCTACGTCCAGCGGACCCAACGACCCTCAAGACAAATATTGGCAGGCAATGTGTGAGTATGGTGGGATTGATGTAAACAAATTGCCTATTTTGAAAACAACAGTTGATAAGAAACTTATTCGTGCAAGCTACAATGGCGGCTTCAGCTTAATCCGCCGATCCCTAGGTATATTTAAAAAGTGCGAACAAATATTTTTCAGTTCTTTTGGAGCTGGCTTGAAACCGTTCCAAGGCCTTGAGCTCAATATAGAAGCCTCATCCGGCCGTGTAGGTAAAGTAGCCAGCGAGTTTTGGACATCTGGTCAGACAGCTCTTAGTGTCGCGGTCTGGGCTAGTACAAATGATGTTTATATATACAACTCAGAGTACAATATTCCACTTAACTGCTTATGTAATAGCTTCTGGAGCTGGCCCTATGGCCCAGACTTCCGCCCAAGGATGTTACACTATCATCAATTAATGCAGCCAACAACTTCTGTTAACTCACTCATAGATGTACTACGTAAGGTCAATTGTTCCAGCGATCAGGCTCGTTGGCTACTGAGCAAACGCCATCTTTTTTCATAAAATACACACATATGGAACTTGGGCCCGTTTCTCTGACCACTGCAGAAAAGAAATGTATGAATGATAAGGATGATCGTGGTTAGGCAGCGTTTTGAAGTTTCTTGATGCCGTCTTTGAAGACACCCCCTTCCCCGCGCTAGAGTTTTTTGAGACACCGCTTAAGACATGACCATATGGGGTATTCGAGAAGACCTCTGCATATTGATGTGGGATTCCCATGATTTACTGGATTTGGTAATATTTTGGGAGGTTTCTGGGGGGGGTTTGATGGACCTTTTTTTGCGTGAAGTGACGGAACGAATTGGTCGGGATGATGCCTTGGCCAAGATTAATGCGCTGATGAATTGGCCGTCGTTTTCGCCCATTCTCAAGCGTGGTCTTGGGCGCTCTGGAGCTGGCCCGCAAGGGTATGACCCGCTGATCCTGTTCAAGTGCCTCCTGATCGGGCAGTGGCACGGCTTGAGTGACCCCAAGCTGGAGCGGGCCTTGAAGGTCCGGCTGGACTTCATGATCTTCTGCGGTCTCGATCTGCACGCCCCGGTGCCGGATGAGACAACTCACTGCCGGTTTCGCAACGCTTTGGTCAGGGGTGGTGTTTACGACGACCTTCTGGCCGAGGTTTGTCGCCAGATTGAAGGCCACGGGTTAAAGCTGAAAGAGGCCGAAGCAGCGATCATCGATGCCACTCTGGTGGAAAGCGCGGCACGGCCCCGCACTCATATCGATGCACCCGAAGATCGGGCCGAGGGCGAAGCTCCAGATGATCCGCAGATGCATTTCAGTGCCGACCCGGATGCGCGTTGGGTAAAGAAGGGGTCCAAATCCACACTCGGCTACAAGGCATTTGCCCGCACGGATGAAGAAGGCTTCGTGGACAAGGTCCACACCACTCCTGCCAACCAGGCCGAGAGCCCTCAGCTGGAAACCATGATCTCAGGCTCGAGCGCACAACGCGTGCTGGCGGACAAGGCCTATGCAAACAAGGCCAACCGAGCCAGTTTGCGCGGCAAACACCGCGATGGGATCATGCGAAAGGCAGCTCGCAATCGCCCCCTGCGCGCTTCGGAGAAACGGTTCAACAAACTCATTTCCAAACGACGCTTCAGGGTCGAGCAATGTTTTGGCACCATGAAGCGCCTCTTCGGCCTGCACCGCGCACGCTACTTCGGGGTCGCAAAAACCCACGCCCAGCTGGCGATGGCTGCGATCGGGCAGAACCTGCTCAAAGCCGCAAACAAAATTTCTCTCAACCCGCAAACCCTCCCAATAGCATAACCATTTCGCCAAACCTTCTGTGTCCGCTGAAATCCCAGCGGTCCAAGAGGAATGACCAAATTCCTCAAATCCTCAAATTCCAGAACATTACGCAGACGTCTTTCGACGAGAGAGCTACATAAGGTCACCCACCACGACAGAATCCAACTTCGCCGCGGGCGCAAGCGCAGTGAAACACGCTGCGAGCTTCAAACGCGATTTCCGTACGAATTTGGAATTTGCCAATTATCTTAAAAGCGCTTCTAAATGCGCTCCATAGGCTGTTTTGCCAAAGATTTTCGAGCGAGCAAGCAGAGCGTCGGCATCAATCCATCCTTTGGCGTAGGCGATTTCATCTGGTGAGCCAGCTTGCAGGCCCTGCCGCTCGGTTAAGGTGCGCACAAAGTTTCCTGCATCAAGCAGAGAAGCATGTGTGCCGGTGTCCAACCACGCATATCCACGCCCCATACGACTGACATGTAGTGCGCCCTCTTCAAGATAACTCTCCAAGAGGGAGGTGATTTCCAGTTCACCGCGTTCAGACGGTTGGACAGTAGCTGCGCGTTCTGGCGCTGTTCCATCAAGAAAGTACAGGCCCGTCACCGCATAGTGCGATGGTGGTACTGTTGGTTTTTCAATGATGCGTTGGGCCTCCCCCTCTGGGCCAAACTGCAGGACGCCATATCGCTCCGGGTCAGCAACACGGTAGCCAAAGACCGTTCCCCCGCTCTGCCGGCCATCCGCATCCGCCAATAGGTCCGGTAACCCATGTCCAAAGAAGATGTTGTCGCCTAAAATCATTGCCGACGGCGCACCATTTAGAAACCTGTTTGCCAAAAGATACGCTTGGGCCAGACCGTCTGGTGAGGGCTGAACGATATATGTCAACGAGACACCCCATTGACTGCCATCGCCCAGAACCCTCTGGAACTGGGCCTGATCTTCAGGTGTCGTAATCACTGCAATCTCGCGGATGCCCGCCAACATCAAAACCGTCAGCGGGTAATAGATCATCGGCTTGTCATAAATGGGCAAAAGCTGCTTTGAGACACCCATCGTGATCGGGTAGAGCCGTGTGCCAGACCCTCCCGCAAGAATGATACCTTTTCGTGTCATACGGGCAGGTCTCTGGGCTGAAGGTCGCGGATGACCTCGCCAAGACGGCTTGGCCAATCTGCAGGCGGAATACCAAAATCCGTGGCGATCTTCGAGCAATCGAGGCGTGAATTCATGGGCCGATTGGCCGGCGTCTGATACTCTGAAGACGGGATGCCCGTTACAGTCATCTCGCACCCGGCTTCTTTGAAAATCTGTCGGGCAAAATCGGCCCAGCTGACATACGGGTGACCGGCATAGTGATATGTCCCCCCCTCCGCACCGTCTTGAAGTGCTGTCGCCAGTATCAACCCTGTGGCCGCAATATCAGAAGCGGGTGTCGGTCCCCCGATCTGATCCTCGACCACGCTTAGCTCATTCCCGATCTCCGATAGACGCAGCATGGTATCGACAAAGTTCTTGCCGTGGGGCGAGAACACCCAAGAGGTGCGCAGAATGATATGGCGCGCCCCAGAGGCACGTACTGCCTGCTCCCCAGCCAGCTTTGTTCGGCCATAGGCGTTCTGTGGATGGGGTGTGTCAGCTTCAGCCCAAGGGGTCTCACCTGACCCCTCAAACACGTAATCTGTCGATAGATGTAGGAAAGGAATATCTTGCGCTGCACAAGCGCTGGCCATCAGCCCCGGCGCATCCGCATTGATGACATGTGCAAGCGGCTCTTCAGTTTCCGCCTTGTCCACAGACGTGTAGGCAGCGGCATTGATCACAATGGATGGCCGCAGGGTCCGGATCAGCTGTGTGCAGGCATTAGGATCACTCAGATCGGCCTGTTTTCGGTCCACAGCCGTGACATCTGCTTGGCGTTGCAACTCAGTTGCAACCTGCCCGGTTTTGCCAAACACAAGGATCATGTCGCGACACCCAATCGATGACCGACACCATCACGTGCTTGTAGAGCGCGCCACCAGTCTTGATTATCCAAGTACCACCGCACGGTCTTACGCAAACCTTCCTCCAAGGTGACCGAGGGCCGCCATCCCAATTCCTCACGTATGCGGCTTGGATCAATGGCGTAGCGGAGGTCATGTCCGGGACGGTCGGCGACAAAGGTAATCAACCGATCATGCGGTGCGCCCGTCGGATGCATCTCATCCAGCACTGCGCAAATCTTGCGCACCAGATCGATGTTGCTGACCTCGTTCTCCCCACCAATGTTGTAGGACCGGCCCACCTGGCCGCGCTGTAGAACGGTCAGCAGCGCATCCGCGTGATCCTCGACATAGAGCCAATCTCGAACGTTATCTCCTGTGCCGTAGACAGGGATCGGCTTGCCCGCCAAAGCATTGAGAATGACCACTGGGATCAGCTTTTCTGGAAAGTGATACGGCCCATAATTGTTTGAGCAATTCGTCAGGACGACTGGAAGCCCAAACGTATGGTACCAGGCGCGCACCAAGTGGTCCGATGCCGCCTTTGACGCAGAGTAAGGTGATCGCGGATCGTAGGGCGTCTCTTCCATGAATTGACCCGTTTGCCCCAGAGAGCCGAAAACTTCATCCGTTGAGATATGATGAAACCGAAAATTGGGGGGGTGCCCCTGCCCTTCCCAATACCCACGCGCTGCCTGCAGCAGCGTATATGTGCCCACCACATTGGTATCGATAAATGCTCCAGGTCCATCGATGGATCGGTCCACATGGGATTCAGCCGCAAGATGCATCACAGCATCTGGACGATGCGTGGTCAGAACCCGAGCAAGCGCCTCAGAAGCACGGATATCGACATGCTCGAAGCAATAGGCAGGATTGTCCGCGACCTCTGCCACGTTTTCCAGACAGGACGCGTAGGTCAGCGCATCGACATTCACCACCTCATGTCCGGCCCATACAGCCTGCCGCACAACCGCAGAGCCGATAAAGCCCGCACCTCCTGTGATCAGAAGTTTCATTGAGCGGATTGCTCATATCTAAAGGGTGACTGGATATCGCGCAAAAACGGTGCGCTCGCATCTTTCTCGGAAAGGATAGCAGAAGATGGATCAATGCCCCAATCAATGCCGATATCAGGGTCATCAAACCTAACTGACCGATCACATTCCGGAGCGTAATAATCACTACACTTGTAAAGGATTTCTGTTTCTTCCTGGAGTGTCACAAATCCATGCAGAAACCCCTTCGGCACCAAGAGCTGTTTGCCGTTCTCTGCGCTGAGCTCGACGCCAAACCAACGCCCAAAATTTGGAGAGCCGAGGCGAATATCCACAGCCACATCCCACAAAGCACCACGCCCACAGCGCACTAACTTATCTTGGGCATGAGGTGGCGTTTGGAAGTGCAGACCCCGCACCGTGCCAACCTGCTCGCTCATAGACTGATTATCTTGGACAAAATCATAATTCAGACCATGCTCCGCCATGTCTGAACGTTTCCATATCTCAGAAAAAAATCCACGAGCATCGCCAAAGCGATGTGGCGTAACGATCTTGACTCCTTCCAGCGCAGTGTCTTCAATCACCATTACCAGGCCTTATATCGCCGACAGAACAATATTCTTTTTACACATACATGACATTACTCCATGAAGGCCACTATTTTTTGATACAATACATACAAAACAAGAGAAACATTTAATAGAAATCCTAGCCCACACTACTTGGCAACAAAAATTTTACATATTAAAATGAAACACTAAACATGAAAAAACTGCATGTACGGAAATGCGGAAACAAATCCAATCGATGTTCCTCTGATTAATTTCTCCATAAAAGAAATGTAAAACTAGTATCGCCTGCGTTGATCACCACAAACACTCATAAAAAAGGCCCCGTATGTAATGCTACGAAACCTCTCATTTGCAGTTGCCCTAGTTAGTCAGTTGCCACCCACATTCGCCCAAGCATCCTCTTTCAATTGCGTCATGGATCCAGCCCAAATAATTCAAGTTTCACCAATAAATTCGAGCGTCATCGCTAGAATATTGGTCGATCGCGGTGATGAAGTAGAAGAAGGTGAGCCAATCGCACAGATGGACTCTTCGGTTGAGGCAGCAACACTGGAGATCTTGGAAGCAAGAGCGCAATCCACAGCGCAAATAGAAGCACAGGAAGCGCGCGTGGACTACGTTGCCGCCCAACTCGACCGCGTGCGAAGACTCGTTGCGCAAAATGCGCAGAGCGCTGTTCGTTTAGAAGAATTGGAATACGAGTACTCATTAGCCCAAAGCCAACTTACGCAAGCTCAAAATGATCGCAGTACCCTCCTCGCTGAGGTCTCACGAGCACGTACAGCACTCGACAATACAATTGTGCGAGCACCTGCTTCAGGTCGGATAGTAGACATTCCTCTCAGTCCAGGCGAGCACGCCGGCCAAGATCGTTATATACTTGAAATTGCTCAACTAGATCCACTGCACGTCGCTGCTTACCTTCCAATAGACTTATACCCGAATGTCACAATCGGAATGCCTGTCACAGTCCTGCCAGATCCGCCCGTAAGCGGCGCATATGAAGCTCAAATTTCGGCCATCGACTCTATCTTTGACACAGCTTCGCGAACATTCGGCATCAGAGTTGATCTTCCAAACTCAGGCGCACGGTTGCCCGCAGGCCACCGATGCCAAATTGAGCTGAACTCTCCACAATGACAAACGGACAGCAAAGCTATCCAGCTGACGCACGTGCCTTGGTGAAGGCTATGGAGTGCCCTTGCTTATTTTCCAGATCAATTAAATTTACACCACACGATATTTCACCAGACCGATGGTTGATCACTCTGCCTGATGAGTGCTGCTCCACAAAAAACACAATAAATGAAACGCTTAAACTAATCTCTCCCTTCTGGAAATTTTCTCCTTTGAGATATCCTGAACATCCAAACCACAATACGCCAACGTCCATTCACTTCGGTTGTGATAAAAGTAAAAGTTCAGAAATACAGAAAGTCTATTTTGAATATGGTCCTGATAAATCAAAAATTGTATTCATTGCGCAAAAGGGCTCTGCAAGAAATGCAGAGGTGCACTTCTACTGTGATCGGCCCCTTAAAGAAATCTTACCCCAACTTAACCTTCCATATAATATTCAAGATTATTTAAATAAACTCACTAAGCACATGCCAAGTGATACTCCTGCGCTTGATGTAAAATCACAAGACTCCCAGCGGCACTCAATTGATATCAATCTAATCAACATTCAAGAAATGGACATAGTTTTACAAGAGATAAAAAAGCTCTTAATGTCACTTGGAAACAAAGAAGCTATGATTTTTTTTAATGCGCTCAATCCACTGACACATATTTCTATCGGAACAAACAGCACCGGAATACCTTTCGTGACGCTGTACGGCCCCCCACTTTGGCTGTCTCCGGATAAACAAACATGATTACTTTCTCACATCCCAAAGATCCCAGTCGTGACTTCTGCCAATGGGATTACTCTCGGCCATCAGAAGTACACTCCAGATCAATACGGCAAGAAAACATCATTTTTGCTGCCGCGGAACAACTTGACCCATCAGGACACACACTAAAGATATTACGCTTGGTTCAGGAGGCTGCTGGGCACTTCAATACTGTATGGGGACTGAAAAATTCAGGAGCAACGTCTAGCATAGAATTATACTTCTACGACTATGAGCGGACGTTTACTACAACAAGCCCAAATATTATTCTAAATTCCGTTTCTCACCTCTTATCTGTTGATCTCAATGTGCCAACTACAACTCCTTTTTTTATGTGGTCGATAGAAATTGTTCCAACAGGAGAAAAAATTATAAATGATATAGACCTTTATTTCAGTGGTGCTGGAGGAACGATATCAAGTGGTGAATGTTACACCCTAGGTGTAAATAACTACGAATTTAAAAATATATACTATTTCTTTGAGAGCGAACGAGACAAAGAGCTTATCTACGAGGCATTAACCTCTGGCCCACGCGCAAGAATTATCACAGATTTTCCATCTTTTCTGCATCCCAGAATGGCATCTGAACAATTATATGTTGTTGCCAGAAAACGATTTAGTGACGGAATATACTTATCCCGCGTGCCGCTCGATAAAAGCATCGAGATACTTAAACAGGCGGAATTTAATCAGTCAGTGCGAAATTTCCTAGAGAGAAATTATTCTTCTCTTACACATCATCTTTACGATATTGGAATAGACTACAAAATGAACTGCCAAAATGATTTTTCAATAGAAAAATCCGCAATATATGGAATTTTCTAAGCTACCAATTCATTAAAAGCGTTTGGATGTTTGCTTCTAGTCGGTGTACCATCCGCCATGTCAATAATGTGCGATGTAGCAATGAAACCTCTCTTCCTCATTTTTTTAGGTGTTACGGCTGCAAGTCATGCCACTGCAGAAGTAAACTCACCACAAGCAGTCAAGGCTCTGATTTCTGAACTGCAGGAAGCAGACTTCACCAACATAACTGCAACTGAGCGACTGCTGGGAGGCGTTGTGGTAGAAGCCGAGCAAAAAGATGGCGCGGTCCTTATCACACTCGCGCCCGGCAGCTATACGGTGTCATATGTGGAGGTTTTCTCCCAAGCTTCCGACAATGGATTTTTTGGTACGGCCAATAGGCCTGTAGGAACACAAATCGAAAATCTTCTGGCAAGATACCAGTCGCGCCTCGAAAACTTGAACGATGCGGGAGAAATATCAGGTATCACAAACTATGTGACAGAAAGCCTGAACCACGAAAGAACAGCTAGGTTTTCACAGAATAAGTCTCTAACTGTTGATGAAGACACAGTGATAATCAAACAAAACGAAACCCTTGGCCTCTTGAACGGATTTACCACCATTACCCAAGAAGCGGAAATCACTGACACAAACAGTACAGATCAAACCACATTTAAATACTCGATGAGCACCAGCACTGCTACGCAATCAGTAAGGATGACAGGAGTAAATGGCTTTAGAAGTGATGTCTTTACTGATACGCAGGGATTTACCCAATCAATTACAGAAAACAACTCTTTTCAGCTTCCAGACAGCCAATCACTTAGATCAGATCTGATAGATCAAATAGCTACAACCAGCGAAAATAGTTTCTCAAATACGCCAAACAGTCAAACTTTAAGCCCTCCAGACATCCGCTCTCTCATAGATCAAAATCTGCAAAATCAGTCCGAGTGAGAAGAGTGCCACTAGTCACCCTTCCCACTCACAGCCTACACGCTAATGCTTCACCGCATCTTGCATTGGAGTTCCTTCGACTCCTTCAACCTCTGAGTCGGCCGACACTTTTGCCTCTGAGGTTGAAATCTCCATCGGCTCTGCAACGCCGACAGGTTTAGACTGCATATGGCTTCCTAGCCGATTGACGTTATGGAGTGAGTGCAAATGAGCATAACACAGCTCTAACTCGTCCGTTGCAAACATTTCTTTCAATTCGCTCTCCGGTATCGCTTTCAAACGTTCGCGAACAATGGTCAAAAATCCACCAAGATTTCCCGTCTTACCTTCGGCAGTTGTAAATCGAGCCTCCGCAGGCTCAAGCAGGCCAAGTCGCATCAGTTTATCACAGAATTGTTTTGTTCTATTGAATTGAGCTTGGAACTGCGTGACGAATGTCAGCATCGATTGTAAAAATTGAGTTCTGTTCCCGTCACTATCGAACAATCGTTCGCCTCTACCGTCTTTGTTCAAGCCAGCAAAACCCTCATCGATGCAAAGTGTGAACTTTCCATCGCCCTCGACGTCTTCAGCAAAAACAAACGGATATCTCCGCAGAAAGGCTGGAATATAAGCACTTTTCCAAGTACCTTCATCATCTACAAAAAGGTTTTCGCGATCTTGAAACCCAAGCAATATTGCGGGAAAAATTGATCCATCATTTCCCGCAAAAACGATTGCATAATCCTGAGAGGCAGAAATGAATTCTGCAGCAAGCAGAGGACACGAATTCAATGAATTCGAAAATATATAATTCTGTGTAATCTTTACAGAATACTCTTTGTGAGCTTCCGAAGATATTGGCACAACACGATCGTAAATTAGCAGCTGCTTCGACATTTTTTACTCCATGAGTTTGCAAGATCTTATTACGAATAAATGTCGTAAGCAACAAGACTGGTGCTAATTGATGAATATTTTCATCCCAACCCTTTAGGCCCTAAAATTTTATGGCAGGTTCAGGCATGCCTAGGCGACTTATAATACTTGCGCAGGTTTCACTAACGACGTCGTCAATGGGCCTGCTCGCTTCGACAATGCAGTCACAACGTGCTCCAACTGTCTGCTGCTGGCGGAGCAAACTATTACGCACAAAAGTCACGTACGCTGTATGATAGCCGGAAAACCAACTTTGAAGCTCCTGAGTAGAGGTCCAACCTTCATCGAAGACCTTGTTTAGCGCCCGAAGCAAAGCGATATCTAAATCCACTTCAAGCCATAAGGATAGAGACACGTTGATGCCATCCTCACCATGTTCAGGGCCCAGAGGTGTTTCAATAATAACTGGAGAAGCGCTGGATGCTTCGACAACTCGTACTGTAAACTCATCTGAAAATAGGGCCTTATATGGCATTCCAGCTTCAAGCCAATCATTTAAAACGTCTGGCGATGCATTAGTCAGGGTTCCAAAATTATCATAGTCTAAATAGTAAAAATTCAGTCTTTCGCTGACCTTTCTACATAATGTGGATTTTCCGCTCCCAGGAAACCCGCTTATAGATACAATTGGATACACTACCCGCGCTCCACAGTCAGCATAAACCACTTCATATCGATCCAAGTATATGCAACTTCCATACGAAAATCTTGAAATCTACTTTTTATTATATCCATATAAACATGTGGATCTCTATAAAAAGGAGAAAAAATAAGATTTGAAACATCCTGAAAAGATGGTTGTCGAATATTCCCGTTTAAAAACGCACATCTTTCAAAAATTAACAATCGAGATCCAGCTGATAGCGCACTCAAGACATGACCCAATAACTCATCTACCTGATGAATTGGCCAATCGTGAAGAACAGATTTAAAGATAATTGTATTGTATTTTTTTATTTCCTCCTTGCTCTGCGCAACCAAGAACATATTTCCTTCAGAAAATTCTATTTTCTTCGCAAATGGCCCTCGAGCAACCTGTTCCCGACCGATCTCACAAACCAACGGAATATCAATAATTGAATACTTTTTTATATCTAATTGTCGACAAATCTCCTCAGCAAAAGTACCCATATTGCCACCAAACTCTAATACATAATCACTTTTATTCTGCCTGCAATCTAGAAGAAATTCGACGAGTTTTGGCGCCTCCAATTCAGTAAGAGAAGAGACATACTGGCACCATTTTTTGGTATCAGATCGATCTATGGGACTTGAACCAAATCCCTTACTATAATCAAATGATGAAAAAACTTGAGACTGTCCCATGAATTCTTCGACATCTTGAAAAAGGCTTTCACCAAAGTTGATAAAATCAAGTGTACTTTTCAGAGTAAATTCCACCCTAGCATTAAGTGAATTTCCTCTTTTTTCATATAATTTTACAAAATCATCACAGTAGGATCCTGCTTCGTCTAGAATTTTTACCCGTTGCAAGATAGCGATCGCTGGTTCAGGCATAAAATCCGAAATACACACATCCGACGCACGATCGGGCAATAAGTTCTTACCCAACAATATACTTAATACTTTGACAGCACAAATGTCAGACAATATCTGATCTTCATATACTTCAAATTTAGTATGCTGCAATCACATGTTCCATTGGATGTTGATGTAGATCCATACTAACACCTATCGAAGCCGTATAGCTACTGGTAACAGGCTAGGGCAATCGCTTATGAATTTTGATCGAGCTCAACCGTGAACATTCTGAGAGCGAGCCATGCATTCTAGAGGCACTCGTAGGCTGAAAATGTCGTTTTGCACGCTCAAAGCGATCGGTCAGTTCCAAAGGCGATTTCCCTAAACAGGTCATGAGCTAAATTTCACTTAAGATATCCTCGCGGAATCCACCATTTCGCCATCGGGTAAGGGCGGCAAAGAAACTTGGACCGGCCAATCCATCGATGGAGGCTGTGTAGTAACCTGCTTCTTGCAGACGAGTCTGAAGTGCTCGGATAGTATCACGAGACCACTGGTCCGTTGAATTCATCAGATGCTGCAAGAGATCGCCTCGATCCGCGGCTACCCCCCGCAGTAAAAGGTCAGCTGCACGCACTGCATCACGCTCTACACCTCGGCCTTCGTCCAGTAAAATTGCTGCCGCGCGAAAGCCTCCAAGTTCGCCATCACGCGCTGAGTCAATGAAATAATCAAGTGCATCTGCCGGCGTATCAGTTAACCCATCTTGAGCGAGAACTCCGAGATTAAAGATCGCTTTTGGCGAGCCTAGATCCGCGGCCTGCCGCAGTAATGAAATGGCACGTTCAATGTCTTGATCTACAAGTCCTCCTTGGAACAAGATGATCGCGAGGTTGATCATACCATCGATACTGCCAGCGGCTGCTGCTCGTTCATATAGAACTAAGGCAGCTCCGAAGTCTTGCGGCACGCCGTTTCCCGTTTCAGCAAGTTGGGCAAGACTGACCATTGCTCGTAAATCACCTCGGTCCGCCGCACTTTTGTATAGTGAGACTGCGCGTTCCAAATCACCGGACGCTGCTGTCGCACGGGCTAGTAGAGCAGTATAGTGAGGCAACTCAGGTGACTGGGTCGCCGCCGCAGCACATGCTTGGATTGCAGGCAGTGAGTTTTTTTGCAAGCGCTCAAAACTAACCCCTGGTTGTGCCGCAGTGGCATCACGGGGATGAGTAGCCAACCGTTCACAAACTGATCCGGGCGAGGTGTCCTGTACATCTGGAATTACCTCCAACAATCGTTGGGCCTCTGCAACATTCCTCCCATCCGGATAGTTTTTGACGTAAAATTCTAATAGCGGCCGCATGCGCGTTCGACGTGCAAGGTTCCAAATACGCTGTGCTTCTGCAGTCTCATCTTGCAACTGAAGCGCACGTATCCTGCTGTCATCTTCGAGAAAAGCCAAAACGTCCTGCACATGGGCGCCCTCCGGATAGCGTTCCATATAGAGTTGCAACAGTTGGGCATCTCCTTCATTGGCTGCAACCTGCCACAACAAGGTTTCTTCAGAGGCTGTTACAGCGCTTCGGACGAATTGAAACTGCTGCGTAAGAGAGGAGTTTTCCCATGGTATTTGCCTTCCCCCAGTCGCGGCGATCACATCACGGCGGACGTTGATCATCATTTGTTGGATATCTTGGCCAGGGCTATAGATATGGCTCAATACTGCCTCAGTAAAAAAGCTGTTTCTACCCATGCCGTCATAGGCAACATTGTCAGGCTGCGTTGCATAAACGAACATGTAATCAGCGTCAGTCCCAACTCTGGCAAGCCCCCCGCTCACATTGTGCAAACTGTCCAACTCGGTGCCAAAAGGATTGTCTCGACATGCATCCAGAAATATCAGTTTGAGACCGTTAGACCCGTCTATCACACGCAAAATGTCTGACAACGGAAGCGCTTCTTCATCTAAATCCTGAATGCCTCCGAGCTGTGCATCGACTGGTAACAGGAAGTTGGTACCGTTTACCTGAAACCCATGTCCAGCATAGTACAACAAGACAACATCAGCATTTTCTGCAAGTTCGCCAAACGCTTCGATATTTTCGCGCAAATCCGACCGCGACTGATCCATGCTCAAGAGGACTTCAAAGCCCAGCCCTTCCAGCGCCAAGGAAATGTCTACCGCATCGTTCTTGGGATTATCCAGTGGAGAAACATAAGCATAATCTGAATTGCCAATAACGAGTGCGACACGTTCCTCCGCAAGTGCAGTACAGCTGCCAAACACGACAAGAACAAACGACAGTAAGAAGTGCTCAAGCCTTAATCGTAGGAATGAGAAAAAACGACAAGACCGGCCAATAGTCTGTTGACCAGATATACGCACGAGTTCAGCTTCAAATTTACAGTCCAGTCGCACGAGCCAACGAAATCCCGACAGTATCCAGTGCAGAAGCTGTTTGGTTGATGGTTGCACGTTGTATTAAGGCCAATTCAGGGTCCTCGACCCTGACCAGCGCAATCGCTTTACGTATTTCGTTTGATGCGTTGGTAAGCGCAGCACGGGCCTGATTGACAGCATCAATACGAATTGTATCGCGCTCCGCATCCGACCTTGCTGTGGCAAGGCGCATTTGCGCTCGTTGCCGGGCAGTATCGATTTGAACACGGGCATCTTGCACAATTTGTGCAACATTCTGCATTCCAGGCGGCAAATCGGTAGCAATCGTGTCCAATTCTCCAGCAAAGGCGTTCAGTGCATCCGACAAACACGCGAGATATCGATTTACATCTCCACTCTGCTGATCACATGCATTAATCGCGTCTAAAAGATCCGACACGAGATTACCAACAGCGACGAGCGTCTCTTTTGCGTTGGCTAATTCTACTGGATCGCGGGTCTCCAACTGGGACGTATTATCCCTGTCACCAAGTCCAGTTTTGACCTCATCACGTGGATTCACCAGTGGTTCGTTGTTGAAGTCCAATGGAGGTGCAATGCTTACAGCCACAGGGTCCACAAAAAGTGTTCCAAGCATAAAGGTAATGTCATAATTTTCCAGCCCATTTCCAACAGGTTGACCTATCGAAATAACAAACGGGCTCTCAAGTGCAGCAGCATCTCTTTCAGCACCTTGGCTCGACAAAGATACACTTCGTACAGTGGAATCAAACAATAAACCTTCAACCGAAAACTCAGTTCCAGTGAAAAAGAACTCTTCGCCTTCCAGCTTCGTCTGATCATCCGCACGCACCGTCAGAGACGCAGGATCAACCGTCAGATCTCCCGACACATACTCAATTGCGTAGTTCGACAGGCCAGACCCAATCGTAGCTGACGCCCCGATCTCATACGGGCTCCCGGAAACCGACGCATCCGACGCAAATCCCGCGCTCGACAACGTCACAC
>CANNCS010000102.1 GCA_947503115.1 uncultured Marivita sp.
CTGTGCAATATGCTCAACGAGCTTGCCAGCATAACGGACCGGTATGAAGAAGATTTCCTTCTCGGTGACAAACTCTCTGAGCAGCTCTTCCACGACATCGCCGGAGAGCGTGTTGATTTCCTTCATCACCTCGGTCGCATACTCCTGCACATTCAGAGAGTACGGGTTGAACTTGGCATCCAGCTTGCGCTGTCGAAGAGCATGATACAGCGACGCCACCTGCTCGGGGTCCTCATAGGCAGCCTTGACCCGTCGAATAAGGGCAACGAAGCGATCATAGTCCCGACCACCGGCACTGTAGCCCTCATGGTCGACCTTTATGATGTAGAAGCGGCGATCCCCAGGCTCCAGCCAGATCGGCTTATGGTTCGAGGTCAGCAAGAAGCAGCATCGGTGGTCGATCGGGGCAATGTCCTTCCCCTTGGCCTCCGACATGGTAGACCGCTCAGAGATCAGGGTTTTGAGCTTGTTGCCGTCCTCCGATCCCGTCGAGACCTTCACCTCTTCAGCATAGATCAGCTTCTTCGTCAGGACCGGTCGGTTGAAGCGATTGATCAGCGGCTTGACCCCCTGCTGTTCGGACGTGTTCTCCTCCCCGAAGAGTTTCTTCACGATCGATGCCAAGGTGGATTTGCCAGTCCCATGCTTCTCGGAGAACAGGAAGATCGCCCAAGACGGCTTATCGGCCTCATGGCCTAAGCACCAAGACAGCCAGTCAAGAAACACGGTCTTTTCCGCCGTGTTGGGCATGATGAAGTCTAGGAGGTCCTCAAAGGGTCCCAGCTCAGCCTTGGGGGCGGGCAAGCGGCGGTAAGCGGGTTCGCGCCACGCATTGATTGTTGCCAGCCCGTTGTCGAAGATGAGCCGCTCGCGGTTACCGGGGACACAGACCACCTGACCACTCCAAACAGGGATCGTCAGACCAGGGGCAACCGTGGGGGAGCCAATCAGCACATCCAACATCGACTTGTAGACATCCGGCGTCAGCTTGAAGCCCGTGAACGTGGAGCGGATGCGGATGGCCAAGGCCTGCATGAAGTCACCCTTTGAAAGCCCGGTCTCCGGCTTGTCGATGTCGTAGAAGAAGCGGGCTTGGCGAACGTACCACTCACTGGCGACGGAAACGATGTCGCGGCGGGTGTATTCGATCGGCTTCCCGGCAGCGTTGTGCTTGACGAACATGTCATCCGGATCGAATGGGTAAGCATCCAAGCCCTGGGCTATCCGCTTGGTCTCTTCAGCAGGAAGGTCGGGTTCATTTTCCAGCAACCAATCTTCCAGCTCCTCCTCGCTGATCTCATGTACACCAGCGTCCTTAAAGGCTTGTTGAACCAGGTCGTCATCCAGGTCGACAACGTGGAAGTCTTCTTCGCGGCGTTCAGTCATACAGTCCCCCCAGTTTGCCCATCATGGTAGGCAGAGGGATCAATGAATGCCATAGAAACACATCAGGCTCGGTCACTGGCTCCAGCTCCTGGCACAGTCTGCCTCTGCCCATTCCCACTCATCCGGATCGGGGTCGGGGCCCACCACGGCGGGGTCCTCCCAGGCCACGTTGTTGTCGATCGAGCCATCGGGGGCAGTCTCATAGGCAGGGAGGTCGTCCTTATGCCGTAACTTCTGTGGCTCGGGGTCAGCATAAAGCCCTGGTGACTGTGGTGACAGTATTGGCTGGTCAGTAGCCCTAGACTTCGCCGGTGGGACGGTACGCATCAGGTCATCGATATCTCCACGAATAGGCTGGCTGTAATCAGCGACCTCGAAGGAGACGTCCTGCCAGTCGTGGTCATGCACCGAGGCGAATTCGTTGAAGATGCTGGCCTCTCCCGACTTTGGGTTTGTGCCAACCACCAGCTGCCAGAGGGCGAAGGAATGGAGGACCCAAACATGCACAACATCATTGAAGATCAGGGACGCAGTCATAGTGTCATGGGAGGTCACCAGGTGAACGTTGTCGAAGGTTCGGTTGGCGCTTCCGGACTCATAGGCTCGGTACACGTAGGTCTTGTCAGGCTCCGATAAGGCCAGCACCTCATCCACCCGGCGAAAGTGATCGGGGAGGCTGTCCCCAGACCGGACCCTCTGGCGGGCATAGGCTTCCTTGTCCCGCTTGGGACGCGTCAGGTAGAGGTGATAGGGTGACGGACTGCCATCGTAGCGCAGGCTGAGCTTCGCCCGCCCGGACATGAACACCTGGAAGTGATAGCCCGACGCCTCAATCAAGGCAGAGGGGGAACAGCAGTTATTGATAGGATCGAACATAGAGAAATACCTTTATTGTAATAAACAGAATAATGATCGCATAGAATTGTATGCATCAGTAATATAACGATTGACTATGGAGAATGTAATGGTATTTTTACTGGATATGCAGGATATGGAAATAATGAAGAATGAATAACTCACAATGGATAACATGTAATCAGTAATTCATAACCCGTAAGGGATAATATATAATGTTCAAAATATAATATATAATATATAAGGATTTGGGGGAACCACCAAACCATAGCTTGGGTGAATGAATGTAACAATATGATCATTCTTTTACAGTATGATGGTACAGTATGATATGTATGCCTTCTGCTAAAACATGACCCTTTCGGGAACGATAGTCTTCTTTAGGGTCTACTATCAGTACGTGGTATGGTTACTGCAATCGGTTATGGAATGGTTAACTGGAACCTGTCCTGGAAATGCTATCTGGCAACCTGCTCTGGAACGGTTAGCTGGAATCTGTTGTGGACTTTGCCAGAGGGGTAACCCATCTTCCGGCTGGTTACCTCACTGCCGTAAGGTTCATCGATGTTTCGCAATACAACACCCGACAGCAAAGTTGCTGCACCTGGACAACCTGGCACAACCCCAGGGGACCGTCGTCGCTCGGTTCTTCATGATGGCATCACCATTGAAGGCAACTGGTCCAGCGATGGCATAGTCGAATTTGGCGGTAAGATCGTTGGGGACCTGACTGTAGAGACACTGGTGCTGACCAAGGACGGGCAGGTCGTTGGCAATGTTCATGCCAGGAATGTCACCATTGAGGGCATCCTGACGGGCACTATCGAGGCGACCTCTGTCAGCTTGCTCAGCACCGCCTCCGTAGAGGCTGATATCGTAACGCAAGACCTCAGCATTGCTCACGGGGCCAGCGTCAATGGAGCCCTAAAGGTGACAGGCAGGTAGCCACCCCTACCACGCTCTCTGCAACGCCTGGCGCATCTTCTCCAGGGCATACCCAGCCCCATAGTTATCAGCGATCGTGTTCTGGCTATGCCCCAGGATGGCTAGGGACAGCGCCTCTGGGCAGTCGGTGTTCCGGAGCCTGTCCTTCATCCGGTGGCGGAGGGAGTGGATGGTTTTCTTGGGGTCAGTCACTTGGCCCCGGAGACGCTTCATCAGCATAGCAGAGGCCTTGTCGTTGCCCCGGGGCCCCGCGTAGTTGGGAAAGAGCGGGTCGGTATCCGTGTGGTCAGGGCTCAGCCGGTCCCGTAGAAGGGTAAAGGCTCTGGGGCTGAGGGGAATGTGACGGGCACTGTTCCGGGTCTTCAGCCCCCGGTGGCTGTTGGGGCGGATGTGGATGCTTTGGCTATCTTCGGCAAGGTCCCCCACCTCAAGCCCAACAATCTCAGCTAAGCGGGCACCCGTATCAGCAAGGGTCACGAACAGGGTGAGCGCATCCGCGCTGCTCTCATAGGCAGGAAGCAACACCTGCATGTCCTCCTCACTCAGGGGCAACCGGTCCGTCTTACTGGCCCCAGAGCCCTCTACCTTGATCGAAGCAAACGGGTTCCGGCAGTCCAGTTCCTCCTCCCGGATCACATGGTTCACCGCCGCCTTGGCGATGTTTAGGGTCCGGATGACAGAGTTTGGCGCCAAGCGGGTCAGCAGGTGGTCCCTCAGTGTGTTCACATCCCGGCGTCTGATCTCCGGAAGCTCCCTGTACTGCCAGAATGTCGCCCCCAGGCACGCAGTCACATCTTGCCTTAGGCGGGTAATCCGTTGCTCAAGGCTATGCTGCTTGGTCGCCTCTGTGCCAGTCTGGGCCTTATCTCGCAGGTATAGGTGGAATACCCGCTCCAGGGTCATCTCGGGCTTCGAGACATTTGCAAACCGTACCCGGTCCACCACATCAGCCGGAACGTTGGCATCCTCCAGTTCATCTGCCAAGTCCGCATAGGGGTCGATCGGCAGCATCTTCGGGTCCTGTCCAACCTTCCCCCGCTCAGCCGCCTCCACCCACACATCCCCCAGGTTGGCCTGGATCAGCGCAGACGCACGTTCGCCCGGAGAGGTCAGCCGCTCCACCTGGAAGATCGCCTCAATTTCACGGTGGACCCGGGGTAAAGCCGCCAGGGCTTCGTCATAGCTCGCCCCCAACTGGCGATACAGTGTCTTCTTCCGGATATACTTCCGCAGGTCCTTCGGCACATCCCGCTTGTAGCGGTACGTCCCATTGGCACGTCGGAACACATAACGGGGCAGTTTAGGCATCGGGTCATCCATCACAGTGGCTCCCCGAAAGCCTCACCCTTAACCGCCCAGATCGCCGCTCCGAACCTGACACTTTCCCCTCCGAAAATGACCCAACTGGTCCCAAAACCGGTCCCGTTTCTGGTCCCAGGACACGCCCATAGCCCAACTATGCTTGCGTTTCATCAATTTAGCGAGGGGAAATTGGTGCCCAGGAGAGGACTCGAACCTCCACGGCCTTGCGGCCACTGGCACCTGAAGCCAGCGCGTCTACCATTCCGCCACCTGGGCAGGTGTCGTGAGGCTGGCGTGTAATCCGGTCCCGAAATGGTGTCAACGGGCTTTTTCATACTTGCTTCGAAGGCTTTGCGGCAATCCTACACCTTGCCCGCACGAGGCTACGGGGATACAGGTCACTCAAGCTATGACCGGGAGCATTCACATGTCCAAACTCGTCACAATCTACGGCGGCTCAGGCTTTGTCGGACGTTACGTTGCACGGCGGATGGCCAAGCAGGGTTGGCGTGTGCGCGTTGCGGTGCGTCGCCCCAACGAAGCGATCTTCGTAAAACCCTATGGCGTGGTTGGTCAGGTCGAGCCGATCCTGTGCAACATCCGCGATGACGCAAGCGTTCGCGCAGCGATGCTAGGCGCTGATGCGGTTGTGAACTGTGTGGGTATCCTTGCGAAAAACGGCAAGAACACTTTTGACGCCGTGCAGGCCGAAGGTGCCGGGCGTGTCGCACGACTGGCAGCCGAGACCGGGATCGGTAAAATGGTCCACATCTCTGCGATCGGCGCCAACGTGAACAGCGAGAGCGATTATCAACGCACCAAGGGCGAAGGCGAAGCGGCCGTTCTTGAACACATGCCCAATGCGGTGATTCTTCGTCCGTCGATAGTGTTCGGCCCTGAAGACGAGTTCTTTAATCGCTTTGCGGGAATGACCCGCTTTGGGCCGATCCTTCCTGTCGTGGGTGCAGATACCAAATTCCAACCGGTCTATGTCGACGATGTCGCCAATGCGGCTTGCTTGGCGGCAACCGGTCAGGCTGCTCCGGGCATTTACGAATTGGGTGGTCCGGATGTTAACACGTTTCGTGACCTGATGCAGAATATGCTCAAGGTCATTCGTCGCCGGCGACTGATCGTGAACATTCCGTTTTTTGCGGCATCAATGATGGGTGGCCTGTTCGACTTTGCGAACGCGATCAGCGGAGGGTTAATTCCCGCAATGGTCACCCGTGATCAGGTCAAAAATTTGCGCGACGACAACGTTGTGTCGGGTGACGCGAAGACCTTCGCCGATCTTGGTATCAAACCCGTTGCGTCAGAGGCCGTGCTCTCCGACTACCTGTGGCGGTTCCGTCCGTCCGGGCAGTACGCCGGGATCAAGGAAAGCGCAAAGAACCTGCGCACCTGAAACCAGGTACACACCACAAACCATCTTAACTAGTGCGGTCTTGCCAACGCTTGAAAAATCCTTGCATTGGCGCATCCGGTCGGTGGTGCGCCCGCGATGTCTTTTTGAGACCCCAGCCATTGCTGACAGTTTTCAACAAGTGCGCATTGACGACAAGCCGTCACCATTGATGCGTAGTCATTGGCGTTCAGGCGGTCGTTGGCCATCGCTTCAGACAGGCTGACCCCCATGACCCTGGCAACACTTCGCGTCAGCCAAAAGTGAAGCCCGGCATCCCCAAGAAGATGGGTCATCATTGGCGTTGCCTTTCCGAAAGTCGTTTTATCAAATTTGCGTTGATGCACGCGTTCGGCGGAGGCGAAGGATCCTTACCGTCATGCTTCCCTAACCACCGCTTGCATCCGTCGGCCCATTGGCAGGATCGACAACCGTGGACGACCTCCGCCCAACTGCCTAACGCAAGATCACCTTGTTCAACGGCAAGCGCTGCATCAACGCCGCAGGCCTTTGCCATGCGCTGGACAAGCCAATAATGCTTGCCGGTCTCACCAAGAGGCCGCCACGGCACCGATGATCGATTACCTGTCATTTCGACCTCAGATCACCGAACAGTTCGCCGTTCCGGCAATAGTCCGGCAGATTTATCTGAGGCAATGCGCTATCGAGAAGGCACTTACAGGCGTCAGGTTGGGTGCAACCCAAGCAACGATCCACCGCTTGCTCGAATTGATCTTCTGATAAATCCGCACGAAGAACCATTTCTTGCAGGTCCAAGCCTTGGCGGTCGGCCATTCCAAGAACCAAATGCGTGTGTGCGTCGCGTTTCAAATTGTAGGACATGACAATGCTCCCCATTGTTCTGCCCTAAGGGTAAGCCGCGCCATCGCAATAGGCTTTGATACAGGTCAATCCCGCGAGTCAGAGCCCCGCAGCCGTCTTTCTAACGATATCCATGCGAGCGGCGTTGGGAGGGTGCGTCCCGAGGAACCTGTTTCCCGGGTCTGGGATCCTGTTGAAAAACAGCGCTCCACGAACTGGATCAAAGCCTGCGCGGGCTGTAATGACCGTGCCCAATTGGTCAGCTTCCAGTTCAAAATCCTTGGAATACGTTCGCGCCCCCAGTGACGCGCCGATCTGTTCTGCCGACTGCACCGCCGCAGCATCAGCACCACCCAATGCCACCAGTCCAGACAATATCACGGCACCGACTGCCGCGTTTTGTTGCGTTCGGCCCAAGTGACCTAAGACGTGGTGGGCTGCCTCGTGCCCCATGACAAACGCCAATTCATCTGCATTTTCAACTGATGCGATTAGCGCCAGGTTGAACGCGAGAATCGGGCGCCCGTTTCGGTCGACGGTTTGAAATGCGTTTGGAGGCTGCCCCGGACGATCATCAACGACGATCTGGAAATTACAATTGGCTCCTGGCGCACGACGGCGGCATTCTTGTTCGGCAACGGGTTCTACTGTTTGCACGACACTCACGAATTGCCGCGCGGCAATCCCTGCGCGATCACGCGCGTCCTGTTGGGATATCTGAGCATTGCCCGTTTGCGGACGCGGTTGAACCTGTGATGAAGGTGCCGGTACATCACATGCCGCAAGAGCGGCAAAGGCCAATAGAAAAAGCCAGCGCATCAGGACACTCCCTGTATCTGAGACCTCAGAAATAAGGTGATCGCAGACGTCGTGCCAGCCCCGATTTCCGACAAGCGGTTTTCCCCAGATGTGACTTGGCATTTGCCAAAGCACCGCTGTAGATTCGAATCATGTTTAGCATCGAACACGAATTCGACTCGACCGTTGTCACCCTAGTCGACGAGGGTGAAGGCCCCTTGCAAGAGGATGTCATCGTCAACGGGTTCGAGGAATGCATCACCGTGGAACAGTATGACCCGCGCACGGATCGGGTAAACATGATTACCTTCTCCATGTCCCAGATGCGCGATCTTGCAGCGTCCTTGTCATTGCCCGAAGGCGTCTATTCGCTAAAAGACAAAGGCAGTTAGTCTAGTCTAAAGACCTTGTCTCGCGACTTTTGACCCCGCACCAAGGTCAGTCGGGATTTCGCAACACCCAACGCCTCGGCCAGCAACACGGTCACAGCCCCATTTGCCTGCCCCTGAGCGGGTGGCTCAGTCACTCCGATCTTGATCACACCACTCTCGACCACCACCTTGTTGGCACGTGCTTTGGGCGTTACGCGGACCGCAATCGTCGTTCCGGTTACTGCAAGATCGGCAAGACTGTTCTTCGACATGCTTTCGTCCTATCACGCCAAGAGACCCGCGAGATGTCCTGCCTTTTTTGCACGGCCAAGACTGACGATGAAGGAGATACAATGCCCGAAGCGAACACAGCCGTTATGGAGTTCCTGCATTCGCGACGGTCTCGTCCTGCGAAGCTTCTTCAAGACCCCGCTCCTAACAGGGATGCGCTTATTCCACTTCTCACGGCTGCGGCGCGTACCCCGGATCATGGAAAGCTTGAGCCCTGGCGGTTTATCGTTCTCGAAAAACCGGCTCTCAAACGGCTTGCGGATGAAGTTGAAAGATGCGGATCTGACACCGGTCGTTCAGAAGAAGACATCGCCAAGGCCCGGCAGCAATTCGCTGATAGCCCGCTTTGCATCGCGGTGATCGAAGTTCAGAAGCCATCGGAAAAAATTCCGGCGATCGAACAAACATATTCCGCAGGAGCCGTATGTCTCGCCCTACTCAACGCCGCTCTGGCATCGGGATGGGGCGCAAACTGGCTGAGCGGTTGGCCATCACATAATAGCGGCTATTGCCAAAAAACCTTGGGGCTGACCGACAATGAACGGGTCGCCGGGTTCATCCATATTGGCACCGCTTCAGCGCGTCCCCCCGAACGCCCGCGCCCGGACATTACTGAAATCACTACTTGGCTCGACAAATGATCTTACGCAGCTTCTTGCTCACGTTGGGACAACTGGGTGATCCACGTTTCCGGAAAGTGCTTTTTCTGGGAATTGGGCTTGGGTTCGCACTCTTGGTGGCATTCTTCTCTGCACTGATGTGGATGCTGAACACAGCGATTGGCCCGGAAGCAACGTTGCCATTTATTGGCGAGGTAACTTGGCTAGACGATCTGCTAAGCTGGACAGCGTTCATATCAATGATCGTTCTGTCGGTCTTTTTGATGATTCCAGTTGCCTCGGCCATCACGTCGATGTTTCTAGATGACGTTGCTGATGCTGTCGAAGATCGGCACTACCCGCAGCTGCCGAAGGCCGAACGCGTTCCTTTTGGCGATGCATTTCGCGACACTGTCAATTTTCTCGGAGTGCTGATCGCAGCGAATATCTTCGCGCTTATACTCTACGTCATGTTCGCACCCTTCGCTCTGTTCATCTTTTGGGGGCTGAACGGCCTGCTTCTGGGGCGTGAATATTTTACCTTGGCCGCGATGCGACGCGAAGGCCGCGCAGGGGCAAAGGCTCTGCGCAAACGACATGCAGGTAAAATTTGGATCGCAGGCACGCTTATGGCCATGCCTTTATCGCTACCTCTAGTGAACTTGGTAATCCCGATCCTAGGGGCAGCGACGTTTACCCACCTGTACCACCAAATTCAGGCGCAGGCCCCATCCGGCCAAAGAAATCCAAGTCCCTGACTGTGATCCAGCCGGACAGAATGATCCCAGCAATGAGAATCCAAAGTCCAATGCTGACAAAGGTTGTGATCCAAGCCTTTTTCTTGAGGTTGTGGACCTCAGGGGACCCAGCGTGCGTGCCCGGAACAATCTGTCCGACATCACCTTGGGTCTGCAATCTGATTGGGATCACGATCAAAAAGACCATGAACCAGATCACGGCATAGAGGACGATAGCAGAGGTGATGGACATGGGCGCGCTCCTTTGACCCTAATGTGGGGCGGCGTCAGACTTGTTCCAGTTCCACGAGACATCCGTTGAAGTCCTTTGGATGCAGGAACAGCACCGGCTTGCCATGCGCACCAATTTTTGGCGTCCCATCGCCGAGCACACGCGCGCCAGTTTCCTTGAGATGGTCGCGGGCGGCAATGATGTCGTCCACTTCGTAGCAGACGTGGTGAATGCCACCAGACGGGTTCTTTTCGAGGAAACCGTTGATCGGGCTGTTCTCACCCAACGGGTACAGCAATTCAATCTTGGTGTTTGGCAGTTCGATAAAGACGACGGTCACACCGTGATCGGGTTCATCCTGCGGCGCGCCGACCTTGGCTCCGAGCGCATTGCGATATTGGTTAGACGCTGCCTCGAGATCAGGCACGGCAATCGCCACATGGTTCAATCGTCCAATCATCTTGTCTCTCCGTCTTTGCTTTGGCGGCTTATCCCCCGTGCCGGAAAATCAGACAAGAGGTTGGGGCGTATTAACGTCCTATTAGCCACACCCGCGCCAAAATGAAGCGACTCATGGAGGGCGAAATGATTGACGATGACACATTCGACGAACTGCGCAGGCCAACGATTACGCGGCCACTGCTTGGACTAACAATCCTTGTGGTAGAGGACAGTCTCTATGCCTGCGACGCAATTCGACTCATGTGCCTTCACAGTGGCGCACGGCTCAGACGGGCGGATTGTCTCAAGTCGGCCCGTCGGCACTTGCGTGTCTATCGGCCGTCGGTTGTAATCGTGGATATGGGCCTCCCAGACGGAAATGGTGCAGAACTCATTGAGGAGCTGCGCTGCACCTCCTCCGCGCCAGGTGTGATCCTTGCTTGCAGCGGTGATCCTTTTGCGGAAGACCTTGCTTACGCAGCAGGTGCTGATGGGTTCCTTGCCAAACCGTTGACCCATCTCGAAGCTTTCCAGCATGCCATACTCAAAAATATGCCAGCAGACGTACGGCCTAGTGGCCCACGCCCTGTAGACTTGGATGCAGTACACCCTGACCCGGTCACTTATCGTGAAGACATGGCCTATATTGCAGAAATTCTGGGTGGCCCCGTTGATGCTCGGGCTATCGGGTACGTGACGTCTTTTTTGCGCGGCGTAGCAATTGCAGCCGAAGACGATGCGTTGGAACGCGCCGCTTCGGAGCTCGACAAAGCGCATTCCCAAGGCGGACCCACACTTGGGCCCATGTCCAGATTGGCAGGGCTGGTGCAATCACGTGTTCAGGATACGATGGCCATGTAATGCAAAAGGCCGCTCTTATCAGAACGGCCTTTGCTTCATTTTGATCCGAGCACCGCCGGTTTTTCCAGGCCGGCCCCGACGATCATCTTAGCCACACAGGTTTGACCTTAGATGAAGATTAGTCCTCTTTCGGAAGAACCCGCAGCCCAAGCTCCATGAGCTGGTCGCTGGTCGCATCCGAAGGTGCATTCATCATCAGGTCTTCCGCACGCTGGTTCATCGGGAACATGATGACTTCGCGGATGTTCGCAGTGTCGGCAAGAAGCATGACCATGCGGTCGATCCCGGCAGCGCAACCGCCGTGCGGAGGTGCGCCAAAACGGAATGCGTTAACCATGCCACCAAACCGCTTGCGGACTTCATCCTCACCGTAACCTGCCAATTCGAAGGCTTTGAACATGATTTCAGGCTTATGGTTTCGAATCGCCCCGGAAATCAGCTCATAGCCATTACAGGCAAGGTCATACTGATACCCCAGCACATCCAATGGATTGTCATTGAGCGCGTCCATACCACCCTGCGGCATGGAGAACGGGTTGTGGCTGAAATCCACCTTGCCGGTCTCTTCGTCCGCTTCGTACATCGGGAAATCCACGATCCACGCAAAGGCAAAACGGTCTGTTTCAGTAAGGCCCAACTCGTTGCCGATCACCACACGCGCGCGCCCTGCGACTGATTCAAAGCTTGCCGGCTTGCCGCCCAAGAAAAAGGCTGCATCGCCAACGCCGAGATCCAACTGCTGACGGATTGCCTCAGTCCGTTCCGGACCGATGTTTTTGGCCAACGGCCCCGCCGCTTCCATTCCGTTCTCACCGTCGCGCCAGAAAATGTAGCCCATGCCGGGCAGACCTTCTTTCTGAGCGAACGCGTTCATGCGGTCACAGAATTTACGGCTACCGCCCTTAGGTGCCGGAATGGCGCGAATTTCGGTGCCTTCCTGTTCCAGCAGTTTCGCGAAAATTGCAAAGCCCGACCCACGGAAATGATCCGAAACGATCTGCATCTTGATCGGGTTACGAAGGTCCGGCTTATCGGTTCCATACCAAAGCGCTGCATCACGATACGAGATCTGCGGCCACTCGGCATCCACTGTCCGGCCACCACCAAATTCTTCGAACACGCCCTGCATCACTGGCTGGATTGTATCGAACACGTCCTGCTGGCTAACAAAGGACATCTCCATGTCGAGCTGGTAAAAGTCCGTCGGAGACCGGTCAGCACGCGGGTCTTCATCACGGAAGCACGGCGCGATCTGGAAATACTTGTCGAACCCACTGACCATAATCAGCTGTTTAAACTGCTGCGGAGCCTGCGGAAGCGCGTAGAATTTTCCCGGGTGCAGACGGCTTGGCACCAAAAAGTCTCGAGCGCCTTCAGGGCTGGAGGCCGTGATAATCGGCGTCTGGTACTCACGGAAGTCTTGCGCCCACATCCGCTTGCGGATCGACGAGACAACATCTGAGCGTAGGGTCATATTGCGCTGCATCGCTTCACGGCGCAGATCCAGGAAGCGGTACCGCAGGCGCGTTTCTTCCGGATACTCTTGATCACCGAATACGATCAGCGGCAGTTCTTCGGCTGCGCCCAAGACTTCGAGATCACGGATGAACACCTCGATCTCGCCAGTTGGTAGCTTTGGGTTCACAAGGCTTGCATCACGCGCTTTGACCTCGCCATCGATCCTGATGCACCACTCCGAACGCGCTTTTTCGACGTCGGAAAAAACCGGGCTGTCCGGATCACACAGAAGCTGTGTCACACCGTAATGATCGCGAAGGTCAATGAACAAGACGCCGCCGTGGTCCCGGATGCGATGTACCCAGCCCGACAGGCGAACGGTCTGGCCAACATCGGCCTTGGTCAGATCGGCGCAGGTGTGGCTGCGAAAGGCATGCATGTCGGATTCCCAATTCTGTGTAGGTTTCAAGTCGCTCGGCTCAATGATGCAGGTTGCCGCAAAAGTCCAGCCATAGCGTCGGATTCCCAACACACACAGTCAGAATGTGATCCGAGACAACAACTTGTCGTTCAGGTCATCGTAAGTTCAAAACGACAGGCATCCCCGCCTGAAGCACAGCATTGCGTTTCTCGGCATCGCAAGCGGGAGTCGATCGCTTTGGCGAAGAGGTTTTCGAGCACAGTTTGCTGAAACAAGCACACCGGTGAAGCGCTGATTTCTGACCGAGTAACCGGGTTGTTTGAGATTTCGAGCATCGAAGTGCGCACAACGCGAAATTCCCCACTGCCGCTGAATGTCCACGCGTGCTGCGTAGTCGTGCGGACGAGCATCCATGTGGCAAGAGACCAAGGTAACTTGCGCAACAGGTCTCGAGATGAAGCGTCCAATCGGTAGTCCAGAACAACCTGAGCGGCTTTCTCTCCTGCCGAAGACATGATTCCGGGCCAAAGGTCCGGCAACTCTCGCCGAATTGATTGATGAAGCTGTGCCACCAAACGCTCTCAGACCGGGTCCTGTGGGTTAGGCAAGAATTTCAGGCCAGCATCACTAAACATCCGGTCTCGGTCTTCGGCACCGATGAACCTTTCCAGCACGTCATGGATTGGAAGAATCATGTTCGCGCTCATGAAGGTCCTCTCACGAGGTTGCTTCAATGGACCTGTCGACGGCGCGCTCATTCTCGTCTCCCACCTCAACAGAATCCCCAATTGCGCTGGGCAAACTGCTGTTCAGGCCCACAGAGCATTTGCCCCTGTATTGTCAGCCTGACACTTTATTCACGCGGTCTCAGCGCGCGCCTCCGGCGAATGAATTGCTCTCCGGCGACCCGAAACCACATCAAAAGATCGAATAATCGCCTCCTTTGAACGTCGCAATTGTATTCAGACACCAAAGTTGTCCAATTTAGTTGACACCACCACTCTTAACCGACCCTGATCACATTCAAAACACAAAATGTGACGCCCCTGCCCTAGGCGGCTTGCGCGGAAATCCAGTTGCGGCAGAAAAACTCGACCTCAATAGGCTTGAACGTCACTCGCGCATGTCTATAACCCGCTGGAATTTGCCCGCCGGGGCTGCTCCCGGCACGGATCCGCGCGCAACGAGGTGACACCATGCCCAAACGTACCGATATCAAGTCAATCATGATCATCGGAGCAGGGCCCATCGTCATCGGGCAAGCCTGCGAGTTCGACTACTCCGGTGCCCAAGCCTGCAAAGCGCTCCGCGAAGAAGGCTACCGAGTGATCCTCGTGAACTCCAACCCGGCCACGATCATGACCGACCCGGAACTGGCCGATGCAACCTATATCGAGCCGATTACCCCAGAAGTCGTCGCGAAGATCATCGAAAAAGAGCGCCCCGACGCGCTGCTGCCGACAATGGGTGGCCAAACTGGTTTGAATACATCTCTGGCTCTGGAAGAGATGGGCGTCCTTGAGAAATTTGGAGTCGAGATGATCGGCGCCAAGCGCGATGCCATCGAAATGGCCGAAGACCGTAAATTGTTCCGCGAGGCCATGGATCGTATCGGGTTGGAAAACCCAAAGGCCACAATCATCACGGCCCCCAAGAAGGCCAATGGTAATGCTGACTTGGACGCTGGTGTTGCCCTTGCCTTGGCAGAGCTTGAGGATATTGGCCTGCCCGCGATCATTCGACCAGCCTTTACTCTAGGCGGGACAGGCGGTGGCGTGGCCTATAATCGCGAGGATTTCGTCCACTACTGCCGTTCGGGGATGGATGCGTCACCCGTAAACCAAATTCTGGTCGATGAATCGCTCTTAGGTTGGAAAGAATTTGAGATGGAAGTCGTGCGCGACCGCGCCGACAATGCCATCATCGTTTGCGCTATCGAAAACGTAGACCCTATGGGTGTGCATACCGGTGATTCCATCACGGTTGCCCCGGCTTTGACGCTTACCGACAAGGAATATCAAATTATGCGGAACGGTTCGATCGCCGTTCTGCGCGAAATCGGTGTTGAAACTGGTGGATCGAACGTTCAGTGGGCAATCAACCCACAAGACGGGCGCATGGTTGTGATTGAAATGAACCCGCGCGTCAGCAGGTCTTCTGCGCTTGCGTCTAAGGCAACGGGTTTTCCGATCGCCAAGATCGCCGCAAAACTTGCGGTAGGCTACACCTTGGATGAATTGGACAATGATATCACAAAAGTGACGCCTGCGTCATTCGAACCGACTATCGACTACGTTGTCACAAAAATCCCGAAATTTGCATTCGAAAAGTTCCCCGGCTCCGAACCGCATCTCACCACTGCGATGAAGTCAGTTGGCGAGGCAATGGCGATTGGCCGAACAATCCACGAGTCACTGCAAAAAGCGTTGGCATCCATGGAATCCGGCCTGACAGGCTTTGACGAAGTCCATATCGAAGGCGCGCCAGAAAAGTCCGCCGTCATCAAGGCGATCAGCCAACAGACACCCGACCGGATGCGCACGATCGCGCAGGCTATGCGGCATGGACTGTCGGATGATGAAATCCATGCAACCACCATGTTTGATCCTTGGTTTCTTGCGCGCATACGTGAAATCGTTGACGCAGAAGAAGAAGTCCGTGCCAGCGGCTTACCATCAGACGAAGCTGGAATGCGGGCACTCAAGATGCTCGGCTTCACTGATGCGCGGCTTGCGCAACTGTCCTGCAGCAAAGAGAAAGATGTTCGGTCACGCCGTTTGAAGCTGAACGTTACAGCCAGTTTCAAACGCATCGACACCTGTGCCGCCGAATTCGAGGCCCAAACCCCCTACATGTATTCCACCTACGAAGCCCCCATGATGGGTGAAGTGGAATGCGAAGCCCGTCCAAGTGATCGCAAGAAAGTCGTAATTCTTGGAGGGGGCCCGAACCGAATTGGGCAGGGGATCGAGTTTGACTACTGCTGCTGTCATGCCTGTTTTGCGCTGACTGACGCTGGGTTCGAAACCATCATGGTCAATTGCAATCCCGAGACAGTATCGACAGACTACGACACCTCAGATCGTCTGTATTTTGAGCCGTTGACCTTCGAGCACGTGTTGGAAATTCTGCGTGTTGAGCAGGAAAACGGGACATTGCACGGGGTGATAGTTCAATTCGGAGGACAAACCCCACTCAAGCTGGCGAATGCGCTTGAGGAAGAAGGAATTCCGATTCTCGGCACCACGCCGGATGCAATTGATCTGGCCGAAGACCGCGAACGCTTTCAAGCTTTGGTCAACACGCTTGGTCTCAAGCAGCCACATAACGGTATTGCGTCGACTGGCGAACAAGCCATGGCAATTGCGGAAGACATTGGGTTTCCTCTGGTTATTCGGCCCTCATACGTTCTCGGTGGGCGCGCTATGGAAATCGTGCGCGACATGGCTCAACTGGAGCGCTACATCAACGAAGCTGTGGTCGTGTCCGGCGACAGCCCCGTGCTGCTCGACAGTTATTTGTCTGGCGCAGTTGAACTGGACGTCGATGCATTGTGCGATGGGACGCGAGTACATGTCGCAGGCATAATGCAACACATTGAAGAGGCTGGCGTCCATTCCGGCGACAGCGCCTGTTCACTTCCGCCCTATTCGCTTTCCGATAATCTGCTCACTGACATCAAGCGGCAGACTGAATCCCTCGCTCTTGCGTTGAACGTCGTCGGTTTGATGAACGTCCAATTCGCGGTCAAGGATGGCGAAGTTTACTTGATCGAAGTGAACCCACGCGCCTCGCGCACAGTTCCATTTGTCGCCAAAGCGACGGATTCTGCGATCGCATCAATTGCTGCTCGCGTTATGGCGGGTGAACCACTGACCAATTTCCCCATGCGTGACCCATACCCAGAGAACGCAGATTACGACACTGTCTTGCCCTTGGCTGATCCAATGACACTGGCGAATCCAATGATGCCCTGGTTCTCGGTCAAAGAAGCGGTTCTACCGTTCGCCCGCTTCCCTGGTGTTGATACGATATTGGGGCCGGAAATGCGCTCCACCGGCGAAGTGATGGGCTGGGATCGCTCCTTCCCACGCGCGTTCCTAAAAGCCCAACTTGGCGCCGGGAATCATCTTCCCAGAACCGGCAGTGTGTTTTTCTCAATCAAAAACGATGATAAGACGGATCAATTGATCGAAACGGCACGCATACTCATTGAGCTCGGCTTCAAGATTGTCGCAACTTCCGGCACAGCAACGTTCTTATCGGAGCATGGAATTGTTTGTGAGGTTACGAAGAAAGTTTACGAAGGTCGCCCGAACATCGTCGACCTGATGAAGGACGGAGCGATCAATCTGGTAATGAATACCACAGAAGGCGCGGCAGCAGTCGAGGATAGCCGTGAAATCCGCTCGGTCGCGCTTTATGACAAGATACCTTACTTTACGACAGCTGCCGGCGCACATGCTGCGGCTCTAGCGATGAAGGCGCAAGAAGAAGGTGAATTGGTTGTAAAACCGCTGCAAGCGTAAGATAACTCTCGTTAGAAACCGACATTTGGTTGGTCATGCCCACTTTAATGGTGAAGCAACTGCTTGCCATTGTTCCCCAGTAGGCCGATCAAATAGAACATCGTGTAGACTGTCTGCATTAGCGTATCGTCGCCACGTCGGACTCAAGAATGACGGTGCCATTGGCAAGCAGTAGCTCGGCTTGAGGGCCGCCAAACCGAACTTCTTCCACTACACCACCCGTAGTAATTTCAGCATCAAGAACAGTTCCGTCAGAAGCTTTCCTAAGTTCGGCCTGATACCAAGGGCTGCGATCATTGACCCACTTTCGCCCAATCTCTGGTTCCGATTGACGTGATGACGTCCGGTAGGG
>CANNCS010000103.1 GCA_947503115.1 uncultured Marivita sp.
GCGTGGAACAACCTGATCGCCCTACCGGACGTCATCACGTCAATCGGAACCAGAGATTGGGCGAAAGTGGGTCAATGCTCGCAGCCCTTGGTATGAGGTACTGATCCATCTGGTTAGGTCGAACCCCATTGCGCGGGCTTTGAGCGCGCCGCGCCCTGCACGGATCGCAGTCACCGGGCCGGATGCCTATATCTCGCCGGACTGGTACGGTGTCACGGATCAAGTGCCGACGTGGAACTATGTGGCAGTGCAGATCACAGGGTGCCTGGAGCTTTTACCACATGGTAAAATGCGTGAAGTGTTGGATGATCAGTCCGCATTTTACGAAGCTCGTCTTGCGGGGAAAGCCCCGTGGACCACAGACAAGATGACACCAGAGGTTCTCGACCGCATGATGCGGATGATTGTGCCGTGCAGAATGGTCGTGGAGGACATCGCAGCGACTTGGAAGCTGGGCCAGAACAAGGACGATGCGGTGCGCCAGAGCGCGGCAGCACAGGTGCCGAGCGGGATGGGATCAGAACTCGAGGCGCTGGCGGCGTTGATGGCAGAACCACCAGCGTTGTAGCACGTTCCGTCGACGCATCGCGACGCGCGGCTTGGCATTTGCCGCGCAACAGGATTACGTGAAGCAACACAGTAATTGGGAGCAGCCAGATGCAACTACTTCGTTCAGGCCCATCACCGTTCGTGCGCAAGGTTCTCGTGACGCTGCACGAGACCGGACAATATGACGAAATCGAACACGTCGATGTGGCCAGCACACCTCTTGCGCCGGATTCGAAGCTGATTGCAGCGAACCCGGTGGGCAAGATCCCCGCGTTGATCCGGTCGGACGGACCAGCGATCTATGACAGCCGGGTGATTTGCCGTTTTCTGGACGCGCGGGCGACGGGTGGGTTGTACCCGGAACATCGCATCTGGGACACGCTCACGCTTGAGGCGACCGCGGATGGTATTCTCGACGCGGCAGTGTTGATGGTCTATGAAACCCGCTTCCGCCCCGAAGAGAAGGTCATGATGGAGTGGGTCGAGGGGCAGTGGGGCAAGGTCTCGCGCGCACTGGATGCGCTAAATACCCGCTGGATGAGCCATTTGAACGGGCGCATGGACATGGGGCATATCGCGGTGGGCTGTGCGCTTGGTTATCTTGATCTCCGCCATGATGCGCGGTCCTGGCGCACCGGGCGGGACTCGCTCGCGGCGTGGTTCGAGACATTTTCTCAACGTGACAGCATGGTGGCTACCAAGCCAGAGGCGTGACACGCGACGGTACGTCATGACAGGATGCCTTGCACGTTGGCCTGCGCAGGTTTACCGACGCGCAACGCTTTGAAAGGATACTGCCGCGATGCGGATGACAGATACATTCATCAAGCCCATGCACCCGGAAGGGCGCAAGTTCGTCGCGATCTTTGCGGTGATCACTTTGGTTCTGTTCGCCGTCGAGGACGTGCTGGGTTGGATTGGCGTCGGACTGACCGTCTGGTGCTACTACTTCTTCCGCGATCCCGAACGGGTGACACCCGACACGCCGGGGCTGGTGATCAGCCCAGCCGATGGCGTTGTGTCATTGATTGAACCCGCCGTGCCCCCGCGCGAGCTGGGCTTGCCAGAAGAGGCGCTGACGCGAGTGAGTGTGTTCATGTCAGTGTTCAACTGCCATGTGAACCGCGCACCTGTGGCGGGCAAGGTGGAAAAGATCGCCTATAAGCCCGGCAAATTCCTGAACGCATCGCTGGACAAGGCGAGCGAGGACAATGAACGTAATTCGCTGGTAATCCGAATGGAGGATGATCGCATCCTGACCGTGACTCAGATCGCTGGACTGGTCGCGCGACGAATTGTCAGTTTTACACAAGAAGGTGCCGTTTTGGACCGGGGCGAACGGTTCGGGCTGATCCGGTTCGGGTCGCGCCTGGATATCTACTTGCCCGAAGGCGTGGAACCGTCGGTCAAGATAGGCCAGACGATGATCGCCGGTGAAACGGTTATTGCGGATCTGTCAAAATGAGCACTGAGCAGAATGGTCAGAAACTGACGCTGGTTCAGCTTTTGCCGAACATGCTGACGGTCACGGCCATTTGCGCAGGACTGACTGCCATCCGGTTCGGGTTGCAGGGCAACTACGAACTGGCGGTGCAGTTGATTCTGTTCGCTGCAATCCTTGACGGTCTGGACGGTCGTTTGGCCCGTGCGCTTGGTAGCGACAGTAAGATGGGCGCTGAGCTTGACTCGCTGGCAGACTTCCTGAATTTCGGAGTCGCGCCGGGGATGTTGCTGTATGTCTGGGCACTTGAGGACACACGGCAGCTTGGTTGGCTGGCAGTTCTTGTCTACGCGGTGTGCGCCGTCACGCGCCTTGCCCGGTTCAACGTGGCCCGCAAGGCCGAGAACGGATCAGCCGAGAACGCCTATTTCATCGGAATACCGTCGCCCGCAGGGGCGATTCTAGTCATGTTGCCGATGTACGCGTCGTTTGCGTTCAAGAGCCCGCAAATCATTCCTGATTTTCTGCTGGCGCTTTATATTGCAGTGATCGGAATGTTGATGATCGGACGCTTTCCGGTGTGGTCGTTCAAGACCACGCAGATTAGCCAGCGCCGGGTCAAAATGTTCCTCGTCGGATTTGCGGGAATCGGCGCGGCCGTTGCGATTTACACTTGGGTCGCGCTGGTTGTTCTAAGTCTAGCCTATATCTGCGCCGTGATCTGGATGTTGCCATCCTCACGCCGCGCCTTGGCGCAAGCCAAAGCCGAAGCCGAGAACCGGGATTAAAATTTCAGCGTGAGACCGACGTTCAGGGCGTTTGTCTTGATATCGGTTTCAAGCGATCCGCCCTCAGGCAGATCGACTGTGTTGCTGGAGTACGTGAACTGGTATTCCCCGAACACCGCGAACCGGTCGTTGATATCATAGCTGACACCTGCGGTCAGACGCGCCGCCGGGCCAGTCATTTGCAATTCGTAAGTGTCGATACCAGTGGTCGTATCCACATCAACATGTGGAACTGCGATGCCGACGCCACCGCCAACATAGGGAGTCACCGCCCCCCCAGCCCAAAGACCGGGCCAGCGCTGGTAGGCGTTGACGGTCAGAATGTTGAGGCCATCGGTGAATTCCAGATCAGAAAAGCCAATTGCAGCTTTCTCGTCGTCTGGGGCGTACGCCTTGGCGTGGGTGAATTCGAGGCCAAAACCCAGCTTTTCATTTTTCCACCAGGTGCCACGCACACCATAATACGGCGGCATTTCAAACGAACGACCTTCCCAGCCAATCAGCGCGTCGATCTCAGCGCCCGTTCCGGGGTAGTCGCCGTAAAGGCGGCTATGCGGAGAGGTTTGCCAGCCAGAGTAAATAGAAAGCTCCATCTCGGCCAGCGCCGGGGCGGCGAAGGCAGATGTGCTGAGTAAAAAGATACCTGACAGAATCGTTTTCTGCATGGCGAGCCGTCCATTTCGTATTTTTCGCGTCAGTACCACGCCATTTCTGCAAGGTCAGTGCCATTTGCCGCGACACTTCGGCGCTTATTCCTAACCTAGGTGTTCTGGAGGTGGACGGCTAGGGGGTAGCCCGCTAAATAGCCGCTCGGAGCGCCGCATTTTGCGGCTGAACTCGTATTGTGGCCAGACGATCGGCCGTTAAATGGAGATAACCTCGTGTCCAACGCAGAACACCACGAAGGCACCCGGAGGGACTTCCTGTACTACGCAACAGCCGGCGCAGGCGCGGTTGCCACCGGTGCCGCGGTTTGGCCTCTGGTCAACCAGATGAACCCGTCGGCAGACGTTTTGGCCCTGTCCTCGATTCGAGTGGACGTGTCGGGCGTAGCAGAAGGCTCTCAGATCACTGTCAAATGGCTCGGCAAGCCGGTCTTTATCCGACGCCGGACGCCCGTAGAGATCGAAGACGCGCGCAGCGTCGACGTGGCAGACCTTGTTGACCAGGTCGCACGCAACGCGAATCGCGACGGCTCGGCCGCAGCGACCGACGAAAACCGCGCTTTGGATGAAACCGGCGAATGGCTGGTCCAGATGGGCGTTTGTACACACCTTGGCTGCGTTCCGCTTGGCAATGCAGGTGACTACGCGCTTGATGGCGGTGTCGGTGGTTGGTTCTGCCCGTGCCACGGGTCGCACTACGACACCTCGGGCCGCATCCGCAAAGGGCCAGCGCCGGAGAACCTGCCGGTACCGCCGGCTGAATTCGTCGACGAAACAACAATCCTGCTGGGATAAGGAGACGCGCGAATGTCTGGAATTCCTCACGACCATTACGAGCCGTCGACCGGCGGAGAAAAGTGGCTGCACTCGCGGTTGCCGATCGTTGGCTTGCTCTATGACACATTGATGATCCCCACACCCAAGAACCTGAACTGGATGTGGATCTGGGGCATCGTTCTTGCGTTCTGTCTGGCGCTGCAGATCATCACCGGGATCGTTCTCGTGATGCACTACACGCCGCATGTCGATCTGGCCTTTGGCTCGATCGAGCACATCATGCGCAACGTGAATGGCGGCGCGATGCTGCGTTATCTGCACATGAACGGCGCATCGCTGTTCTTTGTCGCGGTCTATGCGCACATCTTCCGCGGCCTTTATTACGGGTCGTACAAAGCCCCGCGCGAGATCACGTGGATCGTCGGTATGCTGATCTACCTGCTAATGATGGGCACCGCTTTCATGGGTTACGTTCTGCCTTGGGGACAGATGTCCTTCTGGGGCGCGACCGTGATCACCGGCCTCTTTGGTGCGATCCCGCTTATTGGTGAATCGATCCAGACATGGCTGCTGGGCGGACCGGCTGTGGACAACGCCACGCTGAACCGCTTCTTCTCGTTGCACTACCTGCTGCCATTCGTGATTGCCGGTCTTGTAATCGTGCACATCTGGGCCTTCCACACCACGGGCAACAACAACCCGACCGGTGTTGAAGTGCGACGCACCTCGAAGGCAGATGCCGAGAAAGACACCCTGCCCTTCTGGCCGTACTTCGTGATCAAGGACATGTTCGCGCTTGCGATCGTTCTGGTCGTGTTCTTCGCGGTTGTCGGCTTCATGCCAAACTACCTTGGCCACCCGGACAACTACATCGAAGCGAACCCGCTGGTCACACCGGCGCACATCGTTCCGGAATGGTACTTCTTGCCATTCTACGCCATCCTGCGCGCCTTTGACGGTGATGTCTGGGTTGTGATTGCGGCGAACTTCCTGACCGGTGGTATTGTCGACGCCAAGTTCTTTGGTGTTCTGGCGATGTTCGGTGCGATCGTCGTGATGGCGCTGGTGCCGTGGCTTGACACTTCGTCGGTGCGCTCTGGCCGCTACCGCCCGATGTTCAAGTGGTGGTTCTGGCTCTTCGTGGTGAACTTCTTTGTGCTGATGTGGGTTGGCGCGATGCCAGCCGAAGGGATCTACCCCTACATCGCCCTGATCGGTTCCACCTACTGGTTCGCCTATTTCCTCGTGATCCTGCCGCTGCTTGGTGTGCTTGAAAAGCCGCTGCCGCAACCGGACACCATCGAGGATGACTTCAAGGCGCACTATGGCAAGTCCTCGACCAACGACGGCGCTCCTGCAGCGACCCCGGCCGAGTAAGAAAGGACAAGCGAACAATGCTTAAGAAACTTGCCCTCGCGGCCACTCTGGCCTTGGCCCCTGTCTCCGGCGCGTTTGCCGCCGGAGCATCAGGTCACATCGAGAACTTCGAGTTCTCGTTCGAAGGCCCGTTCGGCACCTTCGATCAAGCGCAGCTTCAGCGCGGCCTTCAGGTCTACACTCAGGTCTGCTCTGCTTGCCACGGCATGCAGTACGTTCCGCTGCGGACCCTGCACGCTGAAGATGGTCCCGGCATGCCCGAAGATCAGGTCCGCGCCTATGCGGAGCAGTTCTTCGAGGTCTATGACGAGGAACTGGATGACTTCCGTCCGGCTCGCCCGACCGATCACTTCCCGGCCAACACTGCGGCTGGCGCACCTGACCTGAGCCTGATGGCCAAGGCCCGTGCCGGTTTCCACGGCCCCTATGGACTGGGCATCAACCAGTTCTTCAAGGGCATGGGAGGCCCGGAGTACATCGCGTCGCTTCTGCACGGTTACACCGGCGAAGAGAAAGAAGAAGCCGGCGTCATTCTCTACGAAAACACCGCCTTCCCGGGTGGCTGGATTTCGATGGGGCCGCCGCTCTATGGTGATGATGTCGAATATTCTGACGGCACCGAAGTCAGCATCGAACAGCAGGCGCAAGATGTTGCTGCGTTCCTGATGTGGGCGGCAGAACCCAAGCTGATGGCCCGCAAGCAAGCAGGCTTTGTCGGTGTGGTGTTCCTGACGATTCTGTCGGTTCTGCTGTACCTGACCAACAAGCGTCTCTGGGCGCCGGTCAAGGCCCGCGCAAAAGACTAAACCCTCAGGTTTGAGATAGGAAAAGCCCCGTCAATTTGGCGGGGCTTTTTCGTTTCTGGAAAGTCTGTCACAACAGACTTGGGGCACGCCGTGAAGAAGCCGCGCTTCACCCGGCCCCGAGATAGGCGCGCAACTCCGGCGGAGGGTTGTCCAACAAAGTGGCAGTATCCTGCGGTGGGCTGACTTGCCCAGCCTCCACCACAATGGTCTGAGAGGCGAACCGTCGCGCGTCTTGCGGATCGTGCGAAACCAGCAGGACTGTCAAACCTTCCGCATCCGCAACCTCTGCCACCAAAGCCAGCATCTCCACCTTGAGCGCAGGGCCCAGCGCCGCAAAAGGTTCGTCCAAGAGCAGAACAGGCCGCCCCTGCAACAACACGCGCGCCAAAGCCGCGCGGCTTTGTTGACCGCCAGACATTTCGGACAAACGACGCTCAGAAAACCCCTCAAGTCCGACCCGCGCCAGACTGGTATTGATCTTTTCAGCATCCCCCGCACGCAAACGTCCAGAAGAGGGATTCAGCGCCAGCGCGAGGTTTTGACCGATGGTCAGATGTGGAAAAAGGTTTGTATCCTGAAACAGAATACTGATCGGACGATCCCCCGGTGGATGCGCTGTGATCTCTTGCTCTGCCCAACGCACCACACCAGTCACCGGGTGCAAAAACCCTGCAATGACGTCAAGCAAGGTAGATTTGCCTGACCCAGACGCTCCGATTATCGCCACGCGTTGCCCGGCTTGCACCGCAAAATTCGCGGACAGGTCAAACGCGCCAGAGCGGGCTTGGATTTGGTCAAGTTGCAGAGCCAACGCGCCCTCCCCGATCGAACAGCCAAAACAGGCCCAGACTCAGACAAAGCAGCAACAGAGCCGCCCCCGCAGCCTGTTCCATTCGGTATGCCCCCATCAACTGATACACCTTGAGCGGCAGGGTCGCACGGTCTGGATCAGCAAACAAAGCGATCACCCCCAAATCGCCCATCGACAGCGCCGCCGTCAGACCTGCCGCAAAGCCCAAGGGTCTTTTCAAGCGCGGTAGAAACACCCAGCGCAGCCACGCCCAGCCAGACAGGCCCAGCGCGTCGCGCAAGCGTTTGTAATCGGCGCGGATCGCTTCGGCCTCGGGTCGCAGGATGCGCAAAACGAAGGGAAGGCTGACAAAGGCATTCACCGTGGCGGTCACATAAAGCGCAAGCTCGAATGGGTTGGCAAAGGGGCGCACAATCAGGAAGAGGCCAATCCCCAGTACCAGCGGAGACAATGCGATCCCAGCAAGGCCTAACCATTCACCCCAGCGTGTCGCCAAGGGCAACGCCCAGAACAGGCAAAGCGCTGTCGAACCAAGAGCGACGAGTATCGAATGACCCGCCGCCTGCCACACTGAACTGCCCAGTGTTGTGATCCCGGCAAGGCCGTTCAGAGTAACCATCAGAAGCGGAGCCAACAAGAACAGCGCAGCAAGTGCGATCCAAGCCGCATCCGTACAAATGGCCCATCGATCCGTACGGTCCCAGCGCGGCACCTGCCGGTCCAATCCTTTGGCAGCAACCGGCAACGCGGTGACCCGCAAGGCAATCAATCCGGCGGTTAATGCCAAAGCGAGTTGCACCAAGCCAAGAACCGCCGCGCGAGCCAGATCGAAATCAAAGCGCATCGATTGGTAGATCGCCAATTCCAGGGTCGTCGCTCGAGGTCCGCCGCCCAGCGTCAAAGCAACGGCAAAAGAGGACAGACAAATCACGAAAATCACGGCAAAAGCGCCCGGCACGATACCGCGCAGCATCGGCCATTCAATCGACAGCCACATGGCACGGCGACCCATACCCAGCGTGGCGGCCAAGCGGAATTGCTCTGCCGGGACGGCCAGCCATCCTTGCAGGATTAACCGTGTCGCCAATGGCAGGTTGAAGAACACATGCGCCAATAACACACCGTGCAGACCATAGATCTGCACCTCTGGCACGCCCAATGGCGCCAACAGGCGATTAAGCAGTCCGGACTGTCCGAAAACCGCCAATAGTCCCAGTACCGCCACAATCACCGGCAAGATGAACGGTGCACCCAACAGAGCCACCAACAATCCGCGCCCGATGAACTGCCTGCGCGCCAGCGCGCGCGCCAAAGGGACAGCGAGAAGCACACTGAACAAACCCGACAAAGTGGCTTGCAAAAGCGTAAAGCGCAGCGCCTGCCAATCCGCCGGACGAAATCCACTGAACGCTTCGGCGCGCAGGATCACTGCCGTGACCGGGCCGATCACCAGACCGGCCACGGTCAACGCCGCGATTATTGAGAAAGCGCGCGGCGCCATTCCTCAACCGTTTCGTCGCGCAACGCGGCGGCTTCGTCCTCGGAATAGAACAGCACTTTTTCCGGCAAATTCAGCTCCTTGAAGCCCTCGGGCCATTTCGACGCGTCAAGTTTGGCCGGGAAGGACCAGTTACCAGTGGCAATCATTGTCTGGAACTCTTCGGACAGTTGGAACTCAAGGAACTGATCCGCCAATTCCGGCACATCCGTCCCCGCAACCTTAGCTGAAAGTTCGACCATGAAGTAATGGCCTTCCGGGAAGATCGCCGCCTTCTTGGTGCGGTCCTCTTCGGCAATGATGTGATACGCGGGCGAGGTTGTATAGCTCAGCACCATGTCCGCTTCGCCATCGGTGAAAAGACCGTAGCTTTCCGACCAGCCTTTGGTCACGGTCAGGATCTTCGGTGCAAGCTGTTCCCAGACCTGCTCCGCCTTGTCGCCATAGATCGCCTTGACCCACAGCACGAGGGCCAGACCGGAAATCGAAGACCGTGGATCCTGAATCACGATATTGAGGTCATCAGACGCATCCAAAAGCGCGTCAAAGCTTTCCGGCACATCCGTGATACGCTCTTCATTGTAGATGAACGCGGTGTGGCCGTAGTTGTAAGGCAGGAAAACATCATCGGTCCAGTCGACCGGCAGGGTCAGACTAGAGCTGTCCTGACCATGCGGCGCAAACAGACCGCTTTCGCGAGCACGCTTTGTGACATCGGTGTTCAGGCCAAACACGATATCAGCATCGGTTTGCGCGCCTTCCAACAAAATCCGGGGCAACAAGTCACCCGGTTTGAACTGCAAATCGCAGGCGCATTGCGCCTCGAACATCTCTTCGATCTTGGGGCCGGGGCCCCATTCCGAAACAATGTAATCGCCCGCATAGACGGTCAGAACGGGTGTGTCCTGTGCGGCCACCAATGTGGTCGAAGCAAGAAGTCCCGCAGCAAAGGTAAGGGCCGGTTTCATGGCATCCTCCTGTTTTGCGACGAGAGGGCAAAGCAGGAGCGTATCCAGACCTTCCCTCCGCCGGTGTTAACCGGTTCAGGTTCAACGGGTTCGCATGATGCATCTCAGCCAGTTTCCTGGCACCCCGAGGTATCGTTAGACGTAGACGTGCGCACGGGTGTCTTCAAGCCGAAAACTTCGCTCCTTCATCTTGCCAGATAAACTCCGGGGAGCGTGAGGGGCAGAGCCCCTCGCATTCGGCGTATGGGCGCAACCTATTCGAAACACCTTGAGACCGGACCCGCCCTGCCCTAGGACACAAACCAAGCCAAGGAGACCGCCATGAGCCTGAACACATTTGGACATCTCTTCCGTGTCACCACATGGGGTGAAAGCCACGGGCCTGCGCTCGGCGCGACTGTGGATGGCTGTCCTCCGGGTGTGCCGATCGACGCGGACATGATTCAGCATTGGCTGGACCGTCGCAAACCGGGACAGAACAAATACACCACGCAGCGCCGCGAAGCCGACGAGGTCAAGATCCTATCTGGTGTGTTTGAAGGTCGGACCACCGGTACGCCGGTGCAGTTGATGATCGAAAACACCGACCAACGGTCTAAGGATTACTCCGACATCATGGAGAAATTCCGCCCCGGGCATGCGGATATCACCTATTGGCAGAAATACGGCATCCGCGATTATCGCGGCGGCGGGCGGTCTTCGGCACGGGAAACGGCGGCGCGTGTGGCAGCGGGTGGTCTGGCGCGTGAAGCGATCAAGGCGATGATGCCCGGGGTGCAGATCACAGGCTACATGACCCAGATGGGTCCGCATCAGATTGACCGGGATCGGTTCGACTGGGATGAAATCGAAAACAACCCGTTCTGGGTGCCGGACGCGCAAGCCGCGGCGGATTGGGCCGACTATCTGGACGGGCTACGCAAGTCTGGCGAAAGTGTTGGCGCCATCATCGAAGTGGTGGCGCGCGGTGTGCCTGCAGGATTGGGCGCTCCGATCTATGGCAAGCTCGACACTGACCTTGCGGCCGCAATGATGAGCATCAATGCCGTCAAAGGCGTGGAAATCGGGGAAGGCATGTCATCTGCCATGCTGACCGGCACGCTGAACGCGGACGAGATTTACATGGGGAATGATGGCAAGCCGAAATTCTCCTCGAACCACGCAGGCGGTATTCTTGGCGGCATCTCGACCGGGCAGGATGTTGTGGTGCGCTTTGCCGTCAAACCGACCTCGTCGATTCTGAGCACGCGCAAGACCATCACAAAGTCCGGCGAAGAGACCGAAATCATCACCAAAGGCCGTCACGATCCCTGCGTTGGTATCCGTGCCGTACCCGTGGGCGAGGCGATGATGGCCTGTGTAATCCTCGACCACCTGCTGCTGCATCGCGGTCAGGTGGGCGAGAATCAGGGCAAGATCGGCTGATCAAATCACGAGGTGGCCGCAGCCAACGCTGTGTCCATCAGCGCCTTGATATCGGATGTGCCAGTTTGGGCCACGATCCGTCCCAGTTCCTGATCGCCTTTCAAGACCACAAGCGTCGACCGACGCGGGATCTTGAGAGACTTGGCCAAGTCGGATTTGCCGTAGGTGTCCCAGTCGATATCAATGAAGGTCACGCCTTGTTCGTAGGCCGGATTATCGGATTTCAGTGCTTGGATCGTACGGGCTTGCGAGCGGCATGTTGAACACCAGCTTGCAGTAAAGTCGAGAAACAGCGTCTCGCCCTTGGCGAGCCGTTCTTGCACCATCCCGGGCGTATAGGACAAAGCCGCGGCACGCGCCGAAAACGGCAGGGCAAACGATGCTGCGGTCAGGGTCAGAAAACTACGACGATCCATTAATGAGGTCTCCTTTTGGGTCAATATCGAACAGACAGATCGACCAGCCATATCGGCATGTTGTCGAGCAGCCAGATTTCAATCACGTGGTGCCATTGCAGAAGCAGACCGACGCCAACCAGAAGGAACGCCAAGCCAAGGACAGGGCGGCTTGCCATTGCGATCTGACGCAGGCGGGCGTTGTGTCTGCCGATTGCGCCGCGAGCGCCATAGGCCAGTGCGAGCATGAAGCTTGAGACGCCAAGCGCGAAAGCCATCATGATGAGGGTTACATGGCCAAGGCTTTGCCCTTGGCTTGCCAATGCGATCGCTCCGCCCAACGTGGGGCCGATACACGGGCTCCAGACTGCACCGAGCAACGCGCCCCCTGCAAATTGCCCCCGTAGGCTTTGACCATCGAGATCATTCATCCCGGCATCGGCGCGAGCCGAGAGCCCGGATGTCGCCGCGACCATAACAGCCGTTCCTTTCGGCACCAGCAGCACAAGCCCAAACGCCACCATCAGCCAAGCGCCAATCTGCGCAAGCGTATCAACAGTAAGCCCAATCAGGTGGCCAAATGCCGTAACCCCGACGCCAAGCACAACGAAAGACAGGCTCATGCCCGCAGCAAGTGCCAATGGTCCACGACGATCCGTCTGCACGGCTGTTGCCAACACGATGGGCAGCACTGGGATCACGCAGGGGTTTATCAGGGTCAGAAGACCCGCGAGATATGCAAACACCAATTCCATGGCATCAGGCGTACGCCGCAAGCCCGCTGTTTGTCACTGAAACTCCTGGTGACGCGTTTTCACTTCGCCGTTGAGTTTGTTTCAATTCCGCCGGTCTGTCGGGAAATCTGCACTGCCAGAATACCAAACGTGATGATCACAACACCAATGATGTCCATCATGCCAAGGCCTTCGGACAAGATCAGCGCGGCGATTGCCACGCCCAAGAACGGGTTCAGAAAGTGGAAGGTCGCCGCTTTGACCGCGCCGATGCGGTTGACAAGCCAGAACCAGACCAATGTGGCGGCCAGACCCGGAACCAATGTGGTATACAAAAACGCCAGAACAAGTTTGGTCGAAAGTGTCACCTCGGCTGTTTCCAGCAAGAGCCCCGCTGGCCAGAGGACAGCACTGCCGATCAGCATTTGAAGTCCCACAACCATCATGAAATTGCCACCCGAGCTCGCGTTACGCAGCGCCAGTGTGGCCACAGTCAGAGACAAGACGCCGATCAGACAGAGGCCAATGCCGTATAGATCAGCGCCCGCATTAAGCCGCGCGCCCATGATGATGACGACGCCACAGAAGCCGGCGACCAGTCCGATCACACCAATGAGTGACATCCGCTGCCCAGTGAACAGCCACCCAGCGACTCCAACCAAGAGCGGCATGGAGGATGCAATGATCGCAGCCAAAGAGGCCTCGATCCGCTGCATGGCTACAAAGTTCAACCCAAGGTAAAGTGCGTTCTGACAGATACCGAAGATGATCGTCGCACGCCATTGCATTCTGGTGAGGCGCCAACTTTGCCCCATCCAAAGCGCGATCAGCACCGCCAGTGCGCCGGAAATGGCAAATCTGAGGGCAAGCGCCATGAGCGGCGGAGCATCTGCCACAATGATCCGAGCCGAGGTAAAGGCCGAGGACCACATGACGGCAAAAGCCAAGCCCATCAGTATTGCGCGTAGATCCACTTTGGTCTCCAATTTTCGAAGAAATGCGAAAGCCAGAATGGGGATCGCGCGTTGCGCCCATCTACACATTGCGGACTGGAAACTGCAATGACTGCCGCGTGGGTTGTACCGATGTGACGTGCAAACAAATTGCCGTCGCCTCTCTTTGCGGCAAGAGCACACCAAGTCCTGACCACAGCGACCTGCGGCATCCTTGCCATGCCCACAGACGCTTGCGTTTGGACAGGCTTGCGGCGCTACCAGTCAAGTGCAACCTTCGCAGGCAACATAACACAGCGGAATGAGTGCAACATGACCAGAGCCAAGGCTTTCTTCGCGGCCCCCCTGATCCTTCTGAGCCTTGCGGCCTGTGAACCAGTGCCAACATCTGGAGGCGCTGGCGTTGTCACCGTGCCGGAGTCCATTTCATCCATCGCGGCACCGTTTCAGGACCTGACAACAGCGCGCGTTCGAGCCGAGGATGGATGCTATTGGTACACGCATCGTGGCCCTGTTGAGACCACCGAGTTGCCGTTGCGCACCAGCAGCGGCAACCCGATCTGCGTCCGGCCACAAAGCTGATTAAAGCGGCCCGCCGTCGGTCGGATAAAGATAGGCGGTCACTCCGGTATCAACCTGATCGTACAACGTGTTGATGTGCGGCATGACCATACGCACGCATCCAGAACTGGCGCGTGTGCCAATGGACCGTGGCGCAGGCGTGCCGTGGATGCGCAAATAGGTGTCGCGGTTGCCGACATAGAGATACAGCGCACGCGACCCCAACGCGTTTTCTGGCCCGGGAGGCATCCCTTCTTCCCAACGGGCATATTTGTTAGGCTCGCGTTCGATCATCGCGGGTGTGGGCGTCCAGCGCGGCCACTTGGCCTTGCGCCTGATTGTGTAAACCCCCGGTTCGTACAACCCGTCCCGGCCAATGGCGACGCCATAGCGCATCGCGGTGCCGTCATCTTGAATATGGTAGAGATAGCGGGCAACCGAATCGACGTGAATATCGCCGGGCGCTAACCCTTCATTGGCGCGGACCCGCTGTGGCAGATACCGGGGGTGCAAACCCCAGGGGTTGGTTGATCCCAGATCGAAATTCGCTGGTGTCACCTGCAAGTCCCATGAATCCCATTCGCTTGGCGCTGCGAGGGCTGGTCCGACGAGGGCCGGAGCGGCAAGCGTGGTAAGTGTGGCGGTGATCATCTGTCGTCTGGTGAACATAGGCAGCCTTTCAATCGTGGTGGCCCCAAATGGGGCCGACCCGGTCTGGTTCCAATATGCATTGTGTCTATTGGAACCGTCAATTCGATGCCGGGTTCAAACGCTATCAGTCCGGCTCACGAACATGTGCGCCTGCTTAAACCTTGTTCAATCGTTAGTGGAACCGCCAGACGCAGCGAAGGTATGGATTTCCTGACCTTGGGTCACTTTCGGTCACGCCGTCTCCCATTTGGGGGATGTGACGAAACGCGAGAGCCCCTACCCAACTCGGGCAGTATGTGTGTCGGGAAGCATTGTGTCAGAGATTTATCAGTATTTTAGTACCATAGGTCCGTTTCAGGCGATCGGCATCTTGGGGTTTTTCACTTATGTGATCGCGTTTGGATCGGTCCAGATCGGACGGTTGGACGGGAACAGCGCAAAATATTCATTTTGCAATGTGCTGGCCGCATCGTTTGTCTCAATCAGCTTGATTGCGGAGTTCAATTTGGCTTCAGCGCTGATCCAGGGATGCTGGATCGTGATCGGGTTAATTGGTCTGTCGAGACGACTCATTGGTAGATCGCTGGCTACACCCGCTGCATCTGTTTCTCCTTTGCCAATGCGGGATTTGACATGATGTCGCTTTCAGAAATGGCGTCCTATTTCGTGACTTTGATCGCAATTGCTTTGGCGCCCGGCCCTGTCGCCTTGGTGCTTCTTGTCAGGTCTGCCAGCCAAGATATCCAAGGCGCTGTCGGGTTCGGCATCGGGTACGCCTTGGGTGGATTGTTGATCATCTCGGCCATTTGCTTTGGTATGGGCGCATGGTTGACGGCCGTACCTGCGATCTTCGAATACGGCAAATACCTGATGATGGCTTACATCTTGTGGGTGGCTTACGGGATTCTCAAGGGTGGGTTCGATCTGACCCGCGACTGTCAAACGAGAGGCCGATCTTTTCCGACTGCAATTTGCGCCGGGGTCATGACCTGCTTTATTTCACCGTACATGATGATCCTTTTCCCCTTGGTATTGCCAAGCCTGATGGACATCACCTCGATCCAGTTGCCACAGTTCCTTGTTGTAGGTGCCCTGACGTTTCTTGCGCTGTTTATCGGTGCAGGCGTGATCATACTTTTCGCTGCCCAGATCAGCAGAATTGCGAGATCGGAACGATCCATGGCGATTCTGAACAAAGCATTGGCAAGCGTTCTGGTCATTGGTGGAAGTTGGATCGCCTTTGCTTGACGCAAACAGACGCCCCGAAATTCCGCATATCGAGCTTCCCAAACCACGATACCTCTTCCGGTTGTGGTTTGGGGAATGTGGTGTGTCTGCCATGTGCCAGTTGCAGGCCGGTGGGCACACCACAAGACTGCGAAGTAACCGACAGACCTAAAGTTTGATACCAACGACAGGCGGCCCTTTAGTGGTTTGCATTGTTAGTGATTTTGAGGCGTGTAACGAGTGACCCCGACTGAGCGCAGCGATACTGAGCGTGATCGCGACCTAATCGTTGATCGCATTTACGAGATTGCCCTTGAGCCATCTACCCTCGAAGAATTTATCAACTTCTGGCACGATGCCGCCTTTGAGACTGACATCTCTGACTTCAATACGGTCTACAAATCCCATCTGGATCGCGCCGAATCCTTTCTTCAATGGGGCGAAGCAACACGGCCTGATTTGTCCGCCTATCTGCGTCCGTACGACAATCTTGCTGGGTTCGTTGTCAGCCGGTCCCTGAGTATCGAGGCCTCCAATTCCGGAGCGCAATCGGCCTTTGGCGTTCGTGCCGGCGACACGATGCACCAACTGTCGTTGCCGGACGACCTGCGCGACGCCTTGATCGACGCAGTTCAGGACGTGTCGAAGAAGACGACACAGACAGAGAAAATCCTGCGTACTGATCTGGCCAGAAAGGGCGGCGCGATGCTGTTTCGGGTTGTTCGGATCAACGAGCGTGACGAGACCGATCCGTCTGTTTTGATTGTCTCCACTCATTTCCATTGGCGTGATCAGATCGGGACACTTCTCCAAAGTTTGTTCCAATTGACCGACGCCGAGCAGAACGTGGCGCGCTTGTTGATCGAGGGGCAAGACACAAACGCAATCGCGCAGCATCGCAAGACAAGCGAAGGCACCGTTCGAGGACAGATCAAGTCGATCATCGCAAAGATGAACTTGCGCTCGCAAAAGGATATCATCCGTTTGATCATGACCCTTGGTGATTTCCCCAAGAGCGTTTTTGCAAACGAAGTCGCCCCCCCTGCCGCGCCGACGTTGTCCAAGAACTGGTTGGAAGGCGAAGTCTGGAAACCGTTCAAGAACATCACCCTCACTGACGGTCGTACGCTCTACTACCACGACATGGGTCCACAGACGGGCCATCCAGTGCTGTTCTCGCATATGGGATCGTGCATGGTTCGGTGGCCGCGATCCATGGTGCGAATGGCGTTCGATCACGATCTGCGTGTGATATGCCCCATTCGCGCGGGCTATGGCCTCAGCGACAATGCCGATCCCGCATCCGACACGTTCGACACGGTGCGCAACGACTGTATGCAGCTGTTGCAGTTTCTCAAGATTTCGAAACTGCCTTATGTCGTACAGGGAAGCGATTTCCCCTTTGCTGCTGACATGATCGCCAATCAGACAGGTGTAATCACCGAATTGATCGGCATCGGCGCACGCCCTTGTCTACCAGATGGGAAAAGCATTGACGGGCTTGGCCGTTGGCAAAGCTTTTTCTCATCTGCCGCACGCAACTCTCCCCAACTGGTAAGCTTTGCCTCCAAGGCGGTTATGGCGATGTGCAAGCGCATTGGTCCGATTTTGTTGAAAAACTCTTACTTGATTGGCGGTCGATCGGCTGATTCAATTCTCTCAACGAATGGGAGGATTGG
>CANNCS010000104.1 GCA_947503115.1 uncultured Marivita sp.
TCCGCTTCGCCATCCGCGAAGGTGGCCGCACCGTCGGCTCCGGCGTCGTGTCCAAAATCGTCGAGTAAGCCTCGTCGATACCAAATTGCGCGGGGCGGCGTCATGCCGTCCCGTATTCGGTTCGATGAAGGGGCAGGGTGGTCCTGCCTCATCCTCTCAACCGCAACGCCAATAAAGGCTAAGACCAATGCAAAGCCAAAACATTCGCATTCGGCTCAAGGCGTTTGACTACCGTGTGCTCGATGCGTCGACACAGGAAATCGTCAACACCGCCAAGCGGACGGGCGCCACTGTGCGCGGCCCGATCCCGCTGCCGAACAAGATTGAGAAGTTCACCGTTCTGCGTGGCCCGCACGTCAACAAGAAGTCCCGCGACCAGTGGGAAATCCGCACGCACAAGCGTATGCTGGATATCGTTGACCCGACCCCGCAAACTGTTGATGCCCTGATGAAGCTCGACCTCGCCGCTGGCGTGGATGTCGAGATCAAGGTTTAAGGAGAGTATCCCATGATGCGCTCTGGTATCATTGCGAAAAAAGTCGGCATGACCCGGCTTTTCATGGAAGACGGAAAACAGATTCCTGTGACCGTTCTCCAACTCGACAATCTTCAGGTGGTCGCACAGCGCACCTCTGAAGAGCATGGCTACTCGGCGGTTCAGCTGGGCACCGGTTCGATCAAGGCAAAGCGCGTATCCAAGGCGATGCGCGGTCACTTTGCTGCGGCGAACGTGGAACCCAAGCGGAAGGTCGCGGAATTCCGCGTTGCACCTGAGAACCTGATCAATGTGGGTGAAGAGATCACCGCTGACCATTATTTCGAAGGTCAGTTCGTCGATGTCTCCGGTACTTCGATCGGTAAGGGTTTTGCCGGTGCCATGAAGCGTCACAACTTTGGTGGTCTGCGTGCCTCGCACGGTGTTTCGATTTCGCACCGTTCGCACGGCTCCACCGGTCAGTGTCAGGATCCGGGTAAAGTCTTCAAAGGTAAGAAGATGGCCGGTCACATGGGCGCTGTCAAAGTGACGACACAAAACCTCCAGGTTGTGAAGACTGACGCGGAACGCGGCATCATCATGATCAAAGGCGCCGTTCCCGGCTCCAAGGGTGGTTGGGTGACCGTCAAGGACGCCATGAAGAAGCCGACGCCGGAAAACGTGATCCTGCCCGCCGCTCTGCGGTCGGCCGGTGAAGAAGCCAAGGCTGAGAAGAAGGAAGGCGACGAATGAAACTCGACGTGATCAAACTGGACGGCGGAACCGCCGGGTCGGTCGAGCTGGGCGACGAGATCTTCGGTCTCGAGCCGCGCGCCGACATTCTGCACCGTGTCGTTCGCTGGCAGCGCAACAAAGCGCAGGCTGGTACACACAAGGTGAAAACACGGTCCGAAGTCAGCTACTCGACCAAGAAGATCTATCGCCAGAAGGGCACCGGCGGCGCACGTCACGGCTCCCGCAAGGCACCGATCTTCCGCAAGGGTGGTATCTATAAGGGCCCGACACCGCGCAGCCACGCACACGACCTTCCCAAGAAGGTGCGTAAGCTGGGCCTCATGCACGCTCTGTCCGCCAAGGTCAAAGACGGTTCGCTTGTCATCATCGAGAACATCGATTCTGACGGCAAGACATCGTCGCTGGCCAAGCAGGTTGCAAACCTGGGCTGGAAGCGCGCGCTGATCATCGACGGTGCAGAGGTGAACGAAAACTTCATCCGCGCCGCAGCAAACATCGATGGTCTCGATGTTCTGCCGTCGATGGGGGCAAACGTCTATGACATCCTCAAGCGTGACACGCTCGTGCTCACGAAGGCGGGTGTCGAAGCACTGGAGGCTCGTCTGAAATGAGCGCGAAAGCTGAACATTACGATGTGATCCGCAAGCCGATCATCACCGAGAAAACCACAATGGCATCCGAAAACGGTGCTGTGGTGTTCGAAGTGGCGATCGACGCCAACAAACCGCAGATCAAAGAGGCCGTTGAGGCTCTGTTTGGTGTGTCGGTCAAGGCGGTCAACACAACGATCACCAAAGGCAAAGTCAAGCGCTTCCGCGGCCAGTTGGGCAAGCGGAAAGACGTGAAAAAGGCCTATGTGACCCTGGCCGAAGGCTTCACGATCGACGTGACTACTGGTCTGTGATCTGGTTGGGTTTCGACCCGGTCTGAGAGGATGAGAAAGCCCCTCGCCAATGATGGCCGGGGGCTTTTTCTTTTTGAGCGGCTTATTTGCAATTTACCCTCTCGATGTCTTGGGAAAGAAGGCTTGGAAATCGCCTTTCAAGGTCTCTTGGCTCGCGATCCCGTGGTCTGACGTAAGACCAGCTGGCGTTGATCGTTTTACGGGGCGTTTATTCAATCCACAGCGCTTGACGCCACACGCCACACCGCCTAGTAACCCCCAACCGCGCAGCCCCGGATTCGTCCGGGGCTTCGTTGTTGCGTTAATCGGGGACCTTCGGGGCCCTATACCCATGGCGGATACGTCCGCCCAACATAGCGGGTCCTCCAAGACCTGCACTTGCTAACGGAAGACAGAAAGCATGGCACTCAAGTCGTATAAGCCGACGACGCCGGGCCAGCGCGGGCTGGTGCTGATCGACCGTTCGGAGCTGTGGAAAGGCCGTCCGGTCAAAGCCCTTACTGAGGGTTTGACCAAGTCGGGTGGCCGGAACAACACCGGACGTATCACATCCCGCCGTCGCGGTGGTGGCGCAAAACGCCTTTATCGTATCGTCGATTTCAAGCGGAACAAGTTTGACGTGGGCGCGACCGTCGCGCGCATCGAATATGACCCCAACCGCACGGCCTTTATCGCACTCGTCCAGTACGACGATGGCGAACAGGCCTATATCCTTGCCCCGCAGCGTCTCGCCATCGGCGATCGCGTGGTCTCGTCGCAGAAAGCTGACGTGAAGCCGGGCAACGCGATGCCCTTCTCGGGTCTGCCCATCGGGACAATCGTTCACAACATCGAACTGAAGCCCGGCAAGGGTGGTCAGATCGCACGTGCCGCTGGCACTTACGCACAGTTCGTGGGTCGTGACGGTGGTTACGCGCAGATCCGTCTGAGCTCGGGTGAACTTCGCATGGTCCGTCAGGAATGCATGGCCACCGTCGGTGCCGTGTCCAACCCGGACAACTCGAACCAGAACTTCGGTAAAGCGGGCCGTATGCGCCACAAGGGCATCCGTCCGTCCGTCCGTGGTGTCGTTATGAACCCGATTGACCACCCGCACGGTGGTGGTGAAGGCCGGACTTCGGGTGGTCGTCACCCGGTGACCCCATGGGGTAAGCCGACCAAGGGTAAGCGCACCCGTAACAAGAACAAGGCGTCGCAGAAGCTGATCATCCGCTCGCGTCACGCCAAGAAGAAGGGGCGGTAAACCATGTCGCGCTCTGTATGGAAAGGCCCGTTCGTCGATGCCTATGTCTTGAAAAAGGCAGAAGCGTCGCGTGACTCCGGCCGCAATGAAGTCATCAAAATCTGGTCGCGCCGCTCGACGATCCTGCCCCAATTCGTGGGCCTGACGTTTGGCGTGTACAACGGCCACAAGCATGTTCCTGTGAACGTCACCGAAGACATGATTGGTCAGAAGTTCGGCGAGTACTCGCCCACTCGGACCTATTACGGTCACGCGGCTGACAAAAAAGCGAAGCGGAAGTAAGTCATGGGCAAGGAAAAGAACCCCCGCCGCGTGGCTGACAACGAAGCCATGGCGAAGCTGCGGATGCTGCGTACCAGCCCGCAGAAACTGAACCTCGTCGCCGGTCTCATCCGCGGCAAGAAAGTGGACAAGGCGCTGAACGATCTGACCTTCTCGAAGAAGCGGATCGCGGTTGATGTGAAGAAATGCCTTCAGTCGGCCATCGCCAATGCCGAAAACAACCACGGGCTTGACGTGGACGAGCTGATCGTCGCCGAAGCCTATGTGGGCAAGAACCTCGTGATGAAGCGTGGCCGTCCGCGGGCACGTGGCCGTTTCGGCAAAATCATGAAGCCGTTTTCGGAGATCACCATCAAGGTGCGTCAAGTTGAGGAGCAGGCCTAATGGGTAACAAAACCAATCCGATCGGCATGCGTCTTCAGGTGAACCGCACCTGGGACAGCCGCTGGTACGCTGACACCAAGGACTACGGCAATCTTCTGCTCGAAGACATCGCAATGCGCGAATTCATCGAGAAAGAGTGCAAGCAGGCTGGTGTGGCACGCGTCATCATCGAACGTCCGCACAAGAAATGCCGTGTGACCATTCACACTGCACGCCCTGGCGTCATCATCGGCAAGAAAGGCGCGGACATCGAGACGCTCCGCAAGAAGCTGGCCGCAATGACCGACTCCGAGCTGCACCTCAACATCGTTGAAGTGCGCAAGCCGGAACTGGACGCGCAGTTGGTTGGCGAAAGCATCTCTCAGCAGCTCGAGCGTCGTGTGTCCTTCCGTCGTGCCATGAAGCGCGCCGTGCAGAACGCCATGCGTATGGGTGCCCTCGGCATCCGCGTGAACGTTGCCGGTCGTCTGGGTGGCGCAGAAATCGCACGGACCGAATGGTACCGCGAAGGCCGTGTGCCCCTGCACACACTGCGCGCCGACATCGATTATGCCAATGTCGAGGCGGAAACGCCCTACGGCATCATCGGCATCAAGGTCTGGATCTTCAAAGGCGAGATCATGGAACATGATCCGGCCGCACGGGATCGCAAGGCACAGGAACTGCAAGACGGTCCCGCACCGCGTGGTGCTGGCGGCGGTCGGAGGAACTAATCATGCTTCAACCAAAGCGTACAAAATTCCGCAAGATGTTCAAAGGCCGGATCAAGGGCGAAGCCAAGGGCGGCTCTGATCTGAACTTTGGCACCTTCGGCCTCAAGGCGCTTCAGCCTGAGCGTGTGACTGCACGTCAGATCGAAGCAGCCCGTCGTGCCATGACGCGTCACATGAAACGTCAAGGCCGTGTCTGGATCCGGATTTTCCCGGATACACCGGTCACGTCGAAGCCAACCGAAGTCCGTATGGGTAAAGGTAAAGGTTCCGTCGATTATTGGGCCGCCAAGGTGAAGCCGGGTCGTGTGATGTTCGAAATCGACGGCGTCGGTGAAGACATTGCCCGCGAAGCGCTGCGTCTGGCCGCGATGAAGCTGCCGATCAAGACCCGCGTCGTGGTTCGCGAGGACTGGTAAGCGGTTCGGTGCGTGTCAGTACGCACCCAACGAAATATGAAACCCCCGGTGCGAAGGCGCCGGGGGTTTTCAATTTGAAAAGCCGTTCGAACGAGTTGAAGGGCTTGAATGGGGCGGGTGGCGCGGTGGGATAGCCATTCGAATGGCCGTGAAAAGCGTTTGAAACGCTTTCTTCAGTCCCACCGGTAATTGAAACTCACCGACACGCGTTCGTCTTCGGACTGATTCATCACCACTTCATGGCGTAGCCAGCTTTCCCATAGAAGCACATCGCCAACCGACGGTTTCGCATAAATGAAATTTCGCATCTCCTCGCGCGCGTCCTTGCGGCGGGGTGGGGCGGCCATCATCATGGCGTGGCGGGGATCCTCAAGCTTCAGAGCTGACGCGCCTTCGGGCATCGAAACATAGGTTGTGCCAGAGATAACCGAATGCGGGTGAATGTGGGCGGCGTGATAACCACCTTCCGGCAGGATGTTGATCCAGAGGTCTTCAAGCACCAGCTTGCGACCGTCCAAATCGAATTCCAAGTCTTCGGCAAAGGCTGCGACGTGCGCATCGAGCGATGTTACCAGATCGGCAAAAATCGGAAAGCGCCAGGGCAGGTCGGTCAGCGACGCATAGGACGTGTAACCCGGATAGGCGTTATCCTCGCACCATTGCTGGCCCGCCTCGTCATCCTCGGCGATGGCGAAACAAGAATTTTCCATTTCCTCGGCGTCGATGTTCGGGGCGTGCTCGGACAGGGGCGCGTGGTAGAGGCGGGTCACGAAGAGGGAAGATATTGTGCTCATGCGCCAGTCATAATATGCGTTTCCGCCATTGGCGAGGGGGCAAGATCGCGCCCTTTAAACAAAGGGGTTGCGCGACTCCGACATCCCGCCTATACGCGCCACTTCATCCACCTCCACCGGGAATCAGGGTGACCCACAATCACGATGGGGCTCTCCGGTGATGTTGATAGAAAGGAACGGCGAATGAACGCCAAGGAACTGAATGACAAGACACCGGATCAGCTCCGGGATGAGCTTGTCTCGCTGAAGAAAGAGGCCTTTAACCTCCGCTTTCAGCAGGCCACAAGCCAGCTTGAAAACACAGCGCGTATCCGTCAGGTGCGCCGCAACGTGGCACGCATCAACACCGTGCTGAACCAAAAGGCCGCTGCTGCGGCCAGCGACGCGTAAGAGGGAGCCAGACAGATGCCCAAACGTATCCTTTCCGGCACCGTTACATCGACAGCAAACGCACAGACCGTGACCGTTTCCGTCGAGCGCCGCTTCAAGCACCCGGTCATGCAAAAGACGATCCGGAAGTCTAAGAAATATCGCGCCCATGATGAGGCCGAGAAATTCGCAGTTGGGGACGTTGTCCGCATTCAGGAATGCGCCCCCAAATCGAAGACCAAACGTTGGGAGGTTATCGCTGAGTAAGCGATAGCCTTTCGGCATTTACGAAACCCCCGGGCCAATGCCTCTACTGAGCGGTCCGGGACGTCGGGAGACAAATTATGATCCAGATGCAGACCAATCTGGATGTTGCTGACAACTCAGGCGCACGCCGAGTTCAGTGCATCAAGGTTCTGGGTGGGTCCAAGCGGAAATACGCGTCGGTGGGTGACATCATCGTCGTTTCCGTGAAGGAAGCCATCCCGCGCGGTCGCGTGAAGAAAGGTGACGTCCGTAAGGCCGTCGTCGTTCGCACCGCCAAAGAAGTCCGTCGTGAAGACGGCACAGCCATCCGTTTTGACCGCAACGCCGCAGTGATCCTGAACAACGCAGGTGAGCCCGTCGGTACGCGTATCTTCGGCCCGGTTGTGCGTGAACTTCGTGCCAAGAACTTCATGAAAATCATCTCGCTTGCTCCGGAGGTGCTGTAATGGCTGCTAAACTCCGTAAAGGTGACAAGGTGGTTGTGCTTGCCGGTAAAGATAAAGGCAAGTCGGGCACCATCGCATCCGTCGATCCGAAGGCCGGCAAGGCCATCGTCGATGGTGTGAACGTTGCAATCCGCCACGTGCGCCAGTCCCAGACAACACAGGGCGGCCGCACCCCCAAGGCGATGCCGATCGACCTGTCGAACCTGGCCATCGTTGATGCAAACGGCAAACCGACCCGCGTTGGCTTCAAAGTTGAAGGCGACAAAAAGGTCCGTTACGCCAAGACAACAGGGGATGTGATCGATGCTTGATACCGCAACCTACACCCCGCGTCTGAAATCTGCTTTCCGCGACCAAATCCGTGCCGCGATGAAAGAAGAGTTCGGCTATTCGAACGACATGATGATTCCGCGCCTCGACAAGATCGTGCTGAACATCGGCTGCGGTGCTGAGGCTGTCCGTGACAGCAAGAAAGCGAAATCCGCTGTTGAAGATCTGACGAAGATCGCTGGTCAGCAGGCCGTGACCACCAAGGCAAAGAAATCCATCGCGGGCTTCCGTGTTCGGGAAGAGATGCCGCTTGGTGCCAAGGTAACCCTGCGTGGCGACCGGATGTACGATTTCCTCGATCGTCTGATCACTATCGCGATGCCCCGCATCCGGGACTTCCGCGGCGTGAAGCCGTCCTTTGATGGTCGTGGCAACTTTGCCATGGGCATGAAAGAGCACATCGTGTTCCCCGAAATCGACTTTGATAAAGTCGATGAAGTCTGGGGCATGGATATCATCATCACGACGACCGCAAAGACCGACGCGGAAGCCAAGGCGCTGTTGAAGCATTTCAACATGCCGTTCAACGCCTGAGGGGACTGATACCATGGCGAAGAAAGCAATGATTGAACGCGAAAAGAAGCGTCAGAAGCTGGTGGAAAAGTACGCCGCCAAGCGCGCTGAGCTGAAAGAAATCGCGAACGACGAAAGCAAGCCGATGGAAGAGCGCTTCAAGGCGCGTCTCAAGCTTGCAAAACTGCCGCGGAACAGCGCGCCGACGCGCCTGCACAACCGCTGCCAGCTCACCGGGCGTCCGCACGCCTACTATCGTAAACTCAAGGTCAGCCGGATCATGCTTCGTGAACTTGCCAGCAATGGACAAGCCCCCGGTATGGTCAAGTCGAGCTGGTAAGGAGGGCATAGTATGAACGATCCTATCGGCGATATGCTCACCCGTATCCGCAACGCACAGATGCGCGGCAAGTCCACAACCATGACACCGGCTTCCAAGCTGCGTGGCCGCGTTCTCGCGGTGATGGCGGACGAAGGCTACATCCGCGGTTTCGAAGAAACCAAGGACGTGAACGGCCACCCCGCGTACGAAATCAGCCTCAAGTACTACGATGGCACCCCCGTGATCCGCGAACTCAAGCGCGTGTCCAAGCCGGGCCGTCGTGTGTATCTGGGTGTGGATGACATCCCGCAGGTCCGTCAGGGTCTCGGTGTGTCGATCGTGTCCACGTCCAAAGGCGTCATGACCGATGCAAGTGCCCGCAGCCACAATGTTGGCGGCGAAGTACTCTGCACTGTCTTCTAAGGAGGTCTGGTAATGTCTCGTATTGGTAAACAGCCGGTCGAGCTGCCCTCGGGTGTCTCTGCGTCCGTGTCTGGCCAGACCGTCGAAGTGAAGGGCCCGAAAGGCGCCCAGAGCTTCACCGCGACCGATGATGTGTCCATCTCGGTAGAAGATAACGTGATCACCGTCACGCCGCGTGGTAAATCCAAGCGCGCACGCCAGCAGTGGGGCATGTCCCGCACTATGGTTGCGAACCTGGTTCATGGTGTGTCCAACACCTTCAAGAAAGAGCTTGAAATTCAGGGTGTTGGTTACCGTGCTCAGCTTCAGGGCAATGTCCTGAAACTGAACCTTGGCCTGTCGCATGACGTGGATTTCCAAATTCCTGACGGTGTGACCGTCACTTGCCCCAAGCAGACAGAGATCGTGGTCGAAGGCCAAGATGCTCAGCTCGTGGGTCAAGTGGCTGCGAACATTCGCGACTGGCGTCGTCCTGAGCCCTACAAGGGCAAAGGCATTCGCTATAAGGGCGAATTCATCTTCCGTAAGGAAGGCAAGAAGAAGTAAGGACGCAAGGACATGGCAAACAGTAAACGTGATCTGTTCCAAAAGCGCCGTCTGCGCGTTCGGAACAAACTTCGCAAGGTCAATGCAGGGCGCGTGCGCCTTAGCGTTCACCGTTCGAACAAGAACATCAGCGTTCAGCTGATCGACGACGTTCAGGGCGTGACGCTTGCAGCGGCTTCGACAATGGAAAAAGACCTCGGCGGCAAGAATGATGTCGCTTCGGCTGCAAAGGTTGGCGCGGCGATTGCCGAGCGGGCCAAGAAAGCTGGCGTAACCGAAGCGTACTTCGACCGCGGTGGTTTCCTTTTCCACGGTCGCGTCAAGGCTCTCGCCGACGCAGCCCGCGAAGGTGGTCTTAAGATCTAAGATAGCGGTGCGTGCAAGCACGCACCCTAGATACCTCGTAGGCCGGGCTTCTGCCCGGCATACATTTTGCGGAAGGGGTGACCCTTTCCCGATGATCCGGGAGCTCCGAAAGGCTCACCTGGATTGGACAATCGGGCCAATGGCCCACAGCACAAAGGATGCCTAGATGGCAGAACGTGAAAACAATCGTCGTGGCAATCGCCGCGATCGTGAAGAGCAGGCACCGGAATTTGCCGATCGCCTAGTTGCAATCAACCGGGTGTCCAAGACCGTTAAGGGTGGTAAGCGTTTCGGCTTCGCTGCGCTTGTCGTTGTGGGCGACCAGAAAGGCCGCGTCGGCTTTGGCAAAGGTAAGGCCAAAGAGGTCCCCGAGGCCATCCGTAAGGCAACCGAGCAAGCAAAGCGCAAGATGATCCGCGTGCCGCTGCGCGAAGGTCGCACTCTGCACCACGACATCGAAGGCCGCCATGGCGCCGGTAAGGTCGTCATGCGCACAGCACCCACGGGTACTGGTATCATCGCCGGTGGTCCGATGCGTGCCGTGTTCGAAATGCTGGGTGTTCAGGACGTCGTCGCCAAGTCGATCGGCTCGCAGAACCCCTACAACATGATCCGCGCTACGCTTGATGGTCTCTCCAAAGAGTCCAGCCCGCGCTCCGTCGCACAGCGTCGCGGCAAGAAAGTGGCCGACATCCTGCCCAAGCGTGAAGACGCGCCGCAGGAAAGCGCCCAAGTCGCTGAGGAGGCCTGATCACTATGGCTAAGACAATCGTTGTAAAGCAGATCGGTTCCCCGATCCGTCGCCCTGGTATCCAGCGTCAGACGCTGATCGGCCTGGGCCTCAACAAGATGCACAAGACCCGTGAACTTGAAGACACCCCCGCCATTCGTGGCATGGTGCGCAAAGTGTCCCACATGGTCGAGATCATCGAAGAGCGCGGCTAAACCGCGTCATTCGAATGTCTTTGAAAACCCCGTCAGGAAACTGGCGGGGTTTTTTCTTTTGGGACATAGTCAGGATTACAAGGTAGAGACGTCGGCTGCTCGTCACATGGCGTCATAGGGGGCGCTATGGGATTAAAGATAATTGGAACCGGATTTGGACGTACCGGTACGGATTCCATGCGCCATGCGTTGAATATTCTTGGTGTCGGTCCGACGCACCACATGTTCGAGCTGGAAGAGGGCGCGCCTCTTCGCTCTCTTTGGCTTGATTTGGCAAAAGGTGGTACTCCTGACTGGGATATGTTGTTCGAAGGATATTCGTCCTGCGTGGATTGGCCGTCAGCTTACTATTGGCGCATTTTGATAGATGTTTATCCCGAGGCGAAAGTGATCCTGACCATGCGGTCTGCCGAAAGCTGGTGGAACAGCTTTGAGAAAACAATTCTGTGGTATCTGCAATGCAGCGAAGACCGCAATGGGCTGGCGCACCTTTTGGTTGCCGATCAGGTTTTCCACGGTCGGGCACATGACCGGAACCACGCAATCGCTGTCTACAACAAGAACGTAGAGGATGTGTTGGCAACGGTTTCACCTGATCGGCTTCTGGTCCACAATCTTGGTGATGGCTGGCAGCCCTTGTGTGATTGGCTTGGCCTGCCAATCCCAAGCGTTGATTACCCCAGTGGCAACACGACCAAAGACCTCCAGGATAAGTTGGCCGCCAAGGGAATAGACTTATCTTGAATGGGGAACGGCACCCCCCTTGATCGCTCGCACGCAACCCTCTATACGCCCCCGGTGGCCCATTGGGTCACTGAGTCTATAACCAAGAAAAGCCGCGTTCGTCCCACATCGCTTCGGGGGCGTTTCCGGCAAAGGAGAAGCGATATGAAACTGCATGAACTGCGCGACAATCCCGGCGCAACCAAGCGCAAAAAGCGCGTTGGCCGTGGTCCGGGCTCCGGCCTCGGTAAAATGGGTGGCCGTGGTATCAAAGGTCAGAAATCCCGTTCGGGTGTGGCCATTGCCGGCTACGAAGGCGGCCAGATGCCGCTCTACCAGCGTCTGCCAAAGCGTGGCTTCAACAAGCCGAACCGCAAAGCATACGCTGTGGTCAACCTCGGTCTGATCCAGAAATTCGTCGACGCTGGTAAGCTCGATGCAAAAGGCACCATCGACGAGGACGCGCTGGTCGCATCCGGTCTGGTTCGCCGCAAACTTGACGGTGTCCGCGTTCTCGCGAAGGGCGACATCACTGCAAAAGTGACACTGGCGGTCACCGGTGCTTCGAAATCCGCAATCGACGCGGTGGAGAAGGCTGGCGGCTCTCTGACGGTCACAAACGCGCAGGCTGCCGAATAAGAGGTTGTGAGCGGCCTCTGTGCCGCTTACATACCCTCCAGAGCTTTCCAAACGCCGCCTGAGCCGGACCGCTCATGGCGGCGTTCATCATAAAAGAGACCCGCATGGTATCAGCAGCAGAACAAATGGCCGCGAATACAAGCTGGGCTGCGCTCGGCAAAGCGACCGATTTGCGCAACCGGATCCTGTTTACGCTTGGCCTTCTGATCGTTTACCGCATCGGCACCTTCATCCCGGTTCCTGGGATTGATGGTATTGCGTTGCGCGAATTCATGGAGCAGGCCCAGCAGGGGATCGGGGGCATCCTGACGATGTTCACCGGCGGTGCTTTGGGCCGTATGGGCATCTTCGCCCTTGGCATCATGCCGTATATTTCGGCCTCGATCATCGTTCAGCTTCTGACGTCCATGGTGCCGTCGCTGGAACAGTTGAAGAAAGAGGGCGAAGCGGGCCGCAAGAAAATCGCGCAATACACCCGCTACGGCACGGTGTTCCTTGCCACATTCCAGGCATATGGCCTCGCGGTCAGCCTCGAAGCGGGTGATCTGGTGACGGATCCCGGCTGGTTCTTCCGCGCGTCCTGCGTGATCACCCTTGTTGGTGGCACGATGTTCCTGATGTGGTTGGGTGAACAGATCACCGCACGCGGCGTCGGTAACGGCATCTCGCTTATCATCTTCGTCGGCATCATCGCCGAAGTTCCCGCCGCGTTGGCACAGTTCTTTGCCTCCGGTCGTTCGGGCGCCATCAGCCCGGCCGTGATCGTGGGGGTGATCCTCATGGTGATTGCGGTGATCATGTTCGTCGTCTTCATGGAGCGTGCGCTCCGAAAGATCACGATTCAATATCCCCGCCGCCAGATGGGCATGAAGATCGCAGAAGCGCAAAACAGCCACCTGCCGATCAAGGTCAACCCATCGGGCGTGATCCCGGCGATTTTTGCCAGTTCTTTGCTGCTGCTGCCGACCACGATCAGCACGTTTAGCGGTCAGAATTCTGGCCCGGTCATGTCGACGATCCTCGCCTATTTCGGTCCGGGTCAGCCGCTTTACCTGTTGTTCTTCGGGGCGATGATTGTCTTCTTCGCGTACTTCTACACCTTCAACGTGTCGTTCAAAGTCGACGATGTGGCCGACAACCTCAAGAACCAGAACGGGTTTGTGCCGGGCATCCGTCCGGGCAAGAAGACGGCGGAGTACCTTGAGTACGTGGTCAACCGGGTGCTTGCACTGGGGGCGGCCTACCTGACGGCGGTCTGTTTGCTGCCAGAAGTTCTACGCGGCCAGTTCGCGATCCCGTTCTACTTCGGCGGTACATCCGTTCTGATTGTGGTGTCGGTTACGATGGACACCATCCAGCAGGTGCAAAGCCATCTTCTGGCTCACCAATACGAAGGTCTCATTCAAAAGTCGCAACTACGCGGTAAGGGTAAGACAAAGTCCAAAAGACGGAGCCCGGCGCGCCGATGAATATCATACTATTGGGCCCGCCGGGTGCGGGCAAAGGCACACAGGCGCGGTTCCTTTGTGACGAACGTGACATGATCCAGCTTTCAACCGGCGACATGCTGCGCGAAGCCAAGGACAGTGGCACAGAGATGGGCAAGATCGTCGCTGACGTGATGGCGCGCGGTGAGCTGGTGACGGACGAAATCGTCATTGGCCTGATCCGCGAAAAGCTCAAGGGCGACAAAAAAGGCGGCTTCATCTTTGATGGCTTCCCGCGCACACTGGCGCAAGCGGATGCCTTGGGCGACCTGCTTGCGGAAGAGGGCGAGACACTCGACTCTGTGATCGAGATGCAGGTCGATGATAACGCGCTTGTTGCCCGTATCACGGCTCGCTCCACCTGTGGCGACTGTGGTGAGGTTTATAACGACCACACCAAGCCGATCCCGGCGGATGGCAAATGCTCCAACTGTGGCGGAACCGAATTCAAGCGCCGCGCGGACGATAATGAGGAAAGCCTCAAGCAGCGTCTTATGGAGTACTACAAAAAGACATCGCCTCTGATTGGCTATTACTACGCCAAAGGCCAGCTGTCCTCGGTCGATGGTCTGGGTGAAATGGCAGCAGTCAAAGCGGACATTGCCAAGGTGTTGGACACCTAAGAGACATCATTATGTTTGGCGGACCTCTTCGGTGATCAATGTGGCCTTCAAGGCCCTTGACGCCACCGCCAATCGCTCCTATCTACCGCCATCTCTTAACCGAGAATCACCGTCGCAGTTCGGGTCGCGCCCGTCTGCGGATCACCTGATCAGCTCAAGGCCCCAAGGTTAAAACCGACGGGCCTTATGTTGTGAAAAAAGGGTCTGGCGTTACGGACCCGCAACGAAAAAGGAAGTCATACGTGGCACGTATTGCTGGCGTGAACATTCCCACAGGGAAGCGTGTTCCAATCGCCCTCACCTATATCACCGGTATTGGCCATACCTCCGCAAAAGCTATTTGCGAAGCTGTCAACATCGACCCGACCCGTCGTGTTAACGAACTGAGCGATGCCGAAGTGCTTGCCGTTCGTGAACATATCGACGCGAACTACACCGTCGAAGGCGACCTTCGCCGTGAGACACAGATGAACATCAAGCGTCTGATGGACCTTGGCTGCTACCGCGGCCTGCGTCACCGTCGTAACCTGCCCGTACGCGGTCAGCGGACCCACACCAACGCTCGTACTCGCAAAGGCCCCGCAAAGGCCATTGCCGGTAAGAAGAAATAAGGGAGGTCTGCACCAATGGCACGTGATACCCGTCGCGGAGGCAAGAAGAAGGTCTCCAAGAACATCGCAGCTGGCGTCGCACATGTGAACTCCAGCTTCAACAACACCAAAATCCTGATCTCCGACGTGCAGGGCAACGCCATTTCTTGGTCGTCTGCTGGCACCATGGGCTTCAAAGGCTCGCGGAAATCCACACCTTATGCTGCCCAGTTGGCTGCTGAAGATGCGGGTAAAAAAGCGCAGGAACACGGTGTGAAGACGCTCGAAGTCGAAGTTCAGGGCCCCGGTTCGGGTCGTGAATCGGCTCTGCGCGCGCTGGCCGCTGTCGGCTTCAACATCACCTCTATCCGTGATGTGACCCCGATTGCGCATAACGGCTGCCGTCCGCCGAAGCGTCGTCGCGTATAAAAGCGATTACATCTTAGGCATGGCCCCACTCTTTGGTGGGGTCGTGCTTTCGTCATTTTAACCTCGGGCGTTTTTGCCTTTCGGACATGGGGCAAAAACAAGAATGGAGGGACGCATGATCCACAAAAACTGGGCAGAACTGATCAAGCCAACACAGCTTGAGGTCAAGCCGGGCGCTGATCCGTCGCGCGTGGCGACTGTTGTCGCCGAACCGCTTGAGCGCGGATTTGGTCTCACGCTGGGCAACGCGCTGCGTCGCGTTTTGCTGTCGTCGCTTCAGGGCGCGGCCATCACCAGCGTTCAGATCGACAACGTTCTGCACGAGTTCTCCAGCGTCGCTGGCGTACGTGAAGACGTGACCGATATCGTTCTAAACCTCAAGGGTGTGTCGCTCCGCATGGAAGTCGAAGGCCCCAAGCGTGTTTCCATCAATGCCAAGGGTCCGGGCGTAGTCACCGCGGGTGACATCTCTGAAACCAACGGCATCGAAGTGCTTAACCGCGACCACGTGATCTGCCACCTCGACGATGGTGCAGACCTGTACATGGAACTGACGGTCAACACCGGCAAAGGTTACGTGTCCGCTGACAAGAACAAGCCGGAAGACGCTCCCATCGGTTTGATGCCGATCGACGCGATCTATTCGCCGGTCAAGAAAGTCGCGTACGACGTTCAGCCGACTCGCGAAGGCCAGGTTCTGGACTATGACAAGCTGACCATGAAGATCGAAACTGACGGGTCGCTGACACCGGAAGATGCCGTTGCCTATGCCGCGCGCATCGTTCAGGACCAGCTGTCGATCTTCGTCAACTTCGACGAACCGGAATCGGCCCGCCCGCAGGACGACGATGATGGTCTCGAGTTCAACCCGCTTCTGCTCAAGAAGGTGGACGAACTGGAACTGTCCGTGCGTTCCGCGAACTGCCTGAAGAACGACAACATCGTCTATATCGGCGATCTCATCCAGAAAACCGAAGCCGAGATGCTCCGCACCCCGAACTTCGGCCGCAAGTCGCTGAACGAGATCAAAGAAGTGCTGTCCGGCATGGGTCTGCACCTTGGCATGGATGTCGAGGATTGGCCGCCAGACAACATCGAAGATCTGGCGAAAAAGCTGGAAGACAACTTTTAATTCGGAACGGCGGGGTGTAATCCCCGCCGCACCACACCCGGGCATCCGCCCCAAGGAGAGCCGCTGACACGCATCGGCGGCCGGACAAAGCAAAAACGCCCGTAGAGGGCACATTAGGAGAAGACACATGCGTCACGCACGAGGCTACCGCCGCCTGAACCGCACCCACGAGCACCGCAAGGCGCTCTTTGCCAACATGGCCGGCTCGCTCATCGAACATGAGCAGATCAAGACCACTCTGCCGAAAGCAAAAGAACTGCGCCCGATCGTTGAAAAGCTGATCACGCTGGGCAAGCGCGGCGACCTGCACGCGCGCCGTCAGGCCGCAGCACAGCTTAAGGAAGACAAGGACGTCGCCAAGCTGTTCGAAATCCTCGGCCCGCGCTACGCGGAGCGTTCGGGTGGTTACATCCGCATCCTGAAGGCCGGTTTCCGCTATGGCGACATGGCACCGATGGCGATCATCGAATTCGTCGACCGTGACGTCGACGCCAAAGGCGCAGCCGACAAGGCGCGCATTGCAGAATTCGAAGACGCAGACGAAGAATAAGATCACGCCCCAGTGGCACGATCACGGCCCCGCCCATGTGGCGGGGCTTTTTCGTTTCTTGGGGTCCATCCTTCATCCTTGGGACAAGCCGAAGTGGGCGTGCACCGCGCGGTCCATTTTCACACGCTTAACCCTTCGGCCCGATACCTCCCGCCCATTGGATCCGATACCCGTTCCGCCATTTGGCGGAACACCCTAAGCGAAGACCCTCTCTCTGCGGACGTGTCACACGTTCAGACCATGAGAGATGCATCTCACAGGTCCCGATTGGCACGGGATACAGGTTCAGAGCCGCGCAAGCAGTTCTGCACGGGGGAGAGGATGTCCACCCAACTCAGGTGACGTCACCTCTTTTTGGATTTGGGGCCATGCTCCGACACATGAATACAATACACGGTTCGAGCAACCTAGCCCTCCCAAAGGGCGGGCCGCGCCCGACCCTCCCCCCGGGCTATCAGATTCACACATTTTGGTTGATTTTCTGCCCCATATTCCTTGCGAGTTGAGCGCCGTGCTTGATGGATTGG
>CANNCS010000105.1 GCA_947503115.1 uncultured Marivita sp.
CCATGGAATCAGAGCGCGGGCGAGCTGGGAACCTCAGAAATCCCTAATGAGTCAGAAGCCAGCCCCTTTGGTATTATTGTGCAAAATTGTCCCAACTGCGGGAAATATCGGCGCCACACAACCTGTGAGAGAATCGCCCCGACACGATCATGAGGTTTGGTGTGCAACGCTGTCGCAGGAGTGAGGAAACCTACATCTGCGACCTATCTTCAAAACAGTAAGCAAAACGTTCTCAAAGGATGGCCACTAATGGACACACTCATCCTCTCACGCATCCAGTTTGGTGCCAACATCTCGTTCCACATCTTGTTCCCGACGATCACGATCGCGCTGGGATGGGTACTCTTATTCTTCAAGCTTCGCTTTTCATGGACAGGCGACCAGAAATGGGTCGAAGCCTATCGCTTTTGGGTCAAGGTATTTGCCCTTAGCTTTGCGATGGGCGTGGTATCTGGCATCACCATGTCGTTCCAATTCGGCACCAATTGGCCAGGCTTCATGGAAAGCGTCGGCAATATCGCCGGGCCACTTTTGGCTTATGAAGTGATGACCGCGTTCTTCCTAGAGGCGGTGTTCCTTGGCATCATGCTGTTCGGCATGTCCAAGGTGTCTGGCTGGTTGCACACCCTTTCCACCTTTCTTGTCGCGTTTGGCACCACCATGTCGGCGTTCTGGATCCTTGTCCTGAACAGCTGGATGCACACTCCTGCGGGGTTCGAGATGCGCGATGGGGTGGCCTTTGCGACCGATTGGTGGGCGATCATCTTTAACCCATCGATGCCGTACCGCCTTGTGCATATGCTGCTGGCGTCCGGGCTGACCGTGGCATTCCTGTTGGCTGGTCTCAGCGCCTTCCGCTGGCTAATTGGGGACCGTTCGGATGGTGTCCGCGCAACGCTCAAGACCGGCATGACCATCGGTGCGTTTCTGATCCCACTGCAAATTCTGGCCGGTGACTTCCACGGGCTAAACACGCTGGAACATCAGCCGCAGAAGGTGGCTGCGATGGAAGGCAACTGGGAAACTGGCCCGAACGTGCCACTGGTCCTGTTCGCGATCCCGAACGAAGAAACCCGGTCCAACGATTTCGAGATCGGCATTCCCAATGGTGCATCGCTTATTCTTAAGCATTCACCGGATGGTGTTGTGCCAGGTCTGAATGACTTTGTGGCCGAGGACGGAACCGTCCAACACCCGCCCGTGGCACCGGTGTTCTTCAGTTTCCGCATTATGGTGGCGACAGGCATGGCGATGCTTCTGCTCAGCTGGGCCAGCGTGTTTTTCATGGCCCGCAAGAAGCGCGGTATCGAAGGGCTGCCCAAACCGCTGCTCTGGGCGATGGTGCCGATGGCGTTCTCGGGCTGGGTGGCCACTTTGGCCGGTTGGTACACAACCGAGATCGGCCGTCAGCCGTGGCTTGTCCAAGGCGTATTGTCCACCGAATCTGCCGTGGCTGATGTGCCCGCCCCGATGGTGGCTTCGACGCTGATTGTTTATCTTGCGATCTATGCAGCATTGCTTGCCGCCTACATCGGCGTGCTTTTCTACCTTGCGCGCAAGGCAGCAAAGGGCGAACCGTTTGACCCGCGTCTTCCCAGGGCTCCCGAAGCCCAAGTTACAGTCGCTGCGGAGTAAGCTATGTACATGTTCGGGGACCCTGAAACCTGGCTGCCACTGGCGTTTGCCGCTCTGCTGGGGCTGTCCATTCTGATCTATGTGATCCTCGATGGTTTCGATCTGGGGGTCGGGGTTTTGTTCCCCTTCGCCGAGAAGGATGAAAAGGACCGCATGATCGCGTCAATTGGCCCCTTCTGGGATGCCAATGAAACGTGGCTGGTTCTGGCCATTGGCATCCTGCTGGTGGCCTTCCCTTCGGCTCATGGCACCATCCTGACCGCGCTTTATCTACCCGTGGCGGTTATGCTCGTTGGGTTGATCCTAAGGGGCGTTTCGTTCGAATTTCGCGTCAAAGCGCCGGCACGACACAAAGCCGCTTGGGATGGCGCGTTCTACATCGGCTCCATGATGACCTCGCTCAGCCAAGGCTACATGCTCGGCATGTATATCATGGGCTTGGAAGTGACCGCTTTCACGCTGGCGTTTTCGGCGGTGACAGCGGTGTTCCTAACCGTCGGCTACAGCTTTATCGGGGCAACTTGGCTGATCCTGAAGACCGAAGGAGCATTGCAACGCAAGGCGGTGGGATGGTCGAAAGGGGGTATCTGGGGTGTCGTTCTGGGCCTCGGTGCGATTTCCCTTGCCTCACCGCTGGTCAGCCAGCGCATCTTCGACAAATGGTTCTCTATGCCAGAGTTCTTTTTGCTGATGCCGCTGCCTCTGATGTCTGGCGCATTGATCGTGTTACTTTGGCTGGCGCTGCGCCGCTTGCCCACCAGCGATGACAGCTTTGCGTGGTTCCCGTTCGCGGCCACCATCGTTCTGTTCATACTGGGCTTTTTCGGGATGGCTTATTCGTTCTACCCGTTCATCGTGCCGGACCATCTGACCATCTACGAAGCGGCAAGCGCCCCTGAAAGTCTGTTCATCATCCTAATCGGAACGCTGTTCGTTCTGCCGATGATCCTCGGCTATACTGCGCTGGCCTATACGGTGTTCCGAGGCAAGGCGACGGCACTCAGCTACGACTAGGTTCAAGTCAGTTCATCAAGGCGCTGTCGCCCCCGCGGCGTCAGCGCAAAAATGCCGTCTTCTTCGATCGCCACAGGCACTAGTGTCCGGCCATAGCCTGCGCCGGTATCAACGGCCAATCGGTTGCTGTAGAGTTCGGGGTACTTCACCGGTGAGTGCCCATGTACCACAAGAACACCGTGATCAGTGTAGTCCTGCAAGAACTCCTGCCTGATCCAGACCAAGTCGTTTTCGACCTGATCCTTGAGCGGCACACCCGGGCGGATACCCGCATGGGCAAAGAACAGATCACCGACATTGTGAGACAGGCGCAGCGTTTTTAGAAACGCCTTGTGTGCCGCTGGAACAACGCTGTGAAGCTCCGCCGCAAGATCTGTTTGGCGAATACGCTCCGGCACCCGGACGCCATAAGACGCAACCGTTTCGCGCCCGCCAAGTGCTTCGTGAAACCAGTGATAGCCTACGAGCAGATGCGGATCGAACAGCGGTTCGGGTTCTGCCAGAAAACGTTCGAAGAACCGATCGTGATTGCCCTTGAGACAGGTCCAGTCGCGCCCTTCTGCGAGCCCTGCCAAAAGCCTGTCGATCACGCCGCGGCTGTCGGGACCGCGGTCTACGTAATCCCCGACAAAAACCACCTTGGCGTTGGGCCCACCATCCGCCTCGACCAGCGCCAGTGCATCGTCGAGCTGTCCCAGCTGCCCGTGGATGTCTCCAATGGTGTAGATTGGTGGCATGGCCTGACCTTTCGCGATCGAATTGCGGGGCTCACGTAGAAAGGGCGGCACGAGGCCGCCCTTCACAGTCAGAGTGTACCCGAGACTCAGGCGACGTCAAACTGCAACGGTTTGACCTGCCGGAACAGACCCGTCGCCTTGAGCTTGTCCACCACATTGGCAGGCACAGGCTCGTCGACATAGAGCAGCGCAATCGCTTCGCCTTTTGCCGCCGAACGGCCAAGGGTAAAGTTCGCGATGTTGACCTTGTTTTCGCCCATGGTCATGCCCAGCATCCCGATGATGCCTGGCACGTCTTCGTTGGTGGTGTAGATCATGTGCGCACCGATCTCGGCGTCGATATTGATGCCTTTGATCTGGATGAAACGCGGCTTGCCATCGCTGAACACCGTGCCCGCGATCGAGCGCTCGCGCTCGGACGTGACCACGGTCAACTTGACGTAACCGTCAAACGCACCGGATTTCGCCTGATTGGTTGTGCTGATTTTGATGCCGCGTTCCTTGGCGATCAGCGGGGCGCTAACCATGTTCACGTCCGGGTTAACCCGCTTCATGATCCCTGCAATGGCAGAGCAGTTCAACGCGTCGAGGTTCATCTCGGACACCGTGCCATCATAAAGGATGTTGATCGCCTGGATCGGTTCGTCCGTCATCTGGCCAATGAAGCTACCCAGATGGTCGGCCAGCTTGATCCACGGCCCCATGATCTTGGCTTCTTCGGCCGTCACCGACGGCATGTTGAGCGCGTTTTCTACAGCCCCGGTCAGCAGATAGTTGGCCATCTGCTCTGCCACCTGAAGGGCGACGTTTTCCTGCGCTTCGGTAGTGGCGGCGCCAAGGTGCGGCGTGCAGACTACGTTCGGCAAGTTAAAGAGCGGGTTTTCCTTCGCCGGCTCTTCGCTGAACACGTCAAACGCGGCACCAGCAACGTGACCGGATTTCAGCAATTCCGCCAGCGCGGCTTCGTCTACCAGACCGCCACGGGCACAGTTGATGATCCGCACGCCCTTTTTGGTTTTGGCAAGGTTTTCTGCCGACAGGATGTTGCGGGTTTGGTCGGTCAGCGGCACGTGCAGCGTGATGAAATCAGCGCGCTTGAGAAGGTCTTCCAATTCAACCTTTTCAACCTGCATCTGCTTTGCCTTGTCTTCGCCAAGGAACGGATCGTATGCCACGACTTTCATCTTGAGACCACGGGCGCGGTCACACACGATCCCGCCGATATTGCCTGCACCGATCACACCCAGCGTTTTTCCGGTCAGTTCGACGCCCATGAATTTGGACTTTTCCCACTTGCCCGCATGGGTAGAGGCAGACGCTTCGGGGATTTGGCGTGCGCAGGCAAACATCATAGCAATTGCATGTTCAGCAGTGGTGATCATGTTGCCGAACGGCGTGTTCATGACGATCACACCTTTCTTGGACGCGGCTTCCTTGTCGACGTTGTCGGTACCGATCCCGGCGCGGCCGATCACTTTGAGATTGGTCGCGTTTTCAAGGATCGTCGGTGTGACCTTGGTGGCCGAACGGATCGCAAGTCCGTCATACTGGCCAATCACTTCGGCCAGCTTGTCCTTGTCCTTGCCCAGATCTGGCTGGAAATCGACCTCGATGCCACGGTCTTTGAAGATCTGAACTGCAGCGTCGGAGAGTTTATCAGAGATGAGTACACGGGGGGCCATGTCAGTGGTCCTTTTGAATATCGAGAGAAAGTGCGTGAGATCACGCACCCTACAGGGAATGAATGGGGAGGGTGCGCGCTTGCGCGCACCGCATTCTATCAGGCCGCCTGAGAGAGCGCTTCGATCTCAGCGTGGAAGGCCCAGTCAAGCCACGGCAACATCGCTTCGATGTCCGCAGTTTCGACCGTACCGCCACACCAGATCCGCAGACCTGCCGGTGCGTCGCGATAGGCACCGATGTCCAATGCTACGCCTTCAGCTTCAAGCCGCTTTGCAACCGCCTTGGCGAATACCGCACCATCGGTGATCCGGTCATCGGTGAATTTCAGGCAGACCGAGGTATTCGACCGCGTTGCAGCGTCGTCAGCCAAGTTGGCGATCCAGTCGTTGGCATCGCAAAAATCCCAGACCGCCTGTGCGTTGGCATCCGCCCGCGCCATCAGACCTTTGAAACCACCAATCGACCGCGCCCAGTCAAGCGCTTGCAGGTAATCCTCGACCGCCAGCATCGACGGTGTGTTGATCGTTTCACCGACAAAGATACCTTCGATCAGCTTGCCGCCTTTTGTCATGCGGAAGATCTTGGGCAGCGGCCATGCCGGCGTGTACGACTCAAGCCGTTCGACAGCACGGGGGCTCAGGATCAGCACGCCGTGCGCCGCTTCGCCGCCCAGAACCTTCTGCCAAGAGAAGGTCGTTACATCCAGCTTGTCCCACGGCAAGTCCTGCGCGAAAGCCGCCGATGTGGCGTCGCAGATCGTCAGGCCTTCGCGATCCGCCGGGATCGCGTCACCGTTTGGCATCCGCACGCCCGAGGTCGTGCCGTTCCAAGTGAAGACGACATCGGTGTCGTAATCAACCGACGCCATATCGACGATCTGACCGTAGTCTGCGGTTTTCACCTCGGCGTCGATCTTAAGCTGTTTGACCACATCAGTGACCCAGCCTGCGCCAAAGGATTCCCAAGCGACCATTGTCGCCTTACGTGCGCCCAGCAGCGACCACATCGCCATTTCAACCGCACCGGTGTCGGATGCGGGAACGATGCCAATTTTATAATCGGCGGGCACGCCAAGCAATTCGCGCGTCTCTTCGATCGCGGCCTTCAGCTTGGCCTTGCCAACACCAGCACGGTGCGAACGGCCCAGCGGCGCATCGGCGAGATTTTCGAGTTTATAAACAGGGGGTTTGGCACAGGGGCCAGAAGAAAAACGCGGGTTAGCCGGCCGCGTTGCCGGTTGTGCAATAGCCATTGATGCTATCCTTCCAGATAAGCGCCCTTCGTTGGGGAAGGGTGTCCCACCGCTGCGTTTATGCGGGCCGCGCACGCCGCGCAAGTCGGAAAATGCGACCAATGTGACGCATTTGGTGCCCTTCGAGAGACACGTGTTGCGGATCGGAAACCTGGGTCGCGTCCACAGGTTTCGCGGCGGCAAATGGCGCAGACACAGCGCATTTGGAACGAGAAGCCACATCTGCGCGGTTCTTCCATCTGGCCTTTTTGCCAGACCGCCGATACATCGCCGCAAACCTTGCTTGGAGTGCTTTTATGTTCACCGCCACGTTGATTGCCCGCCCGGGAACGCTTGACCCTGCTCTTCCCGAAGCGCTTCGCAACGCCTGGGGCGGCGGTGATCTGGTATGGCTCTCGCCAGACGAGGCAGCCGAATTCGACCTTGAGACCGTACCCGACACCGCCGAGACAAGCTGGTCGGCACTACAGGATCAAGGCGTTGACCTTGCGATCCAACCGAGTGCGAATCGACGCAAGAAAATGCTGCTCGCGGACATGGACAGCACCATGATCCAGCAGGAATGCATTGACGAACTGGCCGAGGTGGCTGGCGTCGGCACGCAAGTCAAGGAAATCACCGCCCGCGCAATGAACGGCGAACTGGACTTCGAAGGTGCGCTGATCGAACGCATCAGTCTCCTGCGTGGTTTGCCTGAAACGGTCATCAACGACGTGCTGGCCAGCCGCATCACATTGATGCCCGGCGGCGCCGCCTTGCTGGCCACAATGAAGGCGCATGGAGCCTATGCTGCGCTGGTATCTGGCGGCTTCACTGCCTTTACCGCACGCGTCGCCGCCACGCTTGGCTTTGACGAAAACCGGGCCAACACGCTGCTGACGGAAGACGGCACATTGACGGGAGACGTGGCGCGCCCAATCCTTGGTCGTGAAGCCAAGGTCACAGCGCTGGAAGAAATCACTGCACGTTTGGGTATCACCGACACCGATGTTTTGGCAGTCGGCGATGGCGCCAATGACCTTGGTATGCTGCAACGGGCAGGCGCAGGCGTGGCACTACACGCAAAACCCAGCGTTCAGGCTCAAGCGAAGCTGCGTATCAACCATGGCGATCTGACCGCGCTTCTGTTTTTGCAGGGCTACGGCAAGGATGACTTCGTTATGCCAGAAGTCCCGGCGCTGGCTTGATTTCTCCGGTCACCAGCCCGTCCCAATTGCGGATGGTCGGGCTGAGAAACGCCGTGACCTCGGGATGATCGGCGTCCAGCACATCCAGCTTCACAAGAATCGCAGCAATCGCGCACTCGGCGGCACGGGTCGCACCATCCGCGGCCTTGACCGCAACGCCCAGCCCTCGTGTCGGCAGGATGGCGATGAAGTACCCCTCGGCTCCGGTCTTGAGCGCGACAGGTTCTTTGGCCACGCGCATTAGTCGGGTGCAGGCCCGGCCTTCGCCAGCAACCAATTCTGGATGCGTGTGCATCGCCGCAACAAGCCGCGCTCCAGCGGTGCTCATGGTGTCCGATCGTTGTGCCGCTGTCGCAAACCACGCCATTGCGCGGGCCATACCGTGCATCGTGGTCGCAAAATTGGGCGCAGAACAGCCGTCAATGCCGAAACCCGGGCTTGCCTGGTCCGTAACTGTTTCAAACGCCTCAAGGCAGGCCTTTTGAACTGCATGTTCGGGATCGACGTAGTTGGGTCCAGCACCAAGATGCTGGGCCAGCGTCAGAAACCCGGCATGTTTGCCGGAGCAATTATTGTGCACACGGCAGGACGATTCATATGCGCGGATCATTTCGAGCTTGAGGTCCGTATCCCGGCTAACCTGCGGGCCACAGCACAACGCGTCGTCACTCAACCCAAGATCGGCCAACCATCTGTTCACCCGATCCACATGGATCGCAGCACCCTGATGCGACGCACATGCCAAGGCCAGTTGCTCGGTCGTCAAAGCCCGCGCATCGGCAGCGCCAGACGTCAGCAACGGAAGTGCCTGAATCATCTTTGACGAACTGCGCGGCAGGACAACCGCATCGGGATCACCCCACGCCGAAACGATCTGACCAGACCCATCGCAGACGACAGCATGACCAATGTGGTGGCTTTCAAGAAATGGACCGCGCCAGACCTCGGCCAGCGACACAGGGTGTGCCATGGGTTCGCTCCTTCATGCGTGGGCAAAAAACTGCCAATTGGGCTTTAAAGATCCCCATAAATCAGGCTATTCTAACGCCGTCGAGGGCAAAGTTGCAGTGACATAAGCGGGGCAAACCCCATACTGTGGCGGACAAACGAGTTGAGGCTAAGGACAGTCTGGAGGCTGGACGCATGAATTCATGGATTGGCGGAGCAGTGATCGGTGCAATCGCACTGGTAGCAGCAAGTGCGGGCGTGGCACAGGAAACGAGTACGAACCGCGTGAACGCCATCACCGACTGGAGCGTATTCGAAGGGCAAGAGCCAAGAGAATGCTGGGCAGTGACCACCTACAAGGAAAGCGTGAACACCAAGGATGGCCGCGTTGTTGCCGTCACACGTGGCGAAATCCTTCTCATGGTATTCTACCGCCCCGGAGCCGAAGTACAGGGACAAGTAGCCTTCACCGGCGGCTATCCGTTTGCACCGGGTTCAACAGTAAACGTCAACATCAGCGGCACTGAGTTCGAACTGTTCACCGAAGGTGAATGGGCCTGGCCCGCAACACCGCAGGACGATTCCAAAATCGTCACCGCAATGAAACGTGGTGCCGATGCGGTTCTCACAGCGCGGTCTGCGCGTGGGACCACAACCAAAGACACGTTCTCACTGTTGGGCTTCACGGCCGCTGTTGAAGATGCCGAAAAACGCTGCTCAGGCGGCTAATTACAGAAACGCAATGCACTGCATGACATGAAGGCCGGACAAATTAGTCTGGCCTTTTTTCATGCGAAATAGATCTTGCTTGCAATAAAACTACATTTCTAGTTTTATAGTATCATGAATCAGACTCAACATCACGCCCGCGCCTTATCTGCCTTGGGCCATGAAGCACGACTTCAGATATTCCGCGTTCTGGTCAAAGCCGGACATTCCGGCCTGACAGTTAGCCAGATCGCCGAACATCTTGGCCTGCCTGCATCTACGCAAGCGCATCACCTCAAAATGCTCGTCGAAGCCGGATTGGTGACGCAGACCAGACAAGGGCGCGAAGTGATCAACACGGTCGATTTTGACAAAATGAATGGCCTGATCGGGTTCCTTTCAGAGGAATGCTGCACAGGGTTCGCAACCGACACATCCGATTCCGCCGCATAGCTCAAGGACACCGACAATGGCTGACCTCTCATCCAATGCCCCCCCGAACCCGATCTGGCTTGCGGTCAAGAAACAGAAGGTCTGGATCGCCTCTGCAATTCTGCTTTTGCTCGTTGCGCTGGTCTCACTCAACCAAGCCGAAGAAAGCTTTGGATTTGTGGTGCAGTCACTAATGAAAACCGGCCCATACCTGCTTTTGTCCATCGGCATTGCTGCATGGGCTGTCGCGACAGGGGCAGACAACCTGATCGCCCGCGCCTTTACCGGATCTCCAGCATTGATGATCTTTCTTGCAGCGCTGGCGGGCGGACTGTCGCCCTTTTGCTCTTGCGGCGTAATCCCCTTGATCGCAGCACTTTTGACGATGGGTGTTCCGCTATCCGCTGTGATGGCGTTCTGGCTGGCATCTCCAGTGATGGACCCGTCAATGTTTCTCCTAACCTCGGGTGTTTTGGGGTTCGAATTCGCAATGGCCAAGACACTGGCCGCAATCGGCCTTGGCGTGGCCGGTGGCTATATCGTGCTGGCACTGGGTGGAAGTCACATCCTGCATGACGCTTTGCGCGAAGGTGTCGGAAATGGGGGCTGCGGCTCGGCAAAAATCCGCAATCCCAAGCCCGTGGTCTGGCGCTTTTGGCAGCATTCCGACCGGGTTGAGAAATTCGGCAAGGAAGCGCTAAAAACAACTTTGTTCCTTGCCCAGTGGCTAACCCTGGCCTTCCTACTTGAAAGCCTGATGCTTGCTTATATCCCGGCAGAAACCATCACGTCTTTGCTTGGAGGCACTGGGATTGGCCCGATCGCGATCGCCACGGTGGTCGGTGTGCCCGCCTACCTGAATGGTTATGCCGCGCTGCCATTGATTAGCGGGTTGATGGAGCAAGGCATGGCGTCCGGCGCGGGCCTTGCCTTTCTTGTCGCTGGTGGCGTCACGTCTTTGCCTGCCGCCATTGCGGTCTGGGCGCTGGTGAAACCTCGTGTGTTCGCGCTGTACATCGCCATTTCACTCAGCGGCGCGTTCTTCATCGGTTTGGCGTATCAGGGCTGGACGATGATCTAAGCTAAGGGAAGCGACTTAGAGGACGCTTCCCAAGGTTCTTGCAAGAACCTTTCCCCCGCATTCCCCTTTGGCAAAGCCCAAAGAATCCTATATGTGGCCTATCTCTTTTTGAGAAAGGCTGACCCAATGACCGGCTCTGCACCGATCACGCAAGACGTAATGACCATCCCCCGCAAGCTGCCGGAGGGGGGCAAGACGAATATTGTCGGGCTGACTCGCGACAAGTTGCGCGAGGTACTGATCGGCATGGGCACGCCCGAAAAGCAGTCCAAGATGCGGGTTAACCAGATCTGGCAATGGGTCTACCAATGGGGCGTACGCGACTTTCACGCGATGACGAACCTTGCCAAGGCCTACCGCGCAGACCTTGATCAGCACTTCGAAATCGCCCTCCCCGAAATCGTGTCCAAACAGGTCTCGGCAGACGGGACTCGCAAATACCTTGTGCGCATCGCGGGCGGGCACGAGGTCGAAGTTGTCTACATCCCCGAAACCGATCGCGGAACGCTCTGCATTTCAAGCCAGGTTGGATGCACGCTTACCTGTTCGTTCTGCCATACGGGCACGCAAAAACTGGTGCGCAACCTGACCGCAGGCGAAATCATCGGTCAGGTTATGCTTGCGCGCGACGATCTAGGCGAATGGCCGGAACCCGGTGTCGGCACGGGCGAAAATGGCCCGCGCTTGCTGTCGAATATCGTACTGATGGGCATGGGCGAACCGCTCTACAATTTTGACAACGTCCGCGACGCGATGAAGATCGCGATGGACGGCGAAGGCATCGCCCTGTCGCGCCGCCGCATCACGCTGTCCACGTCTGGCGTCGTCCCCGAAATTGCCAAAACCGCCGAAGAGATCGGTTGCCTACTGGCTGTCAGCTTCCACGCAACCACGGACGAGGTGCGCGACAAACTGGTCCCAATCAACAAGCGCTGGAACATCGAAACGCTGCTGGACGCGCTGCGTGAATACCCAAAGAACTCAAATTCCGAACGGATCACCTTCGAATACGTGATGCTCAAGGATGTGAACGATACCGACGAAGACGCCCGTCGTCTGGTCAAGCTGATCTCGGGCATTCCGGCCAAGATCAATTTGATCCCGTTCAACGAATGGCCTGGCGCGCCCTACCAGCGCTCGGATTGGAGCCGCATCGAATCCTTTGCCGACATCATCTACAAGGCGGGATATGCGTCCCCCATCCGCACTCCGCGTGGCGAAGACATCATGGCGGCCTGTGGCCAGTTGAAATCCGCGACGGAACGCGCGCGCAAAAGCAAGGCGCAGATCGCGGCTGAAAGCGGGCTTGCCTAAGCCACCAGTCGGATAATCACGACCGCCTCCGTCGCAATAGCTGTGTGCGGCAGGGTTGATGATTTCGAAATTTGACCATTGGTAAAACAATGGCTTTCAATCAAACCTTGGAACCTCGCTATGGTTCCAGGGCTTGTAAGTTTGGTTGTGATGAGCATATTAACAATAATTCAGACTATTTTTGTCAGATATACTCGTACCATCACCAACCAGGCCCAAAAACGCCAATGCGACACACACCTATCCTTCTGGCCGATGACGGTCTGCGATCCGTGGAAACGCGTGTGATCGACCTTTTGCGCGCTTGGAACACAGGCACCGATGCCCAAAACGCCATGTGGGTCGACCTTCAAGAAACGATAGGCGCCGCGCGCGCCAAATCCTGTCTGCAAGCGTTCGAACAAATGCTTCGCCTATTGAAGGCACACAGTTGGCGGACACTTACGATCATGCCCACTGGTACCAAAGGCATCTCGTCCGACGAGGCGGCTCTGGCGCGGTTTGTGTTGGCATCGACCGAACAACGCCGTGAAACCGCATTGGCAGAGGCTGGGTTTCTGGTCTCGCCAACAGCCTTGCTTCCACTGATCTGTGCCGCTTCACGATTTGGACTGCCCCTGTTGTGCGAAGAATGCCGCGCCCGCGTTCTGCCCCGTCGTCCCCAAACCCCAACCCACTGATCAAGTTCAAAGACCGATCGCAGAATTCTTGCAAGTCTCCACTTGACCTTCCAGCGACTGGAAGCCCTATCTGATCCCCAAGACAAGAGGATCGACCCTATGACCACGCTTCGCTTTTCCGTCGACAACATGAGCTGCGCCGGCTGCGCAGGCCGTGCCGAGCGTGCGCTTGCCGCCGCGCCCGGAGTGGCCGAGGCCTCGGTCAACATCGCCAACCACATGGCGCAAGTCACAGGCGACGCCTCGCCTGACATTTTACGCGCCGCTCTCAAAACCGCAGGGTATCCTGCGCGCGAAGCCAAACATCGTCTGTCCATCTCGGGTATGATCTGCGCGTCTTGCACCGGGCGCGTCGAACGCGCGTTGGAAGCGTTGCCTGGCGTTCTGTCCGCCCATGTGAACCTTGCAACCCAGACCGCCGAAATCCGCACACTGGACGGGGCTATCACAACCGAAACGCTCGCGCAGACCGTGACGGACGCCGGCTATCCGGCCAAATCAGCAAAAGACGACGCACCGACCGAGCCTCAATCCGAAGTTGACCCCCTGCGCCGTGATACGGTGATTGCAGGCGCGCTAACTTTGCCTGTCTTCCTGACGGAAATGGGTGGCCACCTCTATCCACCGCTGCATCATGCTATCATGGGAAGCATTGGCATGCAGACATTCTGGGTGTTGCAATTCCTTTTGATTACTCTGGTGCTTGTCTGGCCAGGGCGGCGCTTTTTCCGCATCGGCCTGCCGCTATTGTTCAAGGGCAGCCCAGACATGAACAGCCTTGTCGCTTTAGGGTCTCTGGCCGCCTGGAGCTATTCGACAATCGCGACGTTTCTGCCAACGCTTCTGCCGGATGGCACTCGCGCGGTCTATTTCGAGGCCGCAGGTGTGATCGTCACCCTAATCCTCGCTGGCCGCTGGATGGAAGCACGCGCCAAAGGCCGTACTGGGGCGGCTATTCGCCATTTGATCAGCTTGCGACCTGACACCGTGCTCTTATCGCGGAACGGTACATTCACCGAAGCGCCTTTGACAGACGTTGCCGTAGGCGATGTGATCAAGGTTCTGCCGGGCGGTCGCATCGCCGTTGATGGCGCTGTCGTCGAAGGCGACTCGTTTGTCGATGAATCCATGATCACCGGCGAACCGGTCCCCGTCGCCAAAGCCAAGGACGACACCGTCACAGGTGGCACGATCAATGGGCGCAAAGCACTGGTTTACCGCGCAACTGCCATCGGTTCGAACACCGTACTGGCGCGGATCATCGACATGGTTCAAACGGCGCAAGGCGCAAAACTGCCCATTCAGGCACTCGCCGATAAAGTCGTGCGCATTTTTGTGCCCGTCGTGCTTGGTATTGCTGCCTTGACTGTTGTGCTCTGGTTGGCATTCGGACCACAGCCATCGCTTGGCTATGCACTTGTTGCTGGGGTCGCCGTGCTTATCATCGCGTGCCCCTGCGCCATGGGGCTTGCGACACCCACCTCGATCATGGTCGGAACAGGGCGGGCGGCCGAACTGGGCGTGCTGTTCCGCAAAGGCGACGCATTGCAACGACTGGACAACGCCAAAGTCGTGGCGTTCGACAAGACCGGCACCCTAACCGAAGGGCGACCGACCCTGGTAGACCAGCACAGTGTTCCCGGCGCCGATCCAACCGAGATGCTACGCGTCGCCGCGGCTCTGGAACAAGGCTCAGATCACCCGATCGCCCGCGCAATCCTGTCAGCCGCGCCGGCGGACCTACCCAATGTTACAGACAGCGAAACCATTCCCGGATACGGATTGATCGCTTCAGTGAATGGGCAATCCACACTTGTCGGATCAGAACGACACTTGATCGAACAGGGCGTGGAGACAGGGCCGCTTCAAGACGCGATCGCGCGCTTTGCCGATAAGGGGCACACGCTGGTCTGCCTTGCGCTAAACGGACAAGCGGCTGCAGTTTTTGCCGTCGCGGACCAAATCAAACCCAGCGCCAAGCCCGCAATCGACGCGCTGCACGCCGCTGGCCTCAAGGTCGCGATGATCTCAGGCGACAACCCGGCTGCCGCCAATGCCATTGCCCGCCAACTGGGTATCGACCATGTGACCGCCGGTGTGCGTCCCGACGGCAAGGTCGATGCGATCAAAGCACTGCGCGACACGGTCGGCGCAGTGGCCTTTGTCGGGGATGGGATCAACGACGCCCCCGCCCTTGCAGAAGCCGATATTGGCCTCGCCATTGGCACCGGCACCGATGTCGCCATCGAAGCGGCGGATATTGTGCTGTCCTCTGGCCGCGTGTCGGGCGTGGTTAATGCGGTGGATGTGTCAAAACAGACAATGCGCAACATTCGTCAGAATCTGTTCTGGGCCTTTGCCTATAATACGGCTTTGATACCCGTAGCAGCTGGCGTGCTATACCCTGCGTTTGGGATCATGTTGTCGCCTATGCTTGGTGCGGGTGCGATGGCACTCAGCTCGGTTTTCGTCCTGTCGAATGCGCTACGCTTGCGCAAGATCGCGCCAGTTCAAGCAGACGCGCCCAACAGCACTTACCATGAGGCACCGGCATGAATATTGGAGATGTCGCGCAGCGCGCAGGGCTTCCCGCAAAAACCATCCGCTACTACGAGGATATTGGACTGATCACTCCGCTCCGCGACGACAATGGTTATCGCCGTTTCCGTGAAAGCGATCTGCACAAACTGGCCTTTCTCGGCCGTGCCCGTGCGCTTGGATTTACCATCGAAGACTGCCGCACCTTATTGGCACTCTACGAAGACAACACCCGCGCCAGCGCCGATGTAAAAGACTTGGCTCAGGCGCATTTGACAAAGATTGAAGATAAGATCGCACAGTTGCAGTCAATGCGCGACACGCTATCCGAACTGGTGCACAGCTGTGCCGGAGACAATCGCCCGGACTGTCCGATCCTCAGCGATCTGGCGACCGGGGAGCACTGACCAGCGCCTTCTTCTTTTTCCAAATATGCCTCGCACCGCCGCCACGCACAGTCACACTTGGCAGGTGTCTCGCCAGCACCGCAGGCTAACTTTCCGGCAACGGAACGCCCCGATGCGACAATACATCGGCCCCCTACCCGATCTCGATTGACGTGACCTGTCGATAGGGCGCGTCAGGTGTGCACAGAATTGACCCGAACGCGGGCTCATTCATGGCATTGGGAAGGTCCTGTGCCTCCAGACACACCCCGGCAAAGCGGCCATGCGCCGCCCCCGATCCTTCCGGAAACACATGGGACAATGAGTTGGATGTATAAACCTGCAAACCGGGCCGATCCGTCCAAAGCCGAAGCGTCATGCCATCCGGCCCAACCAACTCGGCTGCGGGGGCTGCCCCCTGCCGCAGGACAAGATTGCCGTCCCACCCGTGACCATCACCAAGCCGGATTGGCGTGCGAAAATCAAAATCGGTTCCTTCAACAGGATCGATACGCCCGAGAGGCACAAGATCCGGACCGTTGGGTGTGTAGTGATCCGCCGCAATCCTGAGGCTGTGATCCGCCACCGTTCCTTGACCGTGCAGGTTGAAGTAAAGATGCTGCGCCAAATTGATCGGTGTTGCCCGATCCGGCACACCGTCCATCTCCCATGTCAGGCGACCACCATGCAGCCGCAAGACGACCCGGAAGGCTACTTGACCAGGGTACCCCTGATCGCCGTCTTCGGACACCAGCCGCAGCTCCACCGCGCGATCTCCATCCGGCGTCATGTCCCAATTACGACGACCGATTCCGTGTGGGCCGCCATGCAGGTGATGCGGTGGCGCATTTGCCGGAAGGTCATGGGTCACCCCATCTATCACAAAGCGCGCACCAGAAATGCGGTTCGCAACCCGCCCGCAGATGATCCCCATAGAGCCCGGGTTCTGTCGGTAGTGGTCGGGGTCAGCATAGCCCAGAACGACCGGTCGATCACGAACGCGCCAATCCATCACCGCACAGCCCAACGACAATACGGTGATTTCGGTTTCTTCGTCACGCAGCACGTGTGAGGTGATCTGATCCATGCGCGCCTCCCTCCCTCACCTGACCGAAGCAGGGGCGGACCGTCAAGCATCCGAAAAGCTCTATCTGTTGCGCAATATGGGGAGCAGCGCCCAAACCCGTCGGTCATGGATGACCCAGCCCAAACCGAAAAAGAGCGCAACCGAGAGGCCCCATTTCGACAGCGGCTCCATCGTGCCTTCGATTTGCACCGCATGAACCACAGTGCCAATCACGAGTACGACCGCCAACACGCTGTGAAGGACGAGCTATTGTCAAATCTGGTGTTTGGGCGATCATCAAGCGGCGGCCTGATCTTGTGTTGATGGCTTGATGCCGTTGA
>CANNCS010000106.1 GCA_947503115.1 uncultured Marivita sp.
GCCTTAGACATCTGAACGAAATCAGACCAATACCTCAAACAGACGCCCCGAAATCAGCGACTTTTTCAACGGAATCAGCCCAACCTGCGCATTCGTAATTTACGCTGCGTGCGCTCGCAGCTATAAAACCGTTGCAAGTGCGATAATTTCTATAAAGCCATGCAGCGAAGAAACCGGTCATTGAAGGCTATGCTATGTTTTGGGTCGGTGCGGTGCTGGTGCGCGGTTTTGGAAGGCGACGCGGAGGTTAACTAGGGCTAAGTGTCTAGCTTCCCGCAGCCACCCAAACATAGAACGTGCGACAAGGGCGCTTCGTCGGGTAGGATTGCCCACTGCTGCCAAGACAAATCTGGACAAGATTGACGCTCCCAATGTGGGTCTCCAACTCACGCGAATTGCTCAATATCGATCCGGTTCACATACGTGTCTCGGCAATCAAGCAGGAGCTATTGATTTCACGAAAAACGTTTGCGGATATCAGCGATGGCATCCGCCAGCAACACAAGATCGACAGCAACAGCCACGAATGAAGCCCCGCTGACAAGGTGGCGGTCGGCAACAGCAGGATCGAGCGCCATGACCCCAGCAGGCACGTCCATGTCGACCAATTGTGTGATGGCGTCGGTGATGGCTTTGTCCACGTCGGGGTGGGTCAATTGCCCGCGTAGCCCCATGCTTGCGCTGAGGTCAGCCGGGCCGATGAAAACGGCATCGACACCATCCGTTTGCGCGATGGCGTCCAGGTTTCGTAACCCCTCAAGCGTTTCGATTTGCACGACTAGGCACAGCTCTTCCTCAGCTGTGTTGAAGTAATCCTCGACCTGTCCGTAACGTGTGGCGCGGGTCATGCCCGCCATACCGCGCATCCCATTTGGACCATACCGCATCGCATGAACGGCAGCGGCGGCTTCGTCTGCGGTCTGCAAATAAGGGACCATTATCGTCTGCGCGCCCATGTCGAGGACCCGTTTGAACAACGTTGGATCGTTGGCTGCGATCCGGACGACCGCGCTCGTGTCCGGGTTTTGACCGATGGCTTGAAGCGCGGGCAGCACCTCGACCGTCTCAATGGTGGCGTGTTCACAATCGACCAGCACCCAGTCAAACCCTGAACCACCCAAAAGTTCGGGCACCGTATTGCCGCCGATGGTGTTCCAAATCCCCAATTGGCGCTGGCCAGCTTTCAGGCCCGCTTTGAACAGGTTCGTCGGGTTCTTCATCGGCGGCAGCTTTCAGGTTGAGACGTGGCTTACGTCCTTGCCAGGCGAATAGATGTCCAGGATGTTCCAGTGCCCTGTTGTGGGCGTCGGGTTGTTGATCATGGGGACATCCAACACGGTGGGCTTGCCGCTGGCAATGGCCGCTTGCAGCGCTGGCAGCAGCTCGTCGGCGGAGCTGATCCGCACCCCCTCGGCCCCGTAGGCCCGCGCGATTTCGGCATAGCCCGGTCCGTTGGTCGGCGCATCCGGTGAGCCAGGGAAGGTTGTGCCGTAGGTCAGGCCGTAATGAGCCTTTTGCAGACCGGCGATGGTGCCAAAGGCGTTGTTGTTCATGACCAGCCAGACAATTCCGAGGTTTAGTTCGACGGCGGTGGCCAGCATCGACGGGTTTTGGCCGAAGCCACCGTCGCCGACGAGGCTGAGGACCACTCGGTCAGGCTCCGCGAGTTTCGCGCCGATCGCGCCCGGAGGACCGAAGCCCATTGTCGCAAAGCCGCCCGGTGTCAGGATGGACCCCGGTGTAAGGATGTCGAACTGCTGGCCCACGCCGTTCTTGTTCCAGCCGACATCGGTGGTGATGATGGCGTCTTCGGGCAGTGCTTTGCGCGTGTCGGCAAGGATGCGTTCGGGCATCATCGGGAAGGCGCTGGAGGTTTGCATCTCTGTGTTCGACGCCTTGAATGCGGTGCGGAACTCGGCGATTTCGGATTTTTTCCCGGACCGCGCAAACCCGTCCGGATACATCTCTTTCGCCACGCGGGCGAGCACGCGAAGCGCGGCCTTGGCATCGGCCACAACACCTATCTCGGTGGGGTAGTTGCGCCCGATTTCCTGCGGCTCGATGTCGATGTGAATGACCTTGGTGCCATTTCCCTCGGCCCCGATATTGAAGGTGTAACCCGGGTACCAGCTGGAGCAATCGGCCTCTTTGAAACGGGTGCCCACAGCGAACACGAGGTCCGCATCAAGGCAGGTCTGGTTTACCAGCTTGGTCCCCCAGAACCCGGTCATGCCCATGACCAGCGGGTGGTCGTCGCGAAGCGCCCCCTTGCCCATGAGCGAATGCGCGACAGGCAGGCCCATGTGATCCACAAATTCGCGCAGTTCCTCGCTGGCTTTCGCCAAGAGGATGCCGCCGCCGACATAGGCAACTGGATTTTCGGCACTCGCCAACGCCTCGACGATCTGGCGTGCGGTATCGTCGTCGATGGACGGCTTGACCAGCGCGCGGGTGTTCTTGGCGACGCGATCGAAGGTGTCGGATGGGATCACTTCGCTGAAGATATCCATCGGCACGTTCACAAGCACCGGGCCCGGCTGACCGCTTTCGGCCAGGTGGAAGGCCTTTTCGAGGATCTCTGCCATCAGGTCGGCCCGGTCCACGCGCCAGGCGCGCTTGACGAATGGGCGGTAGATTTCCCACTGCGCGGCATCGGCGTGCAGGTTCACCTCTTGATGGGGGTGCTTGCCGTAGTAATGCGTCGGGATATCGCCGGCGATCACCACCATCGGGATGCAGTCTAGCGCGGCATTGGCGACGCCTGTTGCGCAGTTGGTCAAACCGGGGCTGAGGTGGCTCAGCACCACGGATGCCTTCCCCTGCACGCGTGCATAGGCGTCCGCGGCGTGGCTTGCGATCTGCTCATGTCGCACGGTGACAAAGTCGATGGGGCTTTCCGCCAGCGCAGCCAGCACGGCGATATTCGTGTGTCCACAGAGGCCGAAGACATGTCTCACCTCGCGCCGTTCGAGAAAGTCGACGATATGTTCCGCGACGGTCTTGCCGTCCAGTTTGCTGCCATCCATCACGCGACCTCCTGACCGTAGAATTCACCAAACAGCTCTTCCTCCGAAGGGCGATCTTCCGGGATCGGGCGGCTGACCCAAGTGTAGTTCATCATATGCTTCATTGTGACGTTCTCGTTCGTGATGTTGCCACCCCATACACCGCACCCGAGGCTCGACGTCATCGGCATCCCGTTGGTCCAAGCGCCGGCATTGGCCTTGGATTGCGGTTGACGCACCATCATCCGGCTGACCGGTGCAAGGCGGGCCAACCTGTCGATGTTCTCGTCGTTGTGGCTATATATGCCGCAGGAATGGCCCTTGCCCCCTGTGTTGTAGATCGCGGCAACGGTTTCCAGCGCATCATCGAAGGTCTCGAAGTGATAGAGCGCCATGAGCGTTGTCAGCTTTTCTTTGCTGAACTTATGCTCGGGCCCGATCTGCCCCTGATTTTCGACCATCAGGAACTTACGGTCCTCGGGGATGGAAAAACCCGCGACGTCGGCGGTTTGTTGTGGACGGCATGCGATGGTTGGAAATGTGCGGTTGCCTTTCTCGTCCCACATCGCCGCCTGTAACATCGCCTTTTCTTCGGCGTTGCACAGATAGCCGCCTTCGGCCTCCAGTGCCGCGACCATCTGGTCATAGATCGAACGCTGGATGATGATGTTACCATCCGCTGAACAGCCTGATCCGAAGTCGGATGTCTTGGAAATACGCGAGTTCTGCGCTGCAATCTCGATATCCGCCGTTTCATCTATGACAATCGAGGAATTCCCAGCTCCGACACCGTAGGCAGGTTTGCCGCTGGAATAGGCTGCCTGCACCATCGGTTTGCCGCCGGTGGCCAAGGTCAGATCACAGATGCTCATCAAGTATTGCGTGAGTGGGATGGACGGCTTGCGCACAACCTGAAACAGGTCTTCCGGCGCACCGGCGGCGCGGCAAGCGGCGCGCATCACTTCGGTCATTTCCCAAGTGGTCTGTGCCGTGCGCGGGTGGGGTGAAAAGATCACCGCGTTGCGCGCATTGGCCGAAGAAACACCGGTCACGGGTGGCGTCATTGCCGGGTTGGTCATCGGGATCAGGGAGGCGATAACGCCTACTGGCTTGGCGTATTTCACCAGACCCTTGGCCTCGTCCACCTCGACTATGCCGGTCGAGGGCGTTCGCAGTACGTCGCGCAGTACCATCTGGATCTTGAAGCGTTTCGCAGGACGCCCGTCCCGGTCGCCGATGCCGCTTTCGTCGACGCCCTGTTCGGCCAACCGAGTAAAGGTTTTTTCATTGCCCGCGTACCAGGAAATCGCTTGGGCCAGTCGGTCCAGCCGTTCCTGGCTCCAGTCTTCAATCTGCGCCTGCGCAGTGCGCGCGCGGGCAAGCATGTCTTTGGCCAATGCGCGTTCTTCGTCGGTCAGGTCTCGTGCCATATCAGGCGTCCTTTTCGTTTTCGGTGTTTTTGGTCATGCCGCCAGAGGCTCAGCCATGCGGCGCTTGGAGCGGGCTGTGCCAAAGGTCTGTTTGGCGTGTGTCAAGCAGCGACGGGCGTGTTCTTCGTATCCAAGTTCCGACACACGACTCTGGTTTGGCAGCTCAATAGAGTAGTTCATCGGCGGGCAACGCTCGATGATGCCGACAAAATCAATCCACCCCTCTCCGGGGTAAAGCCGGGCGTCACGGGCCAATTGGATCATGCCTTCGCGCGTATCAGCGATGCCAGGCAGGCAGTCCGAGATGTGCAGGAAATGCAGCCATTCGGGTGGGACGTGCAAAAGCTCGCCGAGATCAACGCGGCTAAGGTGCAAATAAAGGGTGTCCACCAGAACACCGCCGTTAGGCCGATCCGCAGCGCGGACGATGTCCAACACCTCGTCCAACGTCCGGAGTCTAGAAAAAGAAGGGAATTCGAGGTCGATCGTCAGTCCGTAAGGCGCGGCCAGATCGCACGTCTCGGAATAGACATCGAGCAGGAAATTCCGGTCATCACGCCGTGTGGTCCAGGCGGACATAATCATGTGCCGCGCTCCAAGTTCACCACCCAATTCCAGCGCCGCTTCAAATTCGCGCGGATCGCAATCCTCGGTGATCCGGGCCAGTTCGATATCCAGAACCTTGAGGCCGGTCGTGTCCAAAGCTGTTTTCGTGGCCTGAATCTGCGCCCTGTCGAGCGGTGCATGTGTGAATTCACCGGGGACGTTCATCGTGATGAAGCGTGGGCTGACGGCGTCATAGCCAGCGCGAGCCGCCACATAGACCAGCTCGGCCGGTGTGCAGTTGATGAGAGTTAGATGTGCAAGAGAATACAGCGGATCATCCAGTTCAGTGGGTCTTGCATCTGCCATTGTGGATGTCTCCGGGCGCGCTGAGTCTCTATTCTCCTATGTAATACAAAATATCAGACATTTTGTAAATTATCAATTTATGTGACCTCAACCCACGCTCCTCGGGCCTCATTCGACCGAACGCAGGCGTCGATAAACCGAACGCCGTTCCGGCCAGCCGCAATCCTTGGTAGTCCAAGGTATTGCGCAGGCAGGTCCAAGGCATCGCGCCGCGCCGCTACTGCCATTGCAAATTCAGTATAAAGATTGCCCCAGGCCTCGATGATACCCTCCGGAAAACCACGAGCAGACCGGACCAATCGTTCGACCTGCGGTGACACACCGTGGCCGTGGCCACGGCTGATGATCTGATCCGGTTCACCAAATTGGTTGAATTTCAGCCGGTCGCACTCCTCTAGATCCCACTCAAGTCCACCTTCTGATCCGAACACGCGCAATCGCAACCCGCCGCGATTGCCCGGCGCGAGGCGCGTCGCCATCAACGTGCCAGGGACCCCGCCTGCGTGCCTTGTCCAGGCAAAGAAGGTGTCTTCTAGTGGTTTAGGTGCGCCGCAAACGTGGAATTCTGCCCGCAAATCGGTAAGATCCAGGTCGCTGACAAAGCTCGCAAGATGTGCGGCATGGGTGCCTATATCCCCAACACAGGACGTGCGCCCGGATTTGGCCGGATCAAGCCGCCATTTGACATGAGGCGCATCCGCGACGTCATCTGGTGTCATCCAATCCTGCATGAATTCAACGTGGATCTGGTTGATCTTGCCGATGCCACCGCGTCCAACAATCTCCCGTGCTTGACGGATCATCGGGAAACAAGACATGACGTAAGACACGCCAAAGATACATCCAGTGCTTTGCGCCAGATCGACCAAGTCGTCGGCCTCGGCGAGGTCATTGGTAAGGGGCTTGTCACAAAGCACGTCAATGCCAGCGTCCAGAAACGCCTTGGCTGAATCGAAATGCACGTGGTTAGGCGTAGTGATCATCACCGCGTCCACACCATCCGGGCGGGCGGCTTCGCGCGTGGCCATCTCACCGAAAGACGCATAGCATCGATCCTGAGGCAGATACCACTCGGCAGCCGCCGCCTTCGCGCGGACCGGATCTGACGAAAAGGCGCCAGCGACCACGTCCCAACGATCTGTCAGCCGTGCGGCCATGGCTTGCATGCCCGATATACGTCCGCCGCCAACAACCCCCAGCCTTAGTCGGCGGGTTAGGCGTGGATACGGGGCTTCAAAGTCAATCGTTTCGGGCAGTAACATGCATCAAACCTCCGGTGGTGTCGCGCCTTCTGGCAACATTTCTACTGCCATGAAAACCGAGGGCGTAATGGTCTCAAACTGGTGCCAAGGGTAGTTCCCTGCCGCATCATACATCGGGCGGTGGGTTGTGCCGGGGGCCATAGGTTCTTCGAGATAAAGCGTCTCAACTTCGCGCTCGCGGCATTGCTGCATCTTGCCGAAACCCACAATCTGAGTGTGGACCTCCCTAAATCCCGGCACCGGGCAGAAGGCGTGATCGCGATGCAAACCGACATTTAGCGGAACCGACGCCGAGTGATAAAGTGTGAAGCCAAATTGCCCGACCCAAACCTTGGGCGACATATAGTGTTCCACCCCGCGCAATCGCTCTTCGCCGCGCACTTCAAAGGCGGAAGGCCATGCGGCACGGATAGCCGCCAGCAATGCGGTTTCGTCGTCATGATTGGCAAAACGCTCGATGATCACGGCATGACGAATATTGTGAATTGCGGTGTCTTTCAGGATGACCGACTGCAACGGGCCCAACGCCTGTTCCCGCACCCGGATCGGATCATCGGCCAGGTTCAAGACGATTGTCTTGCCGTCGATCTGATACATGGCCTCATCCTCCAACACTTTGACGTCGAAGAACGGATCGCCAATGGCCAGTTGTTCCAAGCTCATGAGGATACTCCCAAATTGACGTTCAAACCCGTGGCGTCTGTTTCGGGCAGCATCGCGGGCTTTGGAGGTCTACTTTCAATGTCGACAAACCGCCCAAGTTCCGGGCTGTCCAGCATCCCTTGCATCACTTCGCACAGGTGCAATCCCAGCTCGCCGCTGGCGCGCGGCGTGCGGCCGTCGCGCACGGCTTGGGCCATCTCTGCAAGCCCGATGCCACGCGCGTCGAAGTTTAGCCCGTGGGTGTTGGGCACCTCTGCCCATTGTGCAGGCGCGACGGGCCGCGGCCGCATGGTCCAGCGGGAGGTCGCGCGCGTGCGCAGCCAGACGGGACCTTGAAAGATATTCGCGCCGTCGCCCGGATCGGGGTCAGGGATGCACAGCGTCCCTTCGGTGCCGTAGATTTCCAGCCGGGGCGTCTCGCTGTCCCAGACATCGAAACTGACCATCATCTGGCCAATGACACCGCTTTCGAATTCGATTAGGCCGAGGCAATGGGTATCGACCTCGACGGGCATCATCTCGCCGTGCCGTGGCCCATTCTCGATCATGCGTTCGGGAAAGGTCTTGCGCGCCACGCCGCAAACACGGGCTATCGGCCCAAGGCAAAAGACCATGGCGGCGAGGTAGTAGGGCCCCAGATCAAGCAGCGGCCCGCCGCCCTTGGCATAGTAAAAATCGGGGTTCGGGTGGTGCCGCTCTACCCCGTGAGTGGGGACGAAGGCCGTGACGCCTGTAGGTTCACCGATAAGGCCTTGGTCAATTGCCTTGCGCAGGGTTTGCCACCGACCGCCCAGAAACGTATCTGGCGCATTGCCAACAGCGAGGCCTTTGGCGGCAGCAACGTCTAGGATGCGCCTGCCATCGGCCAGATTGGTCACGAATGGCTTTTCGGAATAAACGTGTTTGCCTGCGTTCAATGCGGCCGTCGAGACCTCGGCATGCGCTGCCGGGATCGTCAGGTTGAGCACAGCATCAATACCCGGATCGGCGATGATCGCATCAGGCGTCTTGACCTGCGCCACCGCGAAGGCCTCCGCCTTGGCGCGGCTTTCCTCCATGTTTAGGCTGCCGCAAGCGATGATATCCACGCCGTCGAAGCCTGCGCAGTTCTTCAGATAAATGTCGCTGATACGACCCGTTCCAATCAGGCCGACCCGGAAGGATTTCGCATGCTCACTCATTCACGCCTTTGTCTTCGTATTTTGGTAGGTATTTGGGCGGCATCGGTCCCTTGTTGCGGCCGCCCTGTTGCATTTGTTCCCAGCCGTGGGCCAGCACTCCAACCGATCGGCTGAGGCAAAACAACCCACGAGACAGCGGCGGAGGAAAGCCAAGTTCGCAGAAGATCACAGCCGTTGCCCCGTCAATGTTCATTGCAATCGGCGTGCCCCGGCTGCGGCCGATATCGGCTTGCACGGCCTCGCCAATGTCGGCGAACCGCCCCGAGACGACACCGTTATTCGCAGCGTCCCGGACCAGTGCCATCAGGCGCGGTGCACGGGGGTCCACAGGCTTGTGAAATCGGTGACCGAAGCCCGAGACGATTTTCCCGTGGGTCTCGCGCCAAGCAGAAATTCCTTCGCGAGTTGCCGTCTCCAGATCGGATCCGGACTCCAGCCTCTGGACGATCTCAAGATACAACTCGGCGCACTGCTCACCAGCCCCGCCATGCACATCGCCCAACATGTTGACACCGGTGGCCATGACGTTGTTAAGCCCCACACCGCAGGTTGCGGCCATGCGTGCGGCAGCGATCGAGGGCGCTTGCGGGCCATGATCGACGCCTGCGACAAGGGCGCATTCCAAAAGCGCCGCCTGTTCCGGCGTCGGCATGTCGCCCCGGGTCATCAACCAGATCATTTGCCCAAAGGACACATTGCCGATCAGGTCCTGAATAGGGTGGCCGCGAAACGCGATCCGGCCCGGTTCCATGTCGATGATTGATGTCCGCCACCATTGACGGACAGCGTCTGCATCTGCGCTCATGACGTCTCGCCTTCTTTCAAATGCTGTATCTGGGCGGCCAGCCGAATAGGCGCGTTGCGGGCCCCATAGCCTCCGTAACCGCCGCGCCGTTCGACGATCTCGAAAAAGAACCCGCCCCAGAACGCCGTGCTGTAGATCTGGAAATACTCTGAGCCTGCTTCGCAATCATAAAGGATGTTCCCCGCGCGCAATGCGTTCAGACGCTCTGGCCGAAGATCAAAGCGTACACCCAGATCATCGTAGTAGTTTGCGGGTACTTTCAGCCGCGCAAACCCCGCTGCTTCAAGCTGTGCAGACGTCTCGAAAATATCGTCGCTGGAAAAAGCAATATGTTGCACGCCCGCCCCGAACCCTTTCTTAAGGAACGCGCCTGCAAAGGTCTGCCGTTCACCCGCACCGTTCAGGTTTAATCGAACTTCGCCTTCAGGGCTGGAAAGCGCCTGGCTCTGGATCAATCCGGATGGATCGATCACATCGACGATGTCGGCCTTTTCCATCACGAATGTCGACAGGTAGTAGGTCAGCCAGCTTTGCATCTCCTGGTACCGCATCGTCTGCGCCACATGATCGATCCGGCGCAGACCTGCCGGTTGCGGGGCCTTGGCCCTGGGAACCGGGTCGAACTCGATGTCCCAGACACGGTGCAGATCGGATTTCTCGTCGATGAAATGCACGACAGATCCGCCAACGCCCTTGATCGCCGGAATGTCCAATTCGCCTGATCCGACAGGTTGTGAAAACTCGGGCGCGCCCAGCATCAGCGCGCGCCGAACTGTCTGGGCCGCATCCTTGACCCGCAGCCCCATGTCACAGACGCAGGGGCCGTGGATACGGCGGGCTTCGGCAGCAAAGCCCTTGTCCTCGGAATTTATTACAATGTTCACGGCGCCTTGCCGCCAAAGCTCCACGGATTTGGACTTGTGGCTGCGCTCTTTTCGGAAGGCCATTGCAGACAGGGTCGTCGTCAGTTCTGACTTGGCGCTCTGGTCAACTGCAAACTCGATGAACTCGACTCCCGTCGCGTGCACACGTTCCGGCAGATCAGGCAAGGGGGGCGCTACGGCTGGCTCCGTCTGCGCCACCTCATCAAGCAGCGAAACAAGGGCCCGATACCCGTCCCGCGCATAAGTCTCGCGGCTGTCGGCGGCCGATGCGCTGACCCGTGCCAACGACCAGGGCCCGTCGAATCCTACCCGTGCGACGACGCGCACGAAGCTTGCGAGGTTCAGGTCTCCTTGGCCGGGCAAGAGCCCAAAGTGGCTCTTGAGATGCGAGATGTCGAAGTCCAGTGCCGGTGCATCGGATAGTTGCACATGGAAAACGCGATCTCCCGGAATGTCACGCAACCGCGCGGCCTGCGACCCGTCGGCAAGCGAGAAAAACGAATTGAGCGCAAGCCCGAGATGGGGTGAGTCAACGGCCTCAACCAGGGCCAGGGCATCCATTTCGGTTTTCGTATGACGCGCCCATGGCAGCGCCAGAAGGGCCACCCGGCATCCAGCCTTGCCGGCCCGGTCTGCAAGCTCGCTCAGGTCTTGACACAATACCTCAGTGTCGGGGACCGCGTCTTTGTTCGTTGTCGTGCCAACCAACAGCGTCGCCGCGCCAAGATCCTTCATCAGCTCCAGCTTGCGATCCAGGCGGGCAAAGGCCGCCTTTCGAGCATCGTCCGCCAACCCTTCGAAGTCATGAAACGGCTGCAGGACATCAACGCGCAGTCCAAGCGACTTGGCATATGCGCCGATCTCCTTGGCAGTGCCGGCAAACCCCGTCAGATCAGGCTCGTGAATTTCGACACTCTCAAATCCGGCCGCCGCGATCCGGTCGAGCTTTCCCGGCAAGTCACCAGGCACGCTTGTCGTCGCCACGCAAAGACGCGTCATCCCTGATACCCGAACAACCTTGGCAGCCAGAGGACGATGTCAGGCACCAGGATCATCAGCAAAAGCGCGCCCAGCAAAACGGCGAGGAACGCCCAGATTTCACGAATGATTTCCTTCAGCGGAATGCCGGTGACCGCGTTGATGACAAACAGGAGGATGCCGTAAGGCGGCGTGATCAGACCGATCATCGAATTGACCACGATTAGCACGCCGAAATGCACAAGGTCGATGCCAAGCTCGCGGCAGGTCGGGATAAACAGCGGAATGATCACAAGGATGATGACGGTGGCATCCAGAATGCAGCCAAGAAGCAGCACAAGAACGTTCACCAGTAGAATAAACATCAGCGGGCTGATGTCTGCCCCGGCGAACATGGCCGAGATGGATTGCGGGACGTTCTCCTGAACAACAATATAGGTCAGGATCATAGATGCACCGATAACCAGCCCGACAGAGGCCGCGGAGCGTGCGCTTTCCACAAAGATCTCGTAGAGCGTCTTGATTTTGATTGCCCGATAAAGGCCCGCGGCAACGATCAAGGCATAAAGTGCCGCGATGGCGGCGGCTTCGGTGGGCGTTGTCACACCGGAATAAATGCAACCCAGCAGAATGACCGGCATCAGCAGGGCGGGAAAGGCACGGACGGTCAGGGCGGGCAGCTCGCGCAGCGGCACGGGCTCTTCCTGACCGAAACCGCGGCGATGCGAGATAGCGGTGTTCATGCCCATCAGCACGATGCCCATCACAAGGCCCGGGACGATCCCAGCCAGAAACAAATCGCCGACCGACGCGTTCGAGACTAGCGCATAGAGCACCATCGGGATGGACGGCGGGATGATCGGGCCGATTGTCGCCGTGGCGGCCGTGATCGCTGCCGCGTATCCGCGCGTGTAGCGACCGCTTTTGACCATCATGTCGATGATGATTTTTCCGATCCCCGCGGCATCGGCCACGGCGGAACCGGACATGCCCGAAAAGATCAAGCTGGCGACGACATTCACGTGCCCCATGCCACCCCTGAAGCGGCCAACAAGAGCGATGCAAAACTGGAGTAGTCGGTCCGAGATCGAGCCCGCATTCATGATGTTGGCAGAGGCGATGAACAAAGGAACCGCGAGCAGCAGGAAGCCGTCGAACAATCGCTGCACCATCGTCGTGCCGGCAATTGCCAAATCTTGGCCGGAGACGCCCAAATAAACCAGCACGCCGACAAGTATGGCATAGGCAACAGGCGTTCCGATCGCAGCCATTCCGAACAGCGCGATCATGCCCAGGATCAGTTCTAGGCTCATTCGCGTGGCTCCATCTTGTCTTCCTCACCAGAGAGGAGTGCTCCGATTTCGGTGTCGGGTGGGCCATAGCGAAGGACCGTGTAGATGCGCCACAGATAGCGGATCGTGACGACGATCATCAGCATGACGAAGGGCGCGAACAGCCATTTGATCGCGATTTTGTCGCCCGTGATCGGCATGCGGAGTGTCTGAATTTTCTTCAGTTCCATCAGCCGGTTGGCAAACACAGTCTCCCAGATCGCAGGCAGCGAATAGAGCATCGCGGCGATCATCAGAACGGCCGTGATCAAGGCCAATATTTTGCGCACCGGTTGCGGCACGGACAGGTAGACGATGTCGAATGTCACGTGATCATGCTCGCGCACGATGAACGAACAGCCGAAAAAGATGACGAAGACCCACAAAAGGGAAATCAGGACCACCGACCAGCCAATCGGCTCAAGAAACGGAACGTAGCGAAAAAGGATTTGCAGAAGAAAAGTAACAAAAATCGCTGCCAAAGCCATGGCGGCGATGAATTCTGCGCCGCGGGTGAACCATTTGAGTATGGTGCTCATGTTCGTTCTCCCGCGACATTTAGTTCTGGCTTAGTTGCCCAATGCGTTGATGCGCTCCAGCACGCCTTCCGGCCAGGACGCTGCGGCTTCGCTGCCAACGTACTGCGCCTGCACGTGCGCGCGGAAAGCTTCCAGATCAGGCGTGTAGATTTCAACGCCCTGACTACGGATGAAGTCGGCCAGGTTGTTTTCCTTGTCGAGCTGCTTCAAGCGACCATATGCGGCGGCGGCATCTGCGGCGCGCTGAACGGTCAGTTGCTGGTCAGGGGTCAGGTTGTTCCACGTTTCCAGAGAGAACGCGATGTAGTTCAAATCGACGAGGTGCGACGTCAGAGCGATCTGCTTGGTCACTTCATAGAACTTTTGATCGACAACCGTTGGAAGCGGATTGTCCTGACCGTCGATCGCGCCCGAAGACAGCGACGTATAGACCTCGGAGAAGGCCAGCGGTGTCGGCGATGCGCCGAGAGCGGCACCCAGGAACTGCCAAGCGTCCGTACCCGGCATCCGTAGGTTTACGCCTGCCAAGTCGGCCGGTGTCTGCACGTCCAGTTCTTCGCGGGTCTGGCGCAAGTTCACGTGACGGCGGCCAAGATACATGACCGACAGCAGCTTAACGCCCAGCTCGTCTTCGACGGTCTGCTTGAACGGGTCCATAAGGGGGTCGTTGAACACGCGGACTTGATGTGCGGCGTCCTGGTGGACATAGCCCGTGGCAAAGATTGAGAATTCCGGGAAGAACTGCGCCAGTTCCTGCGCGGAGGCGATCGACATGGTCAGGTTGCCGCCAGCGATGGCCTCAAGCTCGGTGCCTTGGGCGAACAACGTGCCGTTGTAACCTGGCTGATAGTCGGCGAACTCAGCAACCATCGGCGCAAAAACTTCGGCCATAGCGACGGAGCGCTGATCGGATTCCGAGCCGGATGTGGCCAGAGTGAATGTCATTTTGTGGCCATCGGCTGCGGCCGGGATGGCCGAGGCGGCAAGGCCAAGTGCTGCAACCGAGGCGATCGCGGCACGACGAGTGAAGTTCAACATAGGTTCCTCCCTTAGGTTTCAGCCGCGAACGGCATCGTGTTCTTATCGTTTATTTTTTGTAAAAAGCAATATTTTTTAGAAAATATCAGACATTTTATATAGCTGACGCCAAAACACTCATTGGGTTTCCGGCTTCTTCGCCGAGCGAAATTTCTCGCCCCGTCGCGGATGAAAGTGCAACGGCTTCAACAACTTCCAGAGACTTCAACCCTTCCCAACCCGAGACCAGCGGCACCTCCTCCCGGGTAGTTACTGCCGCGAAGTGCGCCATTTGAACGGCAAGGGGATCCTCCATACTGCACGTTAGGTTTTGAGCAGAAATCGGTGTCCACCAATCAGGCGCGCTATCGTGGCGCCAGACGCGCAGATCCGGCAAGGACAGCCCGCCTTCTGAGCCACCGATCAGATAACAGCTTTCCGAGGTGGCTGGATAAGCTGGGTTCTCTCGCGCCGTAAGCTCCCAGCTCCACGGGGCCACAATGCTGTCCGAAACCGAGATTGTTGCAACCGCGCCGGACTGGAATTGAAGTACCGCGGTCGCCAAATCCTCGTTCTCAAACCCGCGCCGCGACGGAACTGCAATGGCCTGAACCGTTTTGACATCCCCGCAAAAGTGTCGAAGCAGATCTACATCATGCACGAGATTTACAGAGATAGGTCCTGCACCCTTCTTGGTCCGCCAGGGTGCGACTTCGAAATAGTGGTCGGGCTTGTAGAACCAGCATGTCGCCTGGATCGCTCGAATGTCCCCAATTGCGCCGCCTGACAGCGCTGCTTTCGCGGCCTTCACCATACCATTGTGGCGCCTGTGGTGACCGACGAGGAGTGGAACGCCCGCTTTCGCCGCGGCGTCGGTCAACAGCTTCGCTTCTTGCGAGGTCACAGCAATCGGCTTTTCGATAAGCACCGGGCACCCTGCGGCGATGCAGGCCAGTCCTTGTTCGACATGCAAAGGGGTCGGGGTCGCGAGGACAACGCCGTCGGGTTTTTCGGCGTCGAGCATTTCGTTGAGCGTCGCGAAGACGGGCGCACCAAGAGCCTCTGCCGCAACGTCGCTCTCTGGGTCGGGTTCCACGACGGCGGCCAGCTCCAATGCCGGTGCGCGCCGAATGACATCCGCGTGCCTGCGGCCGATCAAGCCGAAGCCTACGACGGCGATCCTTGTTTTCTGTGACATGTGATGGCCTTCCTGTCGCACGGTCTCGCTCCTGCGGACATGACACAAATATCTCACAAACGCAATAATCTCAGATGTTTTTGAGACAATCATTTTTTCTTCTAGATTGAAGAGAGTCCTCCTAGCGGCTACTTTGCCAGAGAACTGACAAGGTAACTGATGATCAGCTATGGCGAAATCTCGTAACGAAGTGGGCGCTTCTACCTACCAGCGCATTAAGCGCGACATCATTTTCGGTGATCTGGCGCCGGGATCCAAACTGAAGCTTGATGGGCTGCGCGAAAGATATCAGGCAAGCATGTCGACCTTGCGCGAAACGCTGAATCGTCTGGCCAGCGAAGGATTCGTTGACGCCTTGGATCAAAGGGGCTTCTTTGTCACACCGGTATCGCGCGAAGATCTCATTGAGATCGCCAACTTACGTGTCCTTCTAGAATGTCATGCTTTGCGCCTTGCGGTCGCCAATGGCGACACCGATTGGGAGGGCAATCTGGTCGCCTCGCATCACAAGCTGCATTTGATGGAGCAAAAGATGCTCGCTGGTGATGACAGCCAAAAAGAAGACTGGAAACGCTACGACTGGGAATTCCACCTCGCCCTGATCGAGGCCTGCGGATCGAAAAACCTGCTCTCTTTGCATTCGGTGCTCTATGACAAATACCTGCGTTACCAGATGCTGGTTTTGACTTACCGCGGCGAAGAGGCGGTTGAGGAACATCGCAAGGTATTTGAAGCGGCACTTGCTCGCGACATCGACACTGCTGCCGAAACACTGAAAACGCATATCGACAAAGGTCTGGAACACACTCTAGCAGCCTTCTAGTGTTCCGAGTCTGACGGCTCTTACCTATTCCCCCTGATTTCATCGAGGGCATTCAGGGCGCGGCGTTCGCGGGCGATGATGTTATCGGCGGTTTTGCTCCAGGCGAAGGGTTTCGGCTTTGCGTTATGCTGGAGGAGGTAGTCGTAGATTGCCGCCTCCAGATCATCGACGCTGGAATAGCTCCCCCGTCGGATGCGCCGCGCAGTGATTTCGGCAAAGAAGCGTTCGACAAGGTTCAGCCAGGACGCGCTGGTGGGCGTGAAGTGCAGTTTAAAGCGTGGGTGCTTGTCGAGCCACGCCTTCACTTCCGGCGTTTTGTGTGTGGCATAGTTATCCAAGATCAGATGCACTTCGCGCTCGCCCTTCACCGCTCGGTCGATGCGGCGCAGGAAGCTCAGAAACTCTTTCGCGCGGTGGCGCGGCATGCAATCGCCGATAACCATGCCGGACTTCACATCGAGAGCCGCGAACAGCGTGGTGTGCCGCGCGACAAACAAGGTGAGAATCCAGCGTCAATCAGGATGAGAACGCGGGGGTGGGGTCTCGGAGGGAGGGCGTAGCCCGACCGGAGAGGCCCCACCCCCGCGTTGCGCCCATAATGGGCGGGTCTGACGGTCGTGATCGGTTCGGATAGCAAACGGTTTTCTGCGTAAGGAGATCGTTCATGCCGGGCCGTCATGTCACTGACCAACAGATGAGGCTCTTCATGACGCTCAGACAAACACATACCATCCCCGTGGCGGCTGCCAAAGCGGGCATCAGCCAGGCCACAGGCTATCGGCTGCAAGCCGACCCAACTCTACCATCGCAAAAGAAGACCCCGCGCAGCCGACG
>CANNCS010000107.1 GCA_947503115.1 uncultured Marivita sp.
ATCGTCTCAAACGTCGCGACCAAGGATTCTCATCCTGATTGACGCGCTCTTCTCATCCAGATTGTCGCGCTACAGTGAGCTACTGATCGTAGCCTGCTCCGAGCCGCTGCGTGGCAAACGTATCCTGCGGTACTACCGCTGGCGATGGTTCATCGAATGCATGTTCGCTGACTGCAAGACAAAGGGGCTGAATTTCGAGGACACAAGGATAAAACTCTCCAAAAGGTTGAGCCTTCTGATCGGCATTTCCGCAATCGTCCTCGCTATGGCCTGTCACACGGCGTCCAAGCTCATGGGCACAAAATACCCCGCCCGCAAAAAGCACGGGTACTGTTCAAAGTCGTGGTTCAGGACCGGTTTCGACGAGTTGCGACGCCGTCTCAGAACAATTGAGGGCATACCATTCTTCGGTAGGAAATTAGCCATCAAGAAGCAATTGAGGATCAGAGTCGCGTAGTGTGAATTTTTGAGCAATGCAGAGGCATATCATGGCACTGACACAGTCTTACCGCGGCCAGAAGCCGGGTATCTTTTCCAGCCTCCTAAATGGCCTGACTCGCGGTATGAGCCAGATCATGGAAGCGAATTCCCGCATCCGTGAAGTCGAGCGACTTCAAGCAATGTCCGACGAAGCTCTGACCGCGAAAGGCATCAAGCGCGAAGATATCGTACGTCACGTCTTCCGGGATCTGTATTGGATGTAATCTGGCTCGTTGCGAGTTCTGATTGGGAAAAAAGGCTGCGCTGAACGCGCGGCCTTTTTCTTTTGCCGGCACAAAGACGCGAAAAAGCCGCCCCAAGGGGACGGCTTTGAAACGTACAGATCGTAGGCTTGAGGCGTACGGTAGATCCGTACGCCAGCCCTGATCAGTTCTGAGCGTAGTATTCGATGACGAGGTTCGGTTCCATCATCACCGGGTACGGCACGTCGCTGAGACCCGGAGTGCGGACGAAGGTCGCCTTCATCTTGGAGTGATCGGCCTCGATGTAATCGGGCACATCACGCTCGGGCAGCTGAGTTGCTTCGAGAACAACTGCGATCTGCTTGGACTTGTCGCGGACCTCAATCACGTCGCCTTCCTTTACGCGGTAGGACGGGATGTTGACGCGCTGACCGTTGACGGTCACGTGGCCGTGGTTCACGAACTGGCGTGCAGCAAAGATCGTTGCAACGAACTTGGCGCGGTAGACAACCGCGTCCAGACGACGCTCGAGCAGACCAATCAGCTGTTCGCCGGTGTCACCGCGCAGACGCTCTGCTTCGGAGAAGATGCGGCGGAACTGCTTTTCTGTCAGGTCGCCGTAGTAGCCTTTGAGCTTCTGCTTGGCGCGGAGCTGCAGGCCGAAGTCGGACATCTTGCCCTTACGGCGCTGACCGTGCTGGCCGGGGCCATATTCACGACGGTTGACGGGGGATTTCGGACGACCCCAGATGTTTTCACCCATCCGGCGGTCAATTTTGTACTTGGCAGACGTGCGTTTTGTCACGGCTGATCTCCTTCTTGGTACGACGCCCAGATGGGCGACTATGAAGGGCGTTGTCCTCTTGGGGTTAAGACCCATGACAGGCATCCCCTTGCGGGGGCCACCAACACCAATGAAGCCGCGCTTATACGGTCGCGCCCGACAGAGTCAACAGACGAATGCCTTGCGCGCTTTAAGCCTTGTTTAAGGCCTTTGATGGAAACTCTGGTGAGCCATCACAGGGGGGGGCGCGCCGTGCCACATCGGGCAATACGCAGAACACTTGGACCATCGCCGCTTGATACAGCCGCACAGCAACGCGACCAGAACATCCTGCACATTGTCGAAGAGGCGGTGCGCCACCGCGAAGTACGGCTTGCCTTCCAGCCTGTTGTACAGGCGCAGGAACAGGGGCACATCGCCTTTTATGAAGGTTTGATCCGCGTCACCGATCCCACCGGCCGCATTATTCCCGCTGGGCAATTCATTGAAAGCATCGAAGAACGGGAAAGCGGGCGGCTTCTTGACTGTCTATCACTGGAAAACGGACTGCGGACCCTGACGCAAAACCCCGGGCTACGACTAGCGATCAATCTCTCGGCTCGGTCAATCGGCTACCCAAAATGGCGCAAAGTGCTGGAACGAGGCTTGGCGCGGGATCCGACGGCGGCCGAACGCCTGATTCTCGAAATCACCGAGGCGTCCGCGATGCTGGTGCCTGAACTGGTGGTACAAGCAATGCGCGACTTGCAAAAACTGGGCATTAGTTTCGCACTGGATGATTTCGGCGCAGGCTACACTGCCCTGCGATACCTGCGGGAGTTTCAGTTCGATATCCTCAAACTAGACGGGCAGTTCATTCGCGGCATTGCAACCGACCCGGACAACCAAGTCCTGACGCGTGCGATTATCGCCATCGCGCAGCAGTTCGACATGTTCACTGTTGCCGAATTCGTCGAATCGGCACCGGACGCTCACATGCTAGGCCAACTGGGTGTCGATTTCTTGCAAGGGTACTACTTTGGCGCGCCCACGGTGTCGCCGCCCTGGCACACGATCAAAACCAACGAGGCGCTACATTAAACGTATTAACCTAATGCGACCCTGCGTCATGCCCCCAGGTCAATTCCGCCATGCACAAATGGCCTGAGACACCCTGTCCGGTATGCGAATGTCCACCAGTGCTTTACGAGAGCGCGAGAATGGGTCTGAGGCCGTGGGCGCACTTGCGCGATAATCCCTGCGGAATCACTCTTGGGCCAGGACTTTGGTGGAGGGACAAATGACCAACGTCGTTATCGCATCCGCCGCACGTACGGCCGTTGGGTCGTTCGGCGGCTCTTTCGCAAACACACCCGCACATGATCTGGGCTCTGCAGTTCTCAACGCGCTGGTCGAACGGGCCGGCATCGAGAAAGAGGCCGTTTCCGAGACCATCCTCGGTCAGGTCTTGACCGCGGCGCAGGGCCAGAACCCGGCGCGTCAGGCACATATCAATGCCGGTCTTCCGCAGGAAGGCGCAGCTTGGAGCATCAACCAAGTTTGTGGTTCGGGCCTCCGCGCCGTCGCATTGGGCGCGCAGCACATCATGCTGGGCGATGCCGACGTTGTCTGTGCCGGTGGTCAGGAAAACATGTCCATGTCGCCCCACGCTGCAAACCTGCGTCAGGGTCACAAGATGGGCGATATGAAGTATATCGACACCATGATCCGCGACGGCCTGTGGGATGCCTTCAATGGCTACCACATGGGTCAGACCGCTGAAAACGTCGCTGAAAAATGGCAGATCAGCCGTGAACAGCAGGACGAATTCGCCGTTGCGTCGCAAAACAAAGCCGAAGCTGCCCTGAAAGCGGGCAAGTTCGACGACGAAGTGATCGCCTACACCATCAAGACCCGCAAGGGCGACATCGTGGTCGACAAAGACGAATACATCCGTCACGGCGCAACCATTGAAGCGATGCAGAAACTGCGTCCGGCCTTCACCAAGGATGGTTCGGTTACAGCCGCTAACGCCTCGGGTCTGAACGACGGCGCGGCCGGCGTTCTACTGATGAGCGAAGAAAACGCCCAGAAGCGCGGCATCACGCCGATGGCCCGCATCGCGTCTTACGCGACCGCTGGTCTGGACCCGTCGATCATGGGCGTTGGCCCGATCTACGCGTCGCGCAAAGCGTTGGACAAAGCAGGCTGGTCGGTTGGCGACCTCGACTTCGTCGAGGCGAACGAAGCCTTTGCCGCACAGGCCTGTGCCGTGAACAAGGACATGGGTTGGGATCCGGCGATCGTGAACGTGAACGGCGGCGCTATTGCCATTGGTCATCCGATTGGCGCGTCGGGCGCACGCGTTCTGAACACACTGTTGTTCGAAATGCAGCGTCGTGATGCCAAGAAGGGTCTTGCAACCCTTTGCATCGGTGGCGGCATGGGCGTGGCGCTCTGCGTCGAGCGCCCCTGATCCATTCCATCCGAGGCGACGAACAGGGGCGCCGTGTGCGCCCCTTTTTCGTAGTTTTTTTTCGCAAGGCGAAAACCGTTGCGCAATAATGTTGCGCAACACCGACCACAAGTATAACAACCTTACCAAGTCAGAACACCCAAGAGGAGACAACCATGGCACGTGTAGCACTCGTCACCGGCGGCAGCCGCGGCATCGGCGAAGCCATTTCTAAGACGCTCAAGGCCGAAGGCTATGAAGTGGCCGCAACCTATGCTGGCAACGATGAGAAGGCCGCTGCCTTCACCGAAGCGACCGGCATCAAAACCTACAAGTGGAACGTGGCCGACTACGACGCGTCCAAAGCTGGTATCGCGCAGGTTGAGGCCGATCTGGGCCCGATCGACGTGGTTGTCGCAAACGCGGGCATCACCCGCGATGCGCCGTTCCACAAAATGACCCCCGAGGCGTGGAAAGAGGTGATCGACACCAACCTCACCGGTGTGTTCAACACCGTTCACCCCGTCTGGCCCGGCATGCGCGAGCGCAAGTTCGGCCGCGTGATCGTCATTTCTTCGATCAACGGTCAGAAAGGCCAGTTTGGTCAGGTGAACTATGCTGCGACCAAGGCGGGCGATCTGGGCATCGTCAAGTCGCTGGCACAGGAAGGCGCGCGCGCAGGTATCACTGCGAATGCGATCTGCCCCGGCTACATCGCCACCGAAATGGTCATGGCGATCCCCGAAGAGGTGCGCCAGAAGATCGTCTCCGGTATCCCGGCAGGCCGTCTGGGCGAGCCCGAGGAAATCGCACGCTGCGTGGCGTTCCTTGCATCCGAGCAGTCGGGCTTCATCAATGGTTCGACCATCTCGGCCAACGGAGCGCAGTTCTTCGTCTGAACCACGCTTTTTGTTTATTGGAAGGGCCCGCTTGTTACGCGGGCCTTTTCTTTTTCCAAGGCTCGGAATATTGGGACCCATGACCCGCGCCACCGCCACCAGTATCGGATTTATCGCTGTCCTGCTTTGGGCTCTTCTGGCGTTGTTCACCGCGGGATCAGCACCGGTCCCGCCCTTCCTGCTTAACGCGCTGACCTTTGCTATCGGCGGTTCGGTTGGCGTGATCTGGCTATTGGTGCGCGGTCGGGTGTCGGTACTGCGGGAGATCCCCTGGACAGTGTACGCATTCGGGACAGTCGGTCTGTTCGGCTATCACGCGCTCTATTATTCCGCGTTGCGCCTGGCACCACCTGCCGAAGCGGGGTTAATCGCCTATCTCTGGCCTTTGTTTATCGTTCTGTTTTCCGGGCTCTTGCCAGGAGAACAGCTGCGGCTCGGGCATGTCGTCGGGGCGTTGGTGTCTTTTGCAGGGGCGGCGCTGATCGTGCTGCGCAATGGCTTCAGCTTTGAGGCATCGGCCACTCCGGGCCTGATCCTTGCCGGCTTCTGTGCGCTGACTTGGAGCAGTTATTCCGTGCTGTCGCGCCGCCTTGGCACAACGCCGACCGAAGCGGTGGCGGTGTTTTGTGTCCTGACCGCGCTCTTGTCCGTGCCTGCGCATCTGGCATTTGAAACGACGGTCTGGCCCAACAGCGGATTCGGCTGGGTGTCGGTGGCCGCGCTTGGGCTTGGTCCCGTCGGACTTGCTTTTTACGTCTGGGACATCGGCGTCAAAAAGGGTGATATTCAGGTATTGGGTGTCGCAAGCTATGCCGCGCCCTTATTGTCGACGCTGGTCTTGATCGTGGCAGGCTTTGCCGAATCCTCGTGGCAATTGGTGGCAGCGGCAGTGTTGATCACCATCGGAGCGGGGATTGCGGCACTTGCGTCTCGCCGCGCTTAGGTGCGAAATTGCACAAAATTGGCGCGCTAACGGGTATTTATGTGCGTTGTATTGGAGCTAGATACTGATCCCAACAGAAACTCGGACTATTGGGAGACCCGGCATGATCAATCAGATCAACGGACTGCATCACGTGACCTCGATCGCGAGTGGGGCACAGTCTAACAACGATTTCTTTACCAAGACACTCGGCCTGCGCCGGATCAAAAAGACGGTCAATTTCGACGCGCCCGAAGTTTACCATCTGTACTATGGCGACGAGGCCGGTACTCCCGGCACCGTGATGACCTATTTTCCTTTTCCGAACGCGCGCCGCGGTCGCCCCGGCACGGGCGAAGTGGGGATCACCGGCTTTGCCGTGCCCAACGGAAGCCTGCCCTATTGGCAGGAACGTCTGGCGACGTTCGACGTAAAGAACATGCAGACAGAGACAACCTTCGGGGAATCCCGCCTGCGCTTTGATGGGCCGGATGGCGATGGGTTCGTTCTGGTGGAAACAGATGACGATGCCCGCGATCCGTGGACGAATAATGGCGTCCCAGCAGACGCCGCAATTCGCGGCTTTCACAGCGCCGACATGCGCCTGCGCGATGCCGGCGGCAGTGCTGAGCTGTTAAAATACATGGGCTACGAGGAAATGGACCGTCAGGATAACGTGACCCGTTTTCACGTTCCCAACGGCAACGAGGCCAACGTGATCGACATCACGCAGGTCAACGCACCCAGCGCGGATCAGGGAGCCGGATCAGTCCACCATATCGCATTTTCGGTCGACAACCGGGAAAAGCAGCTTGAGGTGCGCAAGGCACTGATGGACACGGGCTATCAAGTGACCCCAGTGATCGACCGCGATTACTTCTACGCGATCTACTTCCGCACACCGGGCGGTGTGTTGTTCGAAGTGGCGACCAATGAGCCGGGATTTGACCGCGACGAAGACACGGCACATCTGGGCGAAGCGCTCAAGCTGCCGTCGCACCATGAGCACCTGCGCCAAGCTCTTGAGGAAAAGTACCTGGAGCCGATCGTTGACTGACTACATCACCCGCGACACCAAGGGTACGCCCGGCGCGCCTTTGGTGTTCACCTTCCACGGCACAGGCGGCGACGAAACACAGTTTCACGGGCTGGCCGAACAACTTTGGCCGGAGGCGCATGTTGTATCGCCGCGCGGCGACGTGTCGGAACACGGGATGAACCGCTTTTTCCGACGCACCAGCGAAGGCGTGTATGACATGAACGATCTGGCGAAACGGCGCGCGGCGATGGCGGGTTTTGTCCAGCCCAAGATCACCGAAGCAGGACCAACGCGCGTGATTGCCTTAGGCTATTCCAACGGCGCGAATATTGCAGCGGCTGTGGCGTTCGAAGAACCACACCTATTTACAGATGTGATCGCAATGCACCCGCTCATTCCTTGGGCCTTGGCGCCGCAGCCCGGCTTGGCGACAACCCGCTGGCTTATCACAGCCGGTGAACGCGATCCGATTTGCCCTGCACCGTTAACCCGGTCCCTGGCCGCCTACCTGCGTGCGCAAGGTGCCATCGTGGCCGAACACTGGCACCCCGGCGGACACGAATTGGTGCAATCCGAGCTGTCAGCCATTCAGGCCAACATGCTCTGAACTGAAAACGCCCCCGGCCAAATCTGGTGCGGAGGCGTTCTGTTTTCGAACTTTAGTACTTTGACCATCAGCGAAACAAGGCGCGCAAAAAGCTGCGCATCATGTCGCTCCGGGCTTCGTGTGCTGCGCGGATGGCGTCGCGGTGGCGGGCGTCTTTGGCATATTCAAACATGTGTCGTTCCTCACATTTGCAAAATTTAACTGTTCCTAATGTGGATTCTTTCTTTGAATGCCACAAACGAGACTTTTCATCAGTTCAGTTAAGTTTTACTTATGTGAATATGAGCGACCGCCTACCCCCACTTACCGCCCTGCGCGCCTTTGAAGCGGCGGCGCGTCACATGTCCTTTGCGCAAGCAGCTGCAGAGTTACATGTGACCCCTGCCGCGTTGTCCTTTCAGATCAAGTCGCTTGAGGAACATCTAGGCGTTCCTGTGTTTCGCCGCCTGAACCGCGCGGTAGAACTCACTCCAGAGGGCGTGGCCCTGCAGTCCGGCGTGCAAGAAGGGTTCGATCTTATTCTGAACGCGTGGCGATCAGCCCGGAGAAAAGCACAGTCAAACATCCTGACCGTGACTGCAGGCCCGGCCTTCACCGCCAAGGTGCTGGCCCCGCGTCTGTTCGAATTCGCGCAGGCGCACCCAGATATCGATCTGCGGTTCTCGGCCAGTTTGCGTCTGGTAGATTTTGTTCGTGACGACATCGATGCCGCAGTTCGCTTTGGCTATGGACCTGACGAAGGGTTCTATTCCCGTGTGCTGATGCGGGACTGGTTCGCACCCATGATGACACCTGCTCTGGCCAAGGTGTACGACACACCTGAAAAACTGTGCGCCGCACCATTGATCTTTGACGACAGCGTCGATTTCCTGCGGCCCCGCGCAGACTGGGCACAATGGTTCCGGGCAAACGGGATCACTCCGCCAAAACTGACCGGATCGCATTTCAGCCACGCTGACCACGCCGTGGATGCGGCGCTGTCGGGGGGTGGTGTCGTCATGGCCCGCAGCACGCTGGCGGCGGGGGCATTGCGCGATGGGCAACTGGTGGCACCATTCGACATCGCGTTGTCGACGAACGCACATTACCGCTTTGTCTGCCCAGTGGGACACGAGAAAAAACCGCAGGTCGCGGCGTTTTCGGATTGGCTCGATACAAAGATAGGTGCGCTGGTGGAACAGCTGCCGAATAAGCAGCTGATTCCGGTCGATCAGATATGAAAAAGCCCGGGGGGAGACCCGGGCTTGCGCTAATTACGAGAGACGTTCAATTTCTTCTTTTAGTCGAAGTTTCTGCTTTTTGAGGGACGCGATCGTCAGGTCATCCGTTCCTGGCGCGCGTTGGGCCTGTTCGACCTCTTCAGAGAGGGTTTGATGCTTCCGCTTCAGTTCCTGAAGATGTGAAGTCAAGCTCATGAAGTCCTCCTGTGACTGATTGGATCTTCAGTCGATCACAGTTTTACAATTCTGTCACGCTGCATGCGCATGGTTGGTGAATTATGGCTGACGAGGGCGCTTTAGCGCCGATTTTGAACTGGAAACGGCAGCGCGTTCGCAGACCGCAGGACGCGCGATACCAGATCGGTGTACGAATCAGCGTCTTTTTCGTGAATTTCGCCGCGGTGCAGCACAAGTGGCGGGTGCGACACAAACGCGGCCTTACGCTCTTTTCGCCCGCGCAACAGCACCAGCCGGGCAGGTCGAGCGCTGCGCGGGTGGATTGGCCATAGCTCTAGCGCACCCAGACAGGCAAAGAACGCGCTCATCAGTTCGGGCAAACGATCAGCCCGCTGGATGAATGTGGCAACCCCTCCAGGCTTTAGTCTCTTGGACGCGACGCTCACCCATTTCTCAAGAGGCAACGCGCCGGAACGGGACACCGCGCGCTCTTGCGACCGCGCTGCAACCGCGCGGAAATCTTCGAAATAGGGCGGGTTGGCGATCACATGATCGAAACGCTGGGACTTCACATCGGCAGGCAAGTTGGACAGGTCGGCACAATGGACAGTTCCAGCCAGCGCATTGTCATCCAAATTGCGCTGCGCCAACGCGGCATAGGCAGGTTGCATCTCGACACCTGTGCAGGTGATGCCGGACACCCGCGTGGCCAGACAGGCCAAAGCCGCCCCCCCGCCGCAACCAAGCTCAAGCACGGTTTCACCCGCCTGTGCCGGGATCGACGCAGCCAACAGCACGGGATCTATCCCCGCGCGATAGCCTTCCCTTGGCTGCCACACGCGAACCGCCCCACCGAGAAAGTCGTCGCGGGTTAATTCGCCCCCCGTAAAGGGGTCAGCCCTCAAACTTGACACCGTATTCGCGCAAAACACGTCTTGCATCGTCAAGTTCGTCACTTCGGACCATGAGGCGCCGTGGCAAAATGCCGATCGAACCTTCGAGGATGCTCATGTTTACGTCCAATTCAAAGCTGTCTATACCCTCGTCCTCAAGCACGGCTCGGGCGAGCGGTATCAGTGTAATGTCATTGGTGCGTAGAAGCTCTTCCATGACCATGATGTAGGGACACCCGGGCCGCTTTGTCGAGCCTTCCTAAAGGAATGGTGATGATGTTGGATAAACATACTCAAAAACCGCATGATCGGCTGGCCGAAGCCCTGTCAGACGATATGGCCGAGGTGAACACCCTGATCCGCACCCGCATGGCGTCGGAACATGCGCCGCGCATTCCCGAAGTGACCGCGCATCTGGTCGAGGCCGGGGGCAAGCGACTGCGCCCGATGCTAACGCTCGCCGCGGCACGGATGTGTGGCTACGAGGGCGACAACCACATCAAGCTGGCCGCAACGGTAGAGTTCATCCACACGGCGACACTGCTGCATGACGACGTGGTGGACGAAAGCGAAAAGCGGCGTGGTCGGCCAACAGCGAACCTTCTCTGGGACAACAAATCCAGTGTGCTGGTCGGCGATTACCTGTTTGCGCGGTCGTTCCAGTTGATGACTGAAACCAACAACATCCGTGTATTGCGCATCCTGTCCAATGCGGCGGCGACGATTGCCGAGGGCGAGGTGTTGCAAATGACGGCGGCGCAGGATCTGCGCACGACGGAAGAGATTTACCTGCAAGTGGTACGCGGCAAGACGGCGGCGCTGTTCTCAGCGGCGACCGAAGTGGGCGGCGTGATTGCAGACATGAACGAAGCACAGATCAAGGCCCTGTTCGTCTTTGGCGATGCTCTGGGTATTGCGTTCCAGATCGTCGACGACCTGTTGGATTACTGGGGATCAGATGCGACCGGCAAGAATGTTGGTGACGACTTCCGCGAACGCAAGCTGACGCTGCCTGTGATCAAGGCTGTTGCCATTGGCGACGACGAAGAGCGCGACTTCTGGAAACGCACCATCGAGAAAGGCCGCCAAGAAGATGGCGATCTCGAGCACGCGATTGCTCTTTTGAACAAGCATGGCACGCTCGAGTCCACGCGCGCCGAAGCCAATGACTGGATCGCCAAAGCCCGCGCCGCCTTGGCGAACCTGCCTGCGCACCCGATCCGTGACATGCTTGAGGATTTAGCGGAATACGTGGTGGCGCGGGTCAACTAACCACTGCGCCGTAGGTCTGCGTGGCGACTACCCACCAGTCAGGATAAGCGCCTGAGATGCGGGCCTGCGCCGCACGGGCTGATGACTGATCCGGGTATACTCCAAAACAGGTCGATCCCGACCCGGACATGCGTGTGAGGCTGGCATCACCAAGTGCCATAAGAGCTTCGGCGACCACAGGGGCATAGGTGCAGGCAGGTTCTTGCAAATCATTGCGCTGCGCAGCCAGCCAGCCCAGCCAGTCGCCATCCTCTGGCATCGCATCCATTTCAGGGTTCTGTTTGGACGATAGCGCGTTGAACACGTCTACCGTCGGAACATGCGCACCGGGGTTAACCAGCACCAGCCAGAATGCTGGGAAATCTGGTACGGCAGTCAGGATATCCCCAATGCCCTGCATTCGCTGTGGTGCACTGCCCAGGCACACCGGCACATCCGCCCCAAGATCAAGCGCCAAGTCAGGCCGTTTGATCACCCGCAGGATTGCAGCAGCATCGGATGATCCACCCCCAATCCCAGCGCCATGAGGCAAGTTCTTGGTCAAAGATACCTTCGCAGTTACACCAGCCCGATCCAACGCTTTCCAGACAAGATTGTCGGCGTCCTCGGGTACACCCTCGGCAAAGGGCCCGCCCACTGTCAAAGACGTTTGCGCCGTGGGCAGAACCGACAGAACGTCGCCCACATCCGCAAAGACCACCAGTGAATCAAGTACATGATAGCCGTTTGCCTGTTGGCCTGTGACGTGCAGAGCGAGATTGATCTTGGCCGGAGCGAATTCAGTCGCTGATGTCATTCGCCACCTGCAACGGCGGCGCGCCTTCTTCGGCCAGCACCTGATCCAGCCCGACATCCAGCTTGGCCCGGATGCGGTCAGCGTCCAGCTCTTCGGCAGTGCTGCCATAGACGACAAACGACAACGCCCTACGCCACTGGAAACGCGCTTCGGTCTTGCGGCCTACGGCCCAGTACACATCGCCCAGATGGTCGTTGACGATGGGATCAACCGGCATCAATTCGGCGGCACGCTCCATATGACCCACAGCTTCTTCGTAACGGCCAAGGCGGTAAAGAATCCACCCAAGGCTGTCGATGATATAGCCACTGTCAGGCCGCGCCGCAGCCGCGCGTTGGATCATGTCGAGCGCCTCGTCCAGCTTGATCTGTTTCTCGACCAGCGAATAACCAAGGTAATTCAACACCTGCGGCTGCTCTGGGTTCAACTCCAAAGCTGCCCGGAAATCGGCCTCGGCCGCTTCCCATTCCCCCAACCGCTCATGGCAAATGGCCCGCGCGTAATGCAGGAACCATTGACCTTGGGTTTCCACCTCGAACAGACCCAGCGCCTGTGTGTAGGCTTCATTCGCTTCCTCGTACCGTTCGAGCTGCCTCATCGTATCACCCAGCGTCGAATGAACGATGGGCTGATCACCATGGGTCTTGGCCAGACGTTGCAGCACTTCAACCGCCGCGTCGGTTTTATCGCTGTCACGCAAGGCAGCGGCACGACCCAGTTCAGCGGCATGATAGGCGGGATGGTCTTCGGGCACCTGGGCGTAGGCTTTCACGGCAAGCTCTGACTGGCCCATGTCGTCCAGAAGGCTGGCCGTCAGCAGAATGGCATCGATATGATCGGGGCGCAGATATTCTGCCACCCGCGTGTAAAGCAGGGTGAATTCGTCATTCGCCTCGTTCGCCAAAGCGGCGGCCAATGTGTAAAAAACCTCGGCCAAGCCATCCCGCGCGCCCTTGATGTGGGTGAAGGGAAGTGTATTGCCCGCTTCCAACGCCTCGCGCAACAGGCTCAATCCTGGGTCCAGATCGGAACCAAAGGCTGTCTCGATGAGAGTCAGCGCATCTTCGTCGCGGTCAAGTTGGCTAAGCACTTCGACATGCGCCATGACACCGCGCCGGGTCAGCTGCATCCCACCCGTGCCCGCGTTTTCGAGGATTGTGGCAGAGCTTTCAAAATCGCCAACTGACGCCAGCGCCAGAGCCTTGTGATACATGGCGAAATTGCGCAAGCCTTGCTGTTTGGCAAGGTCGTCGAACTGCACAAGGGCTGCCGACATGTCGCCCGTGCCAAGCTTCGACCACGCAAGCAGCAACCCATCGACCAACGGCCCGACACCCCGGTCATCATTCACCTGCGCCATCAGCGCATCGTAATCCTCGGCCGCCGAAAGCTGTGCCACAATCGCCATATGGGCAACCTGGCTGCGATGCCCATCATTGACCATCTTGTTCGCAAGTGCCGCAGCACGCTCGACATCGCCCAGCGAAATCTCTGCCAATGCCGCCCGTTCGAGGATCACCGGGTTCTCTGGATCAAACATCACCGCTTGCCCGTAATAGGACGCGGCTGCTTGAATATCCCCATCGAAACTGGCTTGCCGACCAGCAAGGTAATCCCCTGCCAGACTGTTGGCGAATACACCGCCTGGGGTCATGAGGCAAAGCGCCAACGCCGCTGACCCCAGAAGCCGTTTCATGCTCGATTGCGCCATGTCTTTCTCCTTGAAAAAGGCGAATTTGGCAAAACGTAGCGCGGCGATCAGACACACGCAACCAACGCAAAAGGCCGGGCGTTGGCCCGGCCTTCCTGATTTACATATTTGGGTAGTTTGGTCCGTCTCCGCCTTGTGGCACCGTCCAGTTGATATTTTGGCTTGGGTCCTTGATATCACAGGTTTTACAGTGGACGCAGTTCTGGAAATTGATGACGAATTTGTCTGATCCGTTCTCATCCTTCACAAATTCGTAGACGCCTGCCGGACAGTACCGCGCAGACGGCCCCGCGAACTTCGGCAGGTTCACCGACACAGGAATCGACGCATCCTTGAGCTTCAGGTGCGCAGGTTGGCTTTCCTCGTGGTTGGTGGCCGCGAAAGACACGTTGGTCAGGCGGTCGAAGGACAGTTTGCCATCCGGCTTGGGATAGTCGATCGGCTTGAAGTTCTTTGCTTCACCCGTTGCTTCGGCGTCAGATTTGCCGTGGCCCAGAGTGCCCAGAAGCGAGAAGCCCAACGTGTTGGTCCACATGTCGAAACCGCCAACGGTGAGCGACGCAACCAGACCGCGCTTGGACCAGAGCGGCTTGACGTTACGAACCTTCTTGAGATCGGTGCCGATGGCGCCGTCGCGAACTTCGGTTTCGTAGGACGACAGTTCGTCAGACGCACGTCCGTCTTGAATGGCGGCATAGGCCGCCTCAGCAGCGGCTTTGCCCGACAGCATCGCGTTGTGGTTGCCCTTGATACGCGGCACGTTGACCATACCGACCGAACACCCAAGCAGCGCCACACCCGGAGCGACCATCTTGGGCATCGACTGGTAACCGCCTTCGGAAATCGCCCGCGCCCCGTAAGCCACACGCTTGCCGCCCTTGAGCAGCTCGGCCACCATCGGGTGATGTTTGAAACGCTGGAATTCCATGTAGGGGTACAGGTGCGGGTTTTCGTAGTTCAGGTGAACCACGAAGCCGACATAGACCTGATTGTTGTCGAGGTGGTAGATGAACGACCCACCGCCCGCGTTCGACCCAAGCGGCCAGCCCATCGTATGGGTGACAGAGCCTTCGCGGTGCTTGTCGGGGTCGATCTCCCAGATTTCCTTCATGCCAAGGCCGAATTTCTGCGGCTCCTTGCCATTCGACAAGTCGTATTTGGCGATCACTTCCTTGGCGAGGCTTCCGCGCACACCTTCGCCCAAAAAGACGTACTTGCCGTGCAGTTCCATCCCTGGCTCATAGCCCGGCCCCGGTGTGCCATCGGCATTCTTGCCGAATTCACCTGCAACCACGCCTTTGACTTCGCCGTCGTCACCATAGACGATTTCGGAACAGGCCATGCCCGGAAAAATCTCGACGCCCAGCTCTTCGGCCTGCTCAGCCATCCAGCGGCAGACATTGCCCATCGACACGATGTAGTTGCCGTGGTTGTTCATCAGCGGCGGCATCGGCCAGTTGGGGATGCGGATCTGGCCCGCTTCGCCCAGCACGTAGAAATTGTCATCCTTCACTGGAACATTAAGCGGCGCACCTTTTTCTTTCCAGTCGGGGATCAGAGCATCAAGACCGCAAGGATCAAGCACGGCACCAGAAAGAATGTGCGCACCTACTTCTGAACCCTTTTCCAGAACGACGACGTCCAACTCCGCGTCCAACTGTTTCAACCGGATCGCGGCAGACAGACCAGCCGGGCCTGCGCCGACGATCACAACATCGTATTCCATCGCTTCGCGCGTATGTTCGCTCATGTCGGGCTCTTTCCTGAAAGTCACGTACCAAAAACCTGCTGGGTCACGTAACGTGCAGGTCAAGATCGGTCAATTGCGACACCGCGTTACAGCCCGGATTCCAAGGGAATTGCTGCATTTTAATGCGCCACACCCCGCCAACCCGGTTCAACGCCTCTTGCGTTTCGTTGGCGGGTCAGGTCACTGTTGCGCCAACGCAAATGACATGATTAGACCGCGCCAACGTGACACGGCGCCAGAGTTTTTCGCTCTGCTGACCAAGAGGGAACCGCCCCATGGAAAAGCTACCAATGACCCGCGCGGGCCACGCCGCGCTGGAAGCCGAATTGAAAATGCTCAAATCAGAAGAGCGTCCTGCCGTGATCAAGGCGATCGCCGAGGCGCGCGAACTGGGCGACCTCAAGGAAAACGCGGAGTACCATTCGGCCCGCGAAAAGCAGGGTTTTATCGAAGGCCGCATCAAAGAACTCGAAGGCGTGCTGAGCCTTGTCGAGGTGATCGACCCAACCAAACTTTCTGGTTCGATCAAGTTCGGTGCGACCGTGACGCTGGTCGACGAAGACACGGACGAGGAAAAGACTTGGCAGATCGTCGGCGAACACGAAGCCAATATCGAAAAAGGCCTTCTTAACATCAAATCACCCATCGCCCGCGCACTGATCAGCAAAGACGAAGGCGACAGTGTCGAGGTCCGCACACCGGGTGGCGACAAATCCTACGAAGTGCTGAAGATCGAATACATCTGATGGGTCGGACCCCCGCCATGACACAGCAAAAAGATCCACGCCCTAACCCCAACCCGATCCCGGCACGCCCCGGCGACGTGACGCGTGGGTTAAGCGGAATCGAACTGACCGCAGCGGCGCTCAGCGTGATCTGGCTGTTGATCTCGGGGGCGTTTTTCCTGATTTCGGGCAACAACGGTGCGGATGGGGTGCGCTTTCTGCTGACGCTGATGGTGATTTTCTTTCCCGTGGGCATGATCTGGGTCGCCGCCATAGGCGCGCGATCGTCACGCATCATGCGCGAGGAAAGTGCGCGACTGCAAACCGCCATTGACGCGATTCGCCACGCGTACATCACGCAAAGTCAGGCCGGCGGGCGCGATCAAGCACCACATCCGTCCATTGTGAAAAAGCTTGAAGAAATCGCGGACGCCCAGAAGAAGGCCGAAACCACACTGGCGATGTTCACATCGACCCGTGCCGCGCAGATCGCCGTCCAAGCCGGAGCGCCCGACCCAGAGGCCGGCGACCAACCCACACTGGCTTTGGGCACCCCGGCAGAAGCCCTGCACCCGCCGCTGTCGACCTCCGACTTCATCCGCGCTCTGCATTTCCCCGAAACCGCCGAGGATCAGGAAGGCTTTGCCGCACTGCGCCGCGCGCTAAAGGGTCGCCCCTCTGCCCAGTTAGTACAAGCCGCGCAAGACGTGCTGACCCTGCTTAGCCAAGACGGGATCTACATGGACGACCTGCGCCCGGACATGGCCCGCCCGGAACTGTGGCGGCGTTTTGCCAAGGGTGAACGGGGCCGAACGATCGCGGCGCTAGTGCTCCGAGTCTGACACTTCTTACCTGTTTCCGCGGATTTCATCGAGCGCGTCCAGCGCACGGCGTTCCC
>CANNCS010000108.1 GCA_947503115.1 uncultured Marivita sp.
GTCGGAGCGTCTCATCCGCCAATCATGCCACGACGCAGCAGCGTTGGGAATCCTATGTCAGGCGGGGAACACTAGGGTCCCAAGGACGATTGTTTTCGCAATGGGGCTCTGATTGTGAAAATAAGGCAAAAGGCTTTGCGGTTCGCCACATTTCTGACAAGAACAGACCTGTCGGGCGGGGGCTCGAACGTAGGTGTGTCCATGCGTCAGGTCTCTGACATTGTCCACTCTCTCATGTTGCTCACGGACTGCGCATCGCGCGGGAACATGACGCATTGGGATCACGCCGATACAGCACAGGAGCTTTGGGCCTGATCACTGACTATGGCACGCGCGGGGGCGCGAGTGGCAGCTACAACCATTCGACGAGGTGAAGCTCCGTGTGCTGTGAGTAAGTGAGTAACGAGGTCCAAAGCCCCTGCTGACTGTGTACCCAAATCAGCTGGCAGTTTCCTTCTCTAGGATCGTGCGCAAGATGTCTTTGGCATTGCCCGAGGCCCAGTCGGCATCTCCGCGCATACGGGCTACCTCTTGTCCTTCGGGGTTCAGAATGACAGTGATCGGCAGTCCCAGAACTCCCATTTCCCGTGCCAGCCCAGATTTTGGATCTCGGTAGAGCGGTAAGTTTTCGACACCAATTTCGTCGAAGAAGGCTTTCATCGCGGGAGGTGGATTGCGTCCGGTGGCAACCGTCACAACATCGAAATCCGGGCCGCCGAATTCGGTCTGAAGTTCGGACAGCATTGGCATTTCCTTGCGGCATGGCGCGCACCATGTGGCCCAGAAATTCAGTAAGACCCATTTACCTTTATACTGTTCAAGCGAAACGGGTGCGCCATCAAACGTTGTGAACTCGGCTGTTCCGGCAGGTTGTGCGTCGCTGTGGAACGTAAGCTTCTTCATATCACCTTCGCGTATTGCTTCGGCTTTGGTGAGATCAGCCAGCGCTGGGTTTGCAAGCGTCACGAGGCCCGTATAGAGGATGGCGGCAAGAATTTTCTTCATTTTCCCTCCGAAGGGGTAAGACCATGTCCGACAAATCCTCGAACCAAATGTGGGGTGGCCGTTTTGCCGCCGGTCCAGACGCGATCATGGAGGCCATCAATGCCTCGATCGGGTTTGATAAACGTATGGCAGCACAGGACATCGCTGGTTCAAGGGCTCACGCCGCAATGCTCGCGGCGCAAGGTATCGTAACACCTAGCGATGCAAAGGCGATGCGGGAAGGCTTGCTCACCGTATTGTCAGAGATTGAAACAGGGTCATTTGCGTTCTCGACTGCCTTGGAAGACATCCACATGAATGTGGAGGCGCGTTTGAAAGAAGTGATTGGTGAGCCCGCCGGGCGTCTTCACACGGGTCGGTCGCGCAACGATCAGGTTGCCACCGATTTCCGCCTATGGGTTCGGGATCAGTTGGATGCCGCTGCCTCTGGTCTTGAGGCATTGATGCGCGCCTTGCTTTCTCAAGCCGAAGCAGGTGCCGACTGGGTCATGCCGGGCTTTACGCATTTGCAAACCGCGCAGCCGGTCACATGGGGTCATCATATGATGGCGTATGTTGAGATGTTCGCGCGCGATTTGTCCCGCGTGCAGGATGCCCGCAAACGTATGAACGAATCGCCTTTGGGTGCTGCTGCGCTGGCGGGTACGTCTTTCCCGATCGACCGTGAGATGACAGCACAGGCGCTGGGCTTTGATCGCCCGATGGCCAACAGTCTTGATGCGGTGAGCGACAGGGATTTTGCGCTCGAATTCTTGGGTGTGGCCAGCATTAGCGCCATGCACCTAAGCCGTTTTGCCGAAGAGCTCGTGATCTGGTCCTCGGCCCAGTTCCGCTTTGTGACCCTTTCTGACCGGTTCTCCACCGGATCGTCGATCATGCCGCAGAAGAAGAATCCTGATGCGGCAGAGCTGATTCGCGCCAAGATCGGGCGCATCTTTGGGGCGAATGTTGCGCTAATGATGGTGATGAAGGGTCTCCCGCTGGCCTATTCCAAGGACATGCAAGAAGACAAGGAACAGGTCTTTGATGCGGCAGACAACTGGATGCTGGCGCTGGCCGCAATGGAGGGCATGGTCAAGGACATGACGGGCAATCGCGCCAATCTTGAGGCGGCAGCCTCGGCCGGGTTTTCCACCGCGACTGATCTTGCGGACTGGCTTGTGCGGACGCTCGACCTACCTTTCCGGGACGCGCACCACGTGACCGGGTCTCTCGTGGCGATGGCGGAGCAGAAGGGATGTGATTTGCCCGATTTGAGCCTTGAAGACATGCAATCGGTCCACGCAGCGATCACCGCCGATGTGTTCGAGGTGTTGGGTGTGCATAATTCAGTTGCCAGCCGCACCAGCTATGGTGGGACGGCTCCGGTGCGTGTGCGCGATCAGATTGCTCGCTGGAAAGAGATTTTGGGATGAAGACCGCCGCGCTGATAACGGGTTTGGCTGTGCTGGCGGCTTGTGGCGCGGATGGCCCGCCGATCACGCCATCGGTCAACACCACAGTGTCCGTCGGAAGTGCGGGCGTCCAAACATCCACGGGTGTGACAGTCCGCTCTGGTCCGGTGACAGTGGGAGCAAGTTTCTAATGACGCCTATGCGCTGGGTTTATCTTGCGCTAGCGGTCTGGGGCGCCATTCATCCGATGTACTATTTCGTGTCGTGGTTTCAGGCGAATGGCTGGAACCTCGGTGAAATGATCGACGCATGGTATGTCAGTGACGCAACAACTGGATTGACGTGGGACCTGACCATCGCGGCGGTATCGTTGACGATCTGGATCATCGCGGAAGTTGTTGTGCGCCGAAACTGGTCTGCTTTGATTGCGATCCCGGCAACATACTGCATCGGCGTAAGTTGCGGTTTGCCGTTGTACTTGTTTCTACGATCCCGCCCGATCGTCTGATTTTCTTCACCGACGATACACGGTCGCGATCCTGACGCGTTTTGCAGGGGGTGGCGCAATGGCTTGGGCTGGGGTACTGCATCGCGGTCTGATTTGGAGGCAGGTGTGGATCATTTTCTGTATCGTGATGGCGAACTCTACGCCGAGGATGTGTCCGTTGCGGATATCGCTGCAGCAGTAGGAACGCCGTTCTATCTGTATTCCACGGCAACGCTTACACGGCATTACCAGCTATTCGACGAAGCGTTGAATGGTATGGAGCATATGGTTTGCTACGCTATGAAAGCTGCTTCGAACCAGGCAATCCTGAAAACGCTGGCCGAACTGGGCGCAGGAATGGACGTGGTGTCTGGCGGCGAATATGCGCGGGCCAAGGCAGCAGGCGTTCCCGGTGACCGGATCGTCTTTTCCGGCGTGGGCAAGACACGGGCGGAAATCCGGGCCGCGCTTGAAGGCGGTATTCGTCAGTTCAACGTTGAAAGTGAACCGGAACTTCTGGTTATTTCCGAAGTCGCTTCAAGTCTGGGCAAGACCGCGCCGATAACGGTGCGGGTCAATCCGGATGTCGATGCTAAAACCCATGCCAAGATCGCGACTGGAAAATCCGAGAACAAGTTTGGCATCCCGATCTCAAAAGCGCGGGCGGTCTATGCTGAAGCAGCGGCACTTCCTGGCATAGACGTCATCGGCATTGACGTTCATATTGGCTCTCAGCTGACCGATCTGGAACCGTATGAGTTGGCTTATCGCAAGGTGGCAGACCTGACCGAACAGTTGCGCGCAGATGGGCACAACATTCGGCGGCTTGATCTTGGAGGTGGCCTTGGCATTCCATACACGCGGTCCAATGAGGCGCCGCCTTTGCCGTCGGACTACGGCGCTTTGATCAAGCGCACTGTAGGTCATCTTGGGTGCGAGATCGAGATTGAACCGGGCCGTCTGATCGCGGGCAATGCGGGCATTCTCGTGAGCCGGGTGATTTATGTAAAGCAGGGCGAGGGCCGGCAGTTCCTGATCCTTGACGGGGCGATGAACGACTTGATCCGTCCTGCCATGTATGACGCGCATCATGACATTGTTCCGATAGTCGAACCGGTCGCTGGGGTTGAGCAACAATCCTATGACATCGTGGGTCCGGTTTGCGAATCCGGCGACACGTTCGCGAAGAATCGCATGATGCCACCGCTTGCCGCTGGTGACCTTGTTGCCTTTAGATCAGCCGGTGCCTACGGCGCGGTTATGGCAAGCGAATACAACACACGCCCGCTTGTGCCTGAAGTTTTGGCAAAGGGTGATCAATTCGCCGTCATACGTCAGCGTCCTGACTTTGACGAAATCATAAACCGAGATACCATTCCTCCATGGCTGTGAGGTATTCCCCTGCGGTCAGCGAACCGGGAGATCGGAATGACCGCACGGGAAGACCTGCCCAAAGAGATTGATGCCGCGTTGCGTTGGCCGCTGGTCCTGACCCGTTTGGGGATGGGTGCAGAGGTGATCGTGCGCGCATTCTGGCCCCTCTGGTCAGTGTTGTTCGCCGTGTTGGCGTTTCTCATGCTCGGTCTGCAGGACTATCTTTCCATGGAAGCGGTTTGGGCTGTGCTGGCGGTGTCCGCCCTGGCGATCGCCTGGGCACTGGTGCGTGGCGTGCGCAAGTTCCATTGGCCGTCACAGGCGTCTGCCCTTTCGCGGTTGGATGCGACGCTGCCGGGAAACCCCATTCTAGCCGCCATGGACAGCCAAGCGATTGGTGCGAATGATCCTGAGTCTTTGGCAGTGTGGAACGCTCACCAAGCGCGAATGGCAGCCCGATTGAAGGATGCCAAGGCAGCCGAACCAGATCTACGCGTGTCGAAAGCGGACCCTTTTGCGCTTCGCTATGTGGCGGTCCTTGCCTTCCTTGTCGCCGCAGTTTTTGGGTCGATTCTCAAGGTTCAGACTGTGTCCGCCATGGGTCCCTCTGGATCGGACCTGGCCTCTGGCCCGACTTGGGAAGGTTGGCTGGAGCCGCCGCGTTACACCGGTCGGCCCTCTATCTATCTTAACGACATCAGGGACGCGCGGCTCGATACTCCGGAGGGCAGCCGCGTTACGCTGCGGTTCTACGGCGAAGTCGGTGTGCTCAGCGTTTTGGAAACGGTCTCGAACCAAGCATCCCCGACCGCGACAACAGAAGACCTTGTTCAGGCGTCCACCAATACCGCTCAGGAGTTCATGGTCACACGGTCAGGACAAATTGAGATCCAAGGTCCGGGCGGTCGCGCTTGGGAAATCGTCGCAACGCAGGATCGTGCTCCGGAAGTTGTGCGCGATGGCGAGATCGAAGTCAGTTATGAAGGCGAAGCGCAAATACCTTTCACCGCCAACGACGACTACGCCGTGACAACTGGGACAGCGCGCATCACGCTTGCTTTGACTGACGTGGATCGCCGCTATGGTCTTCGGATTGCACCGGAGCCGCGCGCTACTATCGAATTGCCCTTGCCAATGCCGATTGCCGGGGATCGGTCGGAATTCACCGAAACCCTCGTGGACAATTTCTCGGAACATCCTTGGGCTAATCTACCTGTTACGATCAGCTTGACCGTGACAGATGAAGCAGACCAAATCGGGGAAGCGCTGCCCGAAGTGATTGACCTGCCCGGTCGTCGATTTTTTGATCCTATGGCCAGTGCGATCATCGACTTGCGTCGGTCGTTGCTGTGGAACCGGGACAACGCGGCAGATGTCGCTTTGCTTATGCGAGCCGTATCGCATCGCCCTGATGATGTATTCCGGTCGAGCACTGATTTTCTGCGTCTGCGGACGATCATGCGTCGGGTCGAGGCCTTGTCACGCGTGAGGATGACTGACGACCAGCAGGCCGAGATTACACAGGCGATGTGGGATTTGGCGATCCGGTTGGAAGAAGGCGATCTTGAAGATGCCTTGGAACGGCTGCAACGCGCTCAGGATCGCTTGTCCGAAGCGATGCGCAACGGTGCGTCGGATCAGGAAATTGCCGAACTGATGCAAGAATTGCGCGAGGCGACCGATGATTACCTGCGGCAGCTGTCGCGTCAGGCGCAACAGGATCAGCAGAACAATCCCGATCAGGAGATGACTCAGAACCAGAATATGATGGAGATGAGTCAAAACGACCTGCAAGAGATGATGGATCGTATTCAGGAACTGATGGAGCAAGGCCGCATGGCTGAGGCGCAGGAAGCGCTCGAACAGTTGCGTCAGATGATGGAGAACATGCAGGTCACGCAAGGCCAAGGCCAGCAAGGTCAATCGCCCGGCGAACAGGCAATGGAGGGTCTGGCGGAGACATTGCGCGAACAGCAGGGTCTGTCAGATCAGGCGTTCCGTGACTTGCAGGAGCAATTCAACCCTGGTCAGCAAGGCCAACAAGGCCAACAGCCAGGTCAGCAGCCGGGGCAACAGGGCCAAGGTGAACAACAGGGTCAAGGTGAGGGACAGCAGCAAGGCGAAGGACAACAACCGGGACAGGGACAGAGTGGCGAGGGCCAAAGCCTTCAGGAAAGTCTTGCCGATCGGCAACGCGCATTGCGCCAAGAACTGAACCGTCAGTCTCAAAGCCTACCAGGAGCGGGCACCGAAGCTGGCGATGCCGCCCGCGAGGCGTTGGGTCGTGCCGAAGGTGCGATGGAAGGTGCCGAAGACGCGCTGCGCGAAAACGATCTTGCCGATGCAATCGACAACCAGTCAGAGGCCATGGAAGCGCTGCGCGAAGGTATGCGTAACTTAGGCGAGGCGATGGCGCAGCAGCAACAACAGGGGCAGGGCCAGCAAGGCATGGCAGACGGTGCAGACCCCGGTGAACAGCGCGATCCTCTGGGTCGGAATGTTGGCACAAACGGTCAGATCGGGTCGAACGAGAATCTGCTGCAGGGCGAGGATGTGTACCGTCGAGCACGTGAATTGCTGGACGAGATTCGACGTCGGTCAGGCGAGGGTGAACGTCCCGAGGAAGAACTCGAATATCTTGAACGCTTGTTGGATCGGTTCTGAACGGAGGCGTTTGCGTCAAAGCAATCGGATGATGTTTACACATCGTTTGCTCATCGTGCCCGTTTCGTCTGGTTCAGCTGTCCGGATCGATCTTGCCGCGCAGCGATTTCACCTCGCCGCGTACTTTCTTTTCTTTAAGCCTGCGCTTCTTTGATCCCAGTGTTGGTTTAGTGGGCACCCTGCGTTTCGGCGGGGTCAGTGCCGAAACGATCATCTCCCTCAACCGCTCCCGCGCGATTTCGCGATTTCGTGCCTGTGATCGGGTTTCATCCACCTGAACGACAATGGCCCCGTCTTTGGTCCATTTCCGCCCGGCGATCCTCCGCAAGCGAGTTTTCACTGGCCCGGTTAGGTTCGGCGATCGGTCCGCCTCGAACCTCAATTCAACGGCGGTCGAGACCTTGTTGACGTTTTGACCGCCGGGACCGGATGCGCGGATGAACTGTTCGGTCAGTTCCCAATCCTCAATGCTGATCTTGTCTGAAATCTGTAGCATCACGATTCACTTAGCTCATACAAAAAGGGTCGCCACACGGGCGACCCTTCGAGACTTACGGAGGCGGGGTCCGGTTAGGTTCCACACCAATTCGACGGGTTCATCACCCAGGGGCTGCCCTAGATGTGTGCCTCTCGAACTGTTCCGACACCTCTCTCCAATACCTCTCTCGACACTGGATCACCTCCTTTCAGCTGTTGATAAAACGCATCTTCAGCGTGACAGGCTTTCCGTATCGCGCAACTGTTTTCTTACGTCAGCGCCGCTTTTTCACGAAAACGTAAAACGATGAGTCGAAAAGGTATCAGTGCCAGCAGTGCAAGTGCGATTTTAACCATCCAATCTGCAACCGCCAGTGAAGCCCACAGCGGCGCAACAGGCCCGGACCCCAGCATGGGAAGCATTTCCCCTGCCCAAGAGACGTCGTTGGACGGTTCGATAAAGCTGAGTGCGCCGGAGAACGCGATGCTGAAAAACAGGGCTGTGTCCACGGACGCACCAATCAGTGTTGATGCCAACGGAGCGCGCCACCACGCGCCTTCGCGCATCTTGTCGAAGATCGCAACGTCGAGAAGTTGCGCGGTCAAGAAGGCGATGCCTGAACCAAGGGCGATTCGCAGGGTCACCAGAGGACCGAATTCGCCTTGGATTTGTGTACCGATCAGAGAGCAAATGACGCCTACGATAAAGCCTGCGAACACCACTTTGCGTGCAGCGCTGGGCCCGTAAATGCGGTTCATCAGGTCAGTGACAAGAAAAGCGAGTGGATAGGTGAATGCACCCCATGTCAGCCAATTCCCGAACAGGAACTGTACAAGGATGTTTGAGGCCAACACGATGAGGGCCATGGCGATAATGCCAGGAATATGAGCGCGGGTCATTGTGACTCCCGTTTTGCCAAGGTTGCGGGGACTTGATTCCCTTTTGCGGGAATGGCGCGCTGAATATAGCGTGGTTGTCTTGCAGACAAGCGATTAGCTTACGGCGTATTCGACGATCTCGGTTTTCTGGAGGAAGAAGAAATTGTCGTCGGAGATCATCGTCAGCCGCAGCGTCCCGTCTGTTGCGGCCCACACAGACAGGCCTTCAAGGTTGTCATGCCGCCGCGGTTTCGTGGTCAGCAGCGTTTCACCATCGAAGCTATAACCGTTCAGAAAGTCAAACCGCCGGACGCGAGAGGAGAAGCCAAAACCGCTGAACCCCCGTTCGAGGACGTAAAGCTTGCCATCTGGCCCGACATCGGCCCCAACGGGAAGAAAACCTTCGTTGCGCGAGATCGACATAGGTACATCCCAACCGCTCCCCTGCCGATAGCGGAATACCGGGAAGGGCACCTGAAGGCTTTCGGAAAACTCAGGCAGAGCAAAGAGAGTACCATCACCATCAATGGCCAACGCCTCTAGTCCCTGATTATGCGGCAAGGCGCGGAGAGCGGGGTGATCCGGAAGTGCCGTCCATACCCCGGTGATGTTGCGGCACAGAACGCGATTGGTGCTTTCGACCGAGATATAGAGCCGTCCCTGATTGTCCTTCGCCAGTCCTTCGGTGTCCTGCACAGAAGGATCGAGAAACAAGTCGTCGGGTATGTTCAGCGCGGCCATTTCCGAACTGCGCACTCCGATGATACGATCGCCATGTCTAAAAATGGTGCCTTCGATCAGATGGGCCCGATCTCTGATAATAACAAAACCTGCACCGTTCGGTGTCAGAGAAATACCGGAATAACCGCCAAAGCCATCGCGCTCCTTTGTCCAGTGATAGGACGATAGGAACCGGGCCGTCTGTTTGTCCTCGGCCAAAACGCTGTCAGGACTCGAAACGCATCAATTTGCCGACAGAACGGTGGCGCATTGAGCGGGAAGATCGGCAAGCGTGAGTTCCCGACGCGGTGTCGGTTTCGGTGCGTTGGGATCTGGCGGCGGCGGATTGAGGATGTTGTTCACCCACTGCTGTGCGTCGTCACAGCCGTCACCTCTTGGTGGGGCGTCCTGATCCACACAACCTGACATGCCGCGCGGGCATGCGAGTCGTACATGGAAGTGATAATGATGGCCGTACCAAGGGCGGATCTTACGGAGGTAGCTGCGATCTCCGGTTTCCGCATTGCACATAGCGACTTTGGCACCGGGGAAAACGAAGATGCGCGCAACTCTAGGATCGCTGGCCGCTGCCTTGATGATGTTGTGATGCGCTTTCGTCCACTGGTCGTTGGTAAATGCGCCGCTTGATCGCCGCATTGAGATCGACGAAATGTTTTCCCGTTCTGTCGCGCTCAGGTTCAAACGATCCGCTGGGCGCATCCAGATGTCGGCATCAAGGCCGATCTGATGGCTGGCGTGCCCTGTGAGCATCGGTCCACCACGCGGTTGACTTATGTCTCCAACATAGAGGCCGTTCCAGCCCGGCTGCCGTGCCGCGATACGTGACAGATCTTGGATGAAATCAACGGTGATTGGCAATCCCCAGTTGCGGTTTCGCGACAAACGCATTGCCTGCCAAGTAGGCCCAGTTTCCGGGAGCTGTACTTGCCCTGCTGCGCAGCCTTTGGCGTAGCTGCCATAGGCAGACGGTGATTGTGTGGAGGCGTTGTTCATACCACCGAACAACTGTTTGGCTTGCCGTGTGCTGAGAACACCTGTCACACGCGGCGAAATTGCGGCGGATGTTTCGGCGTTGCGCGGTCCGCTATCGCCTCCACAGGCGCTTAGAAGGAAGGCGAGACCGAGGATAAGCGAAAACCGTTTCATGACACTGCCCGTTTCCCGTTTGGGTTGACCCAGAGTAACAAGACAGAACCGAGTAGGAAAAGTCCTATCACCGGGCTGACCCCCAATTGTTGGGATCCTGTCGCGTACGTGGTGACACCTATCAGCAAAGGTGCCAGAAAACTGGTCGCTTTTCCTGCCAGAGCGTAGAGCCCGAATGCTTCGGTCATGCGGGCGGGATTGGCCTGACGTACCATCATCGTGCGGCTAGCCGATTGAATGACCCCTCCGGCGGCTCCGATAATGGCACCGATCACATAGAGTGCGATGTCCGGCAGCGCGGATCCTTCAGGTAATGGAACACCAAACATCGACTCGCGCGAGATCAGAACGATGGCCACGCCAACAGCGGTCAGGGCGAGGATACACGCCACGATTACCGGTTTCGGTCCGAAGCGCGAATCCGCCATACCGCCGAGCCATGCCGCCAAAGCACCTGCGATGATGGCGATGATGCCAAAGATGCCAACGTTCTGAACACTCCATCCAAGAACACCAGCAGCATAGATGCCTCCGAACGCGTACATGCCATTCAAAGCATCGCGATAGAACATTGCCGAACCGAGAAAGGCAAAGAGTGACCGATCCTGTGGCAACTGCCGCAGAGTAGATTTTAGGTCGTTCAGCGCTAGCTTGACTGCACCTTTGGGCGCTTTTTGCCCTTTCGGTTCCCGCACGAACAGGAAGAAAGGGATCATGAAAACAACAAACCAAATCGCCACAAGCGGCCCGACAAAGCGCGTACCTTCGCGGGTGTCAGGGTCTAGGCCAAACGCGGGTTCCAACCCGATCAGGGTGCGCCCGGTTGTGGCGTTGTCGGCAAAGAACAACAGCATGATCACAAGCGCGAACAGGCCGCCGACATAACCAAACGCCCAACCGTTGCCAGATATGCGTCCGATCTCTTCCGGCGTTCCCAGATCGGGCAGCATCGAGTTGGTGAAGGTCGTCGCGAACTCCATTCCGATCATGCCGATGGCAAAGAATGTCAGTATCAGTATCAGGTTGAAATCACCGGGCACGGCGTACCAAAGGCCTGCTGCACCGACCACGTACATGATCGAAAACAGCCAAATCCAGCGAATGCGGTTGCCACCTGTGTCGGCCAACGCGCCAAGCACCGGCGCAAGTACTGCTATGACAATGCCCGCAGTGCCAATGCCGAATCCCCAGGCAGATTGAGCTGTAGTGCCATCCCCCACCAATTCTTTGATGTAGGGGGCGAAAATGAATGTGATTAGAAGCGTATTATACGGCTGGCTGGCCCAGTCGAAAAAGAACCATCCCCAAATCCGTTTGCGCAGAGACGCGTTCGCCATACCAAATCCCCCTGTCGAGGTTATGGGTGCGAAAGGTCTAAGCGGCAAGCGCTGTCAGCCCGATATCGCGTCTTGCATTGGCGGCCAAGGACGCGCGTCCTCTGCGCGAAGCCAATCTGCCACCCAATCGGGCATTTCAGGAGACGGGGTTTCGGCCATTCCCATCGCTTCGATTACACGATCTGTGGCGACGATTCCCTTTCGGTCAGTTACTGCGGAGCGATAGACTGCGTGGTTCGCGCATTCGCCATTCGCTTTCCACATTGACTGTTCAATGTAGAGAAACCGCGCATCCCAACACAAGAGTCGGCTACGCATTTCGAACTTTTCAAACGTACGGATGCGGCGTCTGTACCGTACGACAACGCCGGCCATCGTAAGCCCCCAACGTTCTTGACGGATCACGGCAATCAGACCGTTCACCTGCGCCAAGGGAATGCGCCCAAGGTCATACAGCGTCAAAGTGCGACCGTTGTTCAGCTCCATCCACATATCAATGTCCCAAGGCCAGCAGCGATGCCGCGACACATAGGTTGCGAAAGGTCCAAGTTTCTGGACTTTGCGCGCTTTCCAGATACCAAACGCCATGCGGATGAAGGGATACATCGGTTTCTCCTGTTGTTCGCTTAGTTGACCTGATGCCCGATCACGTCAACCGCGACCTCGCGGCAAGCGCGCTGACTTGTTCTTCGGCCCGCTTGCGCCTACCTGTTGAGAAGTCACTGCCAAGGGAATTTCGTCTGATGCAATCGCTCTACCAGATCCTAATGCTGCTTCTTGATATCGTGTGGTTCTTCATAATTGCCCACGTCATCATGAGTTGGTTGATCAATTTTCAGGTTTTGAATCTGCGTCAGCCTATCGTCGCGCAGATCTGGGATGGTCTGAACAGGTTACTGGAACCGATGTATTCCCGCCTGCGGCGTATACTGCCGCCGATGTCGGGGATCGACCTCGCGCCACTGGTGGCGTTGATCGGGATCTACATCCTGCGCATCGTTCTCTCGAACAATGCCGGGTTCTTCTACGGGTTTTGACCAGACCAAAGGCTTGTTCACGCATCCTTAGTATGAGACTGTCAGACAAAGAGCAGATTTAGTATAAAACCTGACAGGTCTTCCATGCCCCGCGATATGTCCGACGCAGACGCCATTCTGCGCGATATCTTTGGATTCGACAGCTTTCGCCCCGGTCAGTCCGAGATTGTAGAGGCTGTTTCGCATGGAGAAAACGTGCTTGCGATCATGCCGACGGGTGGTGGCAAGTCGCTGTGTTTCCAACTTCCTGCTTTGGTGCGTCACGGAGTAACCATTGTTATTTCGCCGCTGATTGCCCTGATGCGCGATCAAGTCCGAGGATTGCGCGAGGCGGGTGTCGCGGCCGGTGCGCTAACCTCGGCGAACACGGACGAAGAAAACGACGCCGTCTGGGACATGCTGCATTCCGGCGCGTTGAAGCTTCTGTATCTTGCGCCTGAACGTCTTGCTTCAAGCGGAACGCAACGGATGTTGCAACAGGCCGGGGTGTCATTGATCGCCGTCGACGAAGCCCATTGCGTCAGCCAATGGGGTCATGATTTCCGTCCCGATTACCTGCGCATTGGTGAACTGCGCCGGGCATTGGATGTGCCGCTTGCAGCATTTACGGCGACCGCAGATGCCGAAACGCAGGAAGAGATTGTTACACGCCTTTTCGATGGACAGGCGCCAACAACGTTTCTGAGGGGTTTTGATCGGCCTAACATTCATCTGATGTTCGCGCCCAAGAACAAGCCACGCGACCAACTTCTGAAGTTTGCCGCCGCGCGCAAAGATCAGTCTGGCATCGTGTATTGCGGCACCCGCGCCAAAACCGAAACTCTGGCGCAGGCGCTGAATGCCGAAGGGCACACTGCATGTTTCTATCACGGTGGGATGGACCCGGATGCAAGGCGTCACGTGGAATCCCGGTTCGCCACCGAAGACGGATTGATTGTCGTGGCTACAGTTGCCTTTGGCATGGGTGTCGACAAGCCTGATATCCGGTGGGTGGCACATGCCGATCTGCCGAAATCCATCGAAGCCTATTATCAGGAAATCGGTCGCGCTGGGCGCGATGGTGCGCCAGCGGAAACACTGACGCTCTACGGGTCTGACGACATTCGCCTGCGCCGCTCGCAGATTGACGAAGGGTTGGCGCCACCCGAGCGCAGGCATGCTGACCATGGGCGTCTGAACGCGCTTCTGGGTTTGGCTGAGGCACTGGAATGCCGCCGTAAGACATTGCTCGGCTATTTCGATGAGGGTGAGATCACCTGCGGAAACTGCGATCTTTGTGATAAACCGGCCGAAGTTTTCGACGGCACTGAGGCCGTACGCAAGGCGCTTTCTGCTGCGTTACGCACTGGCGAGAGCTTTGGTGCTGGTCACTTGATCGATATTTTGTTGGGCACGAAAACCGAAAAGGTGCTGGCCCGCAGCCACGATACTCTACCGACCTTTGGCGTTGGAAAAGACCTCAAACGTGGCGAATGGCAGGCTGTGTTCCGGCAGATGATGGGGCACGATCTGATGCGTCCTGATGCCGAGCGGCATGGGGCCTTGGTGATGACCGAAGCCGCCCGCCCGATCCTGCGCGGCGAAGCGTCGATCAACCTGCGCCGCGATAGCCTTGAGGCCGCGAACGAGCGGAGGCCGCAAGTCCGTACGTTGGTCAGTGACGAAGACGCGCCTTTGCTTTCCGCCCTCAAGGCCAAGCGCCGCGCATTGGCCGAGGAACAGTCGGTCCCAGCCTATGTGATCTTCCCCGACAAAACACTGATCGAGATGGTCGAGAGCCGCCCCAAGACGCTTGATGATATGGCGCGGATAAATGGCGTTGGTGCAAAAAAGCTGGAACGCTATGGGCGTGCCTTTCTGGAAGTCATGGCGGGGGATGTTCCGGACACACATCCTGCCCGGCGGAAACTGGCCGTGAGTGACGCAGGAGGCATCTATGATGCGCTTTTGGCATCACAGGCTCAGTTGGTGCGTGGGGCTTGTGGTACAATGAAGCCAATGTCTTGCAATGCTGGCCAATTGGCGAAGATCGCGCAGAGCAAGCCACGCGATGAAACCGGAATTGCCCGCATCATTGGCGATCGCCATGCAGAGCGCTTTGCCGAGACCTTTCTGGACGTTTTGCGGGCAGCGGACTAGATCAACCAGAACCGTGATCTCAAGAAAGGTATCGCCATGCTCGTCGTGATTTCCCCAGCCAAACGTCTTGACTGGTCCGAGCGTGACGAGGCCATGACCGAACCGGTGTTTCAGGACGACGCGAACCGCCTTGCGAAGTCGGCGCGAAACCTGACGCTTGGCAATCTCAAAGCGTTGATGGACCTCAGCGACGATCTGGCCAAGCTGAACCGCGATCGCTTTCGAGATTTTGATGAGCAGCCCGCAAAAGACGATTTACGCCCCGCCGCTTTGGCCTTTGCTGGTGACACATATCAGGGGCTTGAGGCCGGCACGCTTGATGCTGACGAAATGCGTTGGGCGCAGGACCATCTGCGCATTCTGTCGGGCCTTTATGGGGTTCTGCGCCCCTTGGATGGCATTCAGGCTTATCGCTTGGAAATGGGCAGTCGACTAAAAACCCGGCGCGGTGGCAACCTTTATGATTACTGGCGCGACCAGATTGCGAAGGAGCTCAAGGCACAGGCGGCCGAGGTGGACTCAAACACACTAATCAATTGTGCCAGTCAGGAATACTTCGGCGCAGTGCCGCCAAAGCCGCTTGGTTTGCGGATCGTTACCCCGGCCTTTATGGAAGACAAAGGTGATGGCAAAGGGCCAAAGATCGTCAGCTTCTTTGCAAAGAAAGCGCGCGGTTCCATGGCCCGGTTTATCATCCAGCGGCGGCTTACCAATGCAGAAGGTTTGCTTGACTTCGATCTTGGTGGCTACACCTACCGCGCGGATTTATCCGAGCCGGACAAGCCGGTGTTCGTGCGCCCTTACGACGCAAGCTGAAGCTGCGGGCAGTACAGCGCCAGCTTTTCAATCAGAGCGTCCTTTCGCAGTGGTTTTGTAAGATAGTCCGTCAAACCTGCTGCGATTACCATCTCCCGATCTCCGTCAAGCGCATGTGCAGTGACGGCAACAATTGGCACATGCGGCCCCTCGCCCTCAAGCGCGCGGATGCGGGCGGTCGCTTCTTTGCCATCCATGCCGGGCATTGAGATGTCCATAAATATTACGTCGGGGCGGTCGTTCTGGAACGCCTCGAACGCCTCGAATCCGTCATTCGCAGTGCGCAGATCAATGTCGAGTCGGCCGACCATTTTCCGAAAAACCAATTGGTTGGTGCGATTGTCCTCGGCCAAAAGAACCTTCGGGATGTTTCTGCTGGGCGCTTTATCTGTTGGCCCGATGTTCTGTGCCTTTGTACCGCTGTCTGCCTCGTGCGGTGTGTCAGCGCACTGATCACCCTCTACCTGCAAGGTGATACGGAAACCGAAACAGCTGCCGACGCCTTCTTGGGATTCGACCCAGACCTGACCCTGCATCATCTCGATCAGTCGTTTGGTGATGGCCAGCCCAAGCCCGGTGCCTTCGAACTGGCGGTTCCGGTCGTCTTCGACTTGATTGAATTCCCCGAACACATGGTCGACCTTGTCGGGCGCGATGCCGATTCCGGTGTCTTCGACCGTAATCTGCAATGTTGTGCGCCCTACATCTTCATTGGACCCGACAACGCGCAAAAGGACTTCACCCTTCAGCGTGAACTTAACCGCATTTCCCATCAGGTTGGTCACAATCTGACGAATGCGTCCCGGATCGCCGACGAACGACGTCGGTACGGATCTGTCATAATCGACTTTCAACGCCAAACCCTTGCCGCGCGCCGTGGGCTGCAAAAGCATCACCACTTCGTTCAGCGTCTTCTCCAGATCGAATGGCTCGGGGTGGAGGACTAGCTTGTCGGCTTCGATCTTGGAGTAGTCCAGCACGTCATTGATGATGACCAAAAGAGCCTCGCCGGAATGTTTGATTGTTTCGACGAACAGGCGTTGTTCATTGTTGAGATCAGTTTCCGTCAGCAGGTCGGCCATGCCCACGACACCGTTCATTGGGGTTCGAATTTCGTGGCTCATGTTCGCGAGAAATGCAGATTTAGCGCGGTTGGCCGCTTCTGCGCGTTCTCGAGCGTCGTGGAGTTGCTCTTCGTAGCGCACGCTGGAGGTGATGTTAAGCGCGAGGCTAATACCAAAGGGGCTGGCTTCTGACTCATTAGGGATTTCTGAGGTTCCCAGCTCGCCCGCGCTCTGATTCCATG
>CANNCS010000109.1 GCA_947503115.1 uncultured Marivita sp.
TCACCCCCGCCATTATCGTGCCGAGGATGAATCATGTTCTCAAACCGCTGTCGAGGCGGGACTATTTCAGCAGCCTGTTAAGGCCTGCGGTAGATATACGCCGCGTCCTGACCTGTTTCCTCCGTCAGCAGGGTGTCGAGCACGGCGCGGCCCGGAGTTTTGCGGCAGACCGGGTCCGGAGCGGAGGCATCGCCAAGGATCGCCATCGCCTGACAGCGGCAGCCGCCGAAATCCACGTCGCGCCGGTCGCAGGACTGACACAGCGGCGGCAGCCAGTCGGTGCCGCGATAGGCATTGAAAGCCGCGCTGTCATGCCAGATCTCGGCCAGCGGCCAATCCTTGACCGATTCGAAGGACAAATGCGGGATCGTCTGCGCGGCGTGGCAGGGCAAGACGGTGCCATCGGGTGTCACGTTCAGCCCGGTCGTGCCCCAGCCGCTCATGCAGGCCTTTGGAAAGTCGGAATAGTAATCGGGCGGCACGAAGTCGATCACCAGCCACCCGGCGGTGTTGTGGATCGCGTCGCGCACCACCGCTTTGGCACGCTCCACTTGCGCGCGGGTCGGCTGCAGGCGCGCGCGATTGGCCAGCGCCCAGCCCTGGAATTGCACGCAGGCGATCTCGATCCGGCGCGCGCCCAGCCGCTCTGCCATGGCGATGGTCGCGGGCAGGTCGTCGATATTGTCGCGATGCATGACCGCATTCAGCGTCAGCGGAAAGCCGAACCGCGCGATATGCTCGGCCACGTGCATCTTGCGGTCGAACCCGCCCTTATAGCCGCCGATCCGGTCGGCGATGTCGGCGTTGACCCCCTGCACCGACAGTTGGATATGATCCAGCCCGGCCTTGTCGAGCGCCTCAAGCCGCGCTTCGGTCAGGCCGATCCCCGAGGTGATGAGATTGGTGTAAAGCCCCGCCTCGCGTGCGGCGATCACCAGATCAAGCAGATCGCGGCGCGAGGCCGGCTCACCCCCCGACAGGTGTAGTTGCAGCACGCCCAAAGTCGCCGCCTGCCGGAACACATCCGCCCATTGCTGCGTCGTCAGTTCCGCCTCGCGCGCTGTCAACTCTTGCGGGTTCGAACAATAGGGGCACATCAGCGGGCAGCGGTGTGTCAGTTCGGCGAGCATTGCCAACGGCAGGTCAGCCATGGCGGGCCTCCAGCAGGCGTTTGTCGGCCAGATCGCCCAGATAGGTCAAAACGTCGGTTTCGATCTGGTCACGCGGGGCGGCGAATGTCTGTGCAAGGTCTTCACTGATCGCCCGCACCGAGCGCGCGCCATCCACGCGCGACAGCACCGCATCGCCGATCTGGTCCAGCATCAGCACTCGTTCGGGGCCTAGCAGCACGCGCAGTCCGCGCACCCTGTCATCGGCCAGCCGCACGCCGCGCGGCAGGCAAGGCACGCATTGCGGGGTCACAGCAGACCCTCGCCGGGCTGCCATGCGCCGGGCGGGATGCGACCCGGCCCAACATAGGCCGACCACAGCGCATCCAGTTGCGCCCAGAGCACCTCGGTCTTGAAGGTCAGGGCGCGCGCGGCGGCGTCCTGATCGGCCTTGGTCACGGCGTGATCCAGCACCCAGGCGAGTCCGAATGCCACGTCCTGCGGAGCCTCGGTCAGTCGGTGCTGGAAATAGGAGATCGTGGTCTCATTGGCGAAATCGTAGTGCTTCAACAAACCGGTGATGCGGTCGGCGTGGATCTTGGGTGCAAACAGTTCGGTGAGCGAAGAGGCAACGGCGGGCAGCAGCGGCTCGTCCCGGACAAAGCGCACATAGGCATCGACGGCAAAGCGCGTGGCGGGCAGGATACCCACCTCGGAGGCGACATAATCGGGGTCAAGCCCCACGCCTTCGGCCAGTTTCAGCCAGCGGGCGATGCCGCCTTCACCGGGTGCGCGGCCATCGTGGTCTTCGATCCTCGACCGCCACGCGCGACGCAGGTCAGGGTCGGACACGCGCGACATGAAGGCCGCGTCCTTCATCGGAATGCGCGATTGATAGTAGTAGCGGTTGATGACCCAGGCGCGCACCTGATCCGGCGTGCAGCCGCCTGAATGCAGCAGGTGATGAAAGGGGTGTTTGTCGTGATAGCGCTCGGCCCCGATGGCGCGCAGGCGGGCTTCGAACAGGTCGCGGGTGTCGGGCATGGCTGTCATAGGGTGAACTCCTGTCCGTCCCATGCGATTTCCCAACCGGCGGCGGTCACTGCCGCGCGCTCCGGGCTGTGGGGTTGCAACACGGGATTGGTGTTGTTGATATGGATAAAGACCTTGCGCGCGGGCAGGTCGGCCAGCCGTGCGATGCTGCCCTCGTTCCCTTGCATCGGGAGGTGGCCCATGCGCGCGCCGGTCTTTGCGCCGGTACCGGTGCGGGCCATGTCGTCGTTTTCCCAGACAGTGCCGTCAAACAGCAGCAGCTTGACCCGGGCAAGCCGGTCCAGCAGCCAATCGGGCAGGGCGGCGCAGCCGGGGACATGGGCGACCTGCCGCCCACCGCATTCGATCAACAGGCCGATGGTCTGTTCGCCGACGTCCTGAAGCCCGACCGTATCGCCTTCGAGAAACAGGGCGACTTTTCCCGGGACGGAAAAGGCGTCAGCAACAGACCGGGCAGGGGCGAAAAAGGCGTGTCGAGCGCGATGGTGCGGCGCATGACCAGCGCGCGATCCATGACGTCGAACACGCGGTTGGCCCGCAGCGTGTCATGAATGTCGGCGGTGGCGTAAAGGTCGAAACCTGTCTTTTCCCGAAGGGTCAGCAGACCGGCAATATGGTCCACGTCGGCGTTGGTCACGACAACGGCCCTGATCGGGCTTTCTCGCAGGGCACGCGGATGCAGGGCAGGACAAGCCTGAACCTGCGCGCGGATGTCGGGCGAGGCGTTCAGCACCACCCATTGCGCGCCATCCGCAGAAACCGCGATGGAGGATTGCGTCATGGGCGCGATCCGCCCGGCGCGGGCGTCAGCGCAGTTGGCGCAACCACAATTCCATTGGGGCAGCCCGCCTCCGGCTGCTGCCCCAAGCACCTTTACATACATGGGTATGTTGAGGTGTTTCAGATCACGTCACGGCCGGACTGGCGATCGTCGCCTTCGCCGGGGCCGTACATGTTGATTTCCATGCCGCACTTGATTTCGCGGGCGATGGGCTTGCTCCAGGTCATAGGATCCTCCTCTTGGTTTGAGTGTTTCTAGAATACCGAATTCCGAATTCAAATCAAGATAGGCGAGGGATTTCTGTATCCTCGAATCAAGGTCTTTGATGGTTGGAGTTGGAGGGTGAGATAGTAAAAAATAAATCTAAACAGATAGATAAAACATTTCTTGACGAACTTCTTGACAAAATGTGGTCGTGTTGAAGATATTGAATTCAGAATTCGGAACACCGCATTCTGTTGGGAGGAACGCAATGAAGACTTGGTCTACCGCGCTGATTTCAGCGCCCGCTCTTGCTTTGTCTGTCGGATTGGCAGGCCTGCCGCGGGGCGGAGTGGCCGCCGAGAACGCGCCGTCGGGCGATGTCGCCATCCCCGCCGAGGTGCATGCGCAGGGCGAGAAGCTTTACAAGAAGAACTGCCGTTTTTGCCATGGAACCAAAGGGACCTCGGGCAAGCGGCTCTCCGGGAACGAAAAGCTGGTTGATGCGGATTACGTGGCTCACGTGATCCTTGTCGGCCCCGGCTACATGACCCCCTTCGCAGAGCATCTCAGCGACGAAGAGATCGCCCTGATCGTGACCTATGTCCGCAACGCCTGGGGCAATGCCTATGGCCCGGTCGCGGCGGAAGACGTGGCGCAGCTGCGCTGACCCCTCGGGCGGGAGGCGCCCGGTTTTTCAACAAAGTCCCGAAGGCAAAAAGGCCACTGGGCGAACGAGGGAGACTGACATGAAACGCACATCCTGGCTTCTGGCTACGTCATTCGTGGCGCTGGCGGCGGCCCTGCCGGTGCAGGCGGACAACATTGCCGACTACACTCCGGTGACCGCCGAGCGGCTGGCCGCACCCGAAGAGGGCAACTGGCTTTTGACCCGCCGCACCTATGACGGGCAGGCGCACAGCCCGCTGACCGAGATCACCACCGGCAACGTTGCCGACCTCAAGGTGGCCTGGAGCCTGCCCACGGGCCCTTATGCCAAGCTGTCTGACTTTGCGGCATTGCCTGCCCGCCCGGCGCATCAGGCGCCTGCACTGGTCAACAACGGCGTCATGTTCATGACCACGCCGGACCAGCAGATCATCGCGCTTGATGCCGCTTCTGGCGAAGAGCACTGGCGCTTCCGTCACGATCTGCCTTCGGACATCATCCCCGTGCACCCGACAAACCGCGGCGTTGCCCTGTGGGAAGACAAGCTTTTCATGGCCACGCTGGATGCAAAGGTCGTCGCGGTCAGCGCGGTGACCGGCGAAAAGCTGTGGGAAGCCACCATGGAGAACTGGGAGAACGGCTATTACAGCACGCTGGCTCCTTTGGTTGTCGATGGCGTGGTGATGGCCGGGACCTCGGGCGGCGAATTCGGTATTCGCGGTTTTGTGCAGGGCTTTGACGCCAATACCGGTGAAAGCCTGTGGAAGACCTACACCATCCCCTCGCCGAAAGAGCCGGGTGGCGACACATGGCCGGGTGACACATGGAAGACCGGCGGCGGGTCCGTCTGGATCACCGGCAACTACGACGTGAAGAACGGCCTTGCCATGTGGGGCGTGGGCAACGCGGCTCCGTGGATCGGTGACATGCGTCCGGGTGACAACCTGTACACCACTTCGACCATCGGTCTGGACCCGAAGACGGGCGAGATCAAGACGCACTTCCAGTACCATCCCAATGGCAACTGGGACTGGGACGAGGTGGTGCCGCCGACGCTCATGGAACTGGACGGTCAGGACCTTGCCGTGCGTTTCGCGCGCAACGGCTGGATCTACAAGCTGGACCGCACCGATGGGCATTTCAGCTTTGTCGATGGGCGCCCCTATGTCTATCAGGACGTCTTTACCGAGCTGAATTCGGAAACCGGTCGCCCCAGCTATCGCTATGAAAAGGTTGCGGGAACCGGCAAGCGTGCCAGCTTCTGCCCATCGGCCTGGGGTGGTCGCGACTGGCCGGGTGATGCCTATAACCCGGGCACGGCCACGCTGTTCATTTCGGTCAACGAAAACCACTGCGGCTCTGCCGAGGGCGCGGTCGTCGAATATGAACCGGGCGTTCTGTATCTGGGTTCGGGCCTTGAAATGTACCCGACCGAGGATGCCAAGGATCACATCGGCGCGCTTCAGGCATGGGACATTCGCACGCTCAAGAAGAAGTGGCAGGTCAATTTCAAGATGCCGAACTGGGGGCCCGTCCTGTCGACCGAAGGCGGCGTGGTCTTTGTCGGCGGCACCGGGGATGCGATGTTCCGCGCCTTTGATGCCGAAACCGGAGACATGCTGTGGTCGCGTGAAATGGACGGCGGCATCATCGCGCCGCCCACCAGCTTTGAAGTCGACGGTAAGCAGTACATCGCCGTGACAACCGGCTGGGGTGTGGATGGCGACCGCTTCCAGGGCTTCATCGATGCAGGCATGGGCACCGAAACGAAGATCCCGCAGGGCGGCACCATCTGGGTGTTTGCGCTCTGATCCTCCCGCCGGGCGGGTTTCCGCACCCGCCCGGCCCCTTTCCCGTGTCTGACCCAACCCCGTGGAGACCGGTCATGTTCCGCACATATGCCCCCTTGATGCTGTCGCTGGCGCTCTCTGCCCCGGCTTCCGCGTGGGAGTTTGCGGTTTGTGCCGATCCCGCGGGGCTTCCCTATTCCGCGCAGGACCAAAGCGGCTATGACAACCGCATCGCCGCGATCCTTGCCGAAGAACTTGGAGCCGATCTGCGCTTTGTCTGGATGCCGGACCATCGCAGCCGCACCGCGCGGGGCTTCCTGCATGACGGCACCTGCGACGTGGTCATGGGGGTGATGGACGGCCAGAAGGGCACGCTGACTTCCCACGCCTACTATCGCACGACCTATGTGTTTCTCAGCCGCGACGGTGCCGTGATCTCGCTGGACGATCCGTCGCTGGCCGGCAAACGCATCGGCGTTCCGGGTGGTGCGCGGCGCACCACGCCGCCTTCGATCGCGCTTATGCGGCGCGGCCATATGGCGCAGCTGGTGCATTTCGGCGCATCCGGCACCGCAGGCGAAACCGAAGGCGAGATCGTCGATGCGCTGCTGTCGGGCGAGATCGATCTTGCCATTCTCTGGGGGCCGATGGCCGGGCATCTGGCGCAGGACGGCCTGAGCGCGCAGCCGGTCAGCCCGGAAATCGACATACCCTTCCTGCCGATGTTCGCCGCGCTCTCTGTCGGGGTGCGCCCGGAGGACGAGGCGCTCCGCGACGCCATCGACCACGCGCTGGCCGCGCGCTGGGACGACGTGCAGGCGGTGTTTAAGGACGCGGGCGTCCCGCTCTTGCATTTGCCGCAACCTGTTCTGCAAGAGGAGGTGCGCCAATGACCCGCCTGACGCGTCGTAGATTGCTTGGGGCAGGCTTGGCCATGCCTGCGCTGGTCTCTCCGCTTGCGGCCATGTCCGGTTTCGATTTGCGCATCGGCGTGGTTCTTCCGCTGGGTGGCCCGTCGCGGCCCGAAGAGGCGGCAAACCTTGAATCCATCGCCGAAATCGCGCGTCAGGGCGCAGTCTTCGGCGAAGAGGAAATGCAGCGTAATGGCGCTTTGTTCGGCCACCGGGTCACGCTGTTCACGGCAAACGCACCCGGGGCAGAGGCCGCGACGCGCGCCGCGCGCCGTCTGGTGGCGCTGAACGGCGTGCAGGTGCTGGTCGGGGGCTTTACCGCCGATGAGGCGCGCGCGCTGTCGCGCGTGGCTGACGAGACCGGGGCGCTGTTTCTCAACATTGCCTCCACCAGCGATGCGCTGCGCGAAGACTGTAGCGCGCAAAGCTTTCATATCGAAGCCAGCGCCGCGATGTATCTTGATGCACTGGCCGGGTGGTACGTGCGCGCGGGTCATCGCAACTGGGTGGTCCTGTACGGCGCGGATGCCGAGGGGCAGGCCCGCCTGGATCGTGCCCGCCAAAGCCTTGGAAAGCGCCATTGGGGCGCTAAGATTGCGGCGGAAGTCTCTGTTTTCGATAGAGATTTCTCCGATGCGCTGGGCGCGGCGTTCCGCAAAAAGCCGGACGCGGTTCTGCTCTTGACCAACTGGCACGCACAGATTGATTTCCTCGCGCGATATGCCGCCGAAGGCCTGACCGCGCCGGTGGTTTCCTTCCCCGAAGCCGCAACGCAGACCCGCAGCTATTACGCCGCCGCCATGGCGGCAGGTCGCGGCGCTGGTGCCGGGCATCGCGCAACCCTGTGGGAGCCGACGCTGGACGCTTATGGCGCGCGCGAGCTGAACGCCCGCGCTGCCGCACGTTGGGGCAGGCCGATGGATTCGACCGGATGGGCCGCTTACCAGGCGATGAAGATCGCCTTTGACGCGGCGCAATTCTCTGGCTCGACCGATGGCCGCGCCATGGCGACGTGGCTGGCCCGCGATGGCAGTGTGCTCGACCTGCACAAGGGGATCGGCGTCAGCTTTCGCCCATGGGATCACCAGCTGCGCCAGTCGCTGTACCTCGTGTCCCTGAACCCGCAGGCCGGGACAGGGCGCGATCTGGCGTCGGTTCAGGATCGCGCACGGCTCGTGGGCGAATTGCCCGCGATCTACATGCCGGGCACCGACCCGGTGGAGCGTCTGGACCAGCTTGGCGACATCGCACGGCGCGGGGTCTGCCGTTCAGAGGGAGGATGAGGAATGCTGCGTAAATATCTGCCACTTATTGCGGCATTGATGGGGTCGGTCGCCTTTGCCTCGGAAGACTACCGGTTGTTTGTCTCCAACGAATACGGCGCCAACCTGTCCATGGTCGCGCCTGAGGCCGGACCGCAGGGCGAGGTGTCGATCTCGGGCCGACCGGGGGCTGTGCGCCCGCGCGGCATGGCGCTTTCGCCGGATGGGCGCACCGTCTATGTGGCGGTCAGTGATTTCCTGCCTCAGACCGAAAAGCCCGAGGATGCGATCGTCGCCATCGACGTGGCCACGGGCGAGATCCTGCGCCGTTACCGCGCTGGCGGCAACCCCGAACGCATCGCGATCAGCCCCGATGGCAAGCAGATCTGGGCCGCATTGGAAGCCATCGCGCAGGCTGTCGGCATTGACGCCGAAACGGGCGAGGAACTGAGCCGCTTCCCCACAGGCGTTGAGCCCGAAGGCGTGGATGTCAGCCCCGATGGCCGCTGGGCCTACATCACCGGCGAGACAAGCCACACGGTCACCGTGATCGACACGCAGGCCTTGCAGCTTGTCACGCATATGCTGGTCGGCAACCGTCCGCGAGACGTGGTGTTTTCACCCGACAGCAGCCGCGCCTATGCCAGCGCGGAAATCGGCGGGACGATCTCGGTGATCGACGTGGCGCAGCACCGGGTGATCGACACGATCTCACTCGGTCTGGATTCGCGCCCCGTGGAGGTGGATCTGAGCCCCGATGGTAAATTGCTCTACGCCGCAGGTGGCGGGACCAGCGCGGTCTATGTGGTCGATACCGAAAAGGGAGAGGTGGCCCATGTCATCAAGGAAAAGATGGGTCGCCGCCCCTGGGGGGTGACCGTCAGCCCGGATGGCAAGACCGTCTACACAGCCAATGGCCTGTCCGACAGCGTGAGCGTGATCGACACCACCTGCATGTGTGTGACCGGTGAAATCGCAGCGGGCCGGGGCGCCCATTCGATCGAGGTGGGCCATGTGGACTGATCGGATTGCCTTGGGCGCCGCGCTTGCGGCTTTGGTAACGCCCGCGGTGGCAACCTATGCCAACGCTCCGTTTCAGGATCGCCCCTATGAGGTTGCTGACCTTGCTCTGCGGGTGCTGGACGGTGAGGAGCTGATGCCTCCGACCGGCGACATGTCGCTGGCGGCGGCTGTGGCGGCGATGCTCCTGGTGTCAGAGCTTGGCGTGGCCGAGGCCTATGAAGGGATCTTCGAAGCCGAGGACGAAGACGAGTCGGACGAAGCCGAAGAGGGCGATCCCTATGCCAAGGCCTATGCCCAGCTTCAGGTCGTGCGCCCCTGGATCGCGGCGTTGCCGCAAGACGCGGATCTGTCCGATCTTGTCGCCCGACTGGATGCCTTGATGCCCACACCGGAGCAGCCCGCAGTGATGGACGCCGACCCGGAGGCAGCAGAGGTCGTGGCACAGGCGCTGGTGGGGCAGCTTGAGCGCGTCGCCAATGCCGATCTGTATCTTGGCCGGGACCTGTCGCGCGCGATGCAGACCGTATCGCAACTTGCCGCGCATGGCTGCGCCTATGACGAGGTGGCCCGGCCGCGCTGGTTCCAGATCGCTGCACTCTATTTCGAGGACGTGCTTGAGGCCCCGCTTTCGGTGATGGCGGCATACGACGCCGAGCAGATCGAAGACGGCTTTGACGCGTTACTGGACGGTGACATGACCGCCTGCGACGCCGTCGGCGCGGCCTTTGTCGATGCGCACGAAAGGCTGTTCCCGTGATCGGCGCGGCGATCCTCGAAGCCAGCAACCTTGGCCGCCGTTTTGGCGGGCGCGAGGTCGTGTCGGGCCTCAGCCTCACGCTGGCCAAGGGCGACACCGTGGCACTGATCGGGCCGAACGGGGCGGGAAAGTCCACGACGCTGGGCATGCTGACAACGGCGCTGCGCCCCGACACCGGCAGCGTGCACATCGGCGGCCTAGATGCGCGGCGCAATCCGCATCAGGCGCGGGCGCTCTTGGGTGTTCTGTTTCAGGAACCAGCCCTGGATGACAGCATGACCCCGCGCGAGACACTGCATCTGCATGCGGCGCTATATGCGTTGCCACGCCGCGAAGTGCCCGCGCTGATCGCTGACGCGCTTGACGGCGCGGGCCTTTCGGAAGCAGGCGACCGCAAGATACGCGGCTTTTCCGGCGGCATGAAACGGCGGCTGGAACTGGCCCGCGCGCTGATGCATACACCGCGCCTGCTGGTTCTCGATGAGCCGACGCTGGGGCTGGACCCTCAGGGACGGCTGGACCTCTGGGGGCGGATCGGGGCCTTGCGGGCGTCCGGCATGGCCGTGCTGATGACGACCCATGTGCTGAGCGAGGCCGACACGTTCGACCGTGTCGGGATAATCGACAAGGGCCGCCTTCTGGCTCTGGACAGTCCCGACGCACTGAAGCGCGTCCATGGCGGTTCCGCCGATGCCAGTCTCGATGACGTTTTCTTTGCTCTCACGGGAAAGGCACTGCGCGACACCGCGCAGCCCGTGCGTCCGGCGCTGGTACGGAGGCGGGCATGACGGCTGTGACGGATATCCCGGCGGCGCTTGACCTGCGCGTGATCGCAATGCTCTGGCGGCGCGAGGTCACGGCCTACCTGTCCGACCGCACACAGATTTTCGGCGGGGTTTCCCGCACGGTCTTGTGGCTGGTGATCCTCGGTTTCGGCCTTGGTGCCACGCTGCGCGAGATCGAAGGCTACACCTATTCGCAGTACATCCTGCCCGGCGTGATGGTGCTGAACGTGCTGTTCGCGTCGATGCAATCGGCCTTCGGGCTGGTCTACGACCGCAAGCACGGGCTGCTGCGGCAGGTTCTGGTGTCGCCCGCGCCGCCTTTGTCGGTCACTTTGGGCAAGCTGACCGGTGGCGCGAGTATCGCGGTTCTCCAAGGGTCGATCCCGCTCTTGTTCGCGCCACTTGTCGGGGTGCCGCTGAGCGTTCCGGGTCTGCTGATCGCATGGGCCGTGATGTTCGCCATGGGGTTCGCGCTGACCGGGGTGGGGGTTCTGATCGCCACCCGGATCAAGGGACTCAAGGGCTTTGGCAGTCTGTCGAACGGCGTGATCCAACCGCTGTATTTCCTGTCCGGGTCGATCTTTCCGCTCAAGGGTATCGTCGGCGGGATAGGTTTCCTCGACATCCCGCAATACCTTCGCGACGAGCTGCGCCAGTACGGCATCTATGCCATCGGCGGCGGCTGGGTCGTGGAGCTTCCGCTCTGGCTCGAGGCGATCGTGCGCGCCAATCCGATCAGCTACCAGCTTGACCTGATGCGCCATGCGCTTCTGGGCTTTCACCAACTGCCGCTAACCACCGGCGTCGTGGTCTGCGTCGCGTTTCCGGTGGCGGCCCTGGCGCTGGCCCAGTGGAGCCTTCTGCGTTTGACGCAGGATTGAAAAATGCGAATACTGAATTCAGAATTCAATGAGGTAATCGAATGACCCGATCTCTGTTGACCTTTGGCCAGATGCTGGACGGTTTTGCTCGCCTGCGCCCCAATGACCTTGGCGCGCGCGATCTGGAGCGCGAGCTGACCTTCGCGCAGTGGAATGACCGGTCGCGCCGTCTTGGCAATGCGCTGTTGGGGCTGGGCTTGCAAAAAGGCGACCGGATTGCGGTGCTGGCGTATAACCGGCTGGAATGGGCCGAAATCTACACCGCCTGTGCCAAGGCCGGTCTGATCGCGGTGCCGCTGAACTTTCGGCTCAGCGCGACCGAGATGCGCTTTATCATCGAGGATTGTTCTGCCTCGGCCATCCTGTCCGAACAAGGTCTGCACAGGCTGATCGAAGAGGTGCGCAGCGATCTGGATATCCCCGAAGCGCGCTTTGTGCTGTTCGGCGGGCAGGCGGCCGGCTGGCAGGAGTATGAAGACCTGCTGCTGCGCGCCGCATCTTCGGCCCCGGATGTGGCCGTAGCCGACACCGACCCCTGGGCGCTGATGTATACCTCGGGCACGACCGGAAAGCCCAAGGGCGTGATCCGCAGCCACCGCAGCCAGGCCCTTGTCGGCATGACCACCGAGATCGAACTTGGCATCGGCGGCCGCGACGACGCGCTGCTGGTCATGCCGATGTGCCACGCCAATTCGCTGAACTTCTTCAGCTCCTTCAGCTATCGCGGCGGCGTGGCGTCGATCTACTCGCGCGCCAGTTTTGACCCCAAAGAGGCGCTCGACGTGATGGAGCAATCCGGCGCCACATTCACCTCGCTGGTGCCGACGCATTACATCATGATGCTGGAACAGGCCCGGTCCGAGGCGCGCGCCCGCGACCTGGGTCGCATGACCAAGCTGATGATTTCCTCCGCCCCCGCGCGCGCCGACAGCAAGCGCGCCGTGATGGAGATGTTCCCCAATTCCGGCCTGTTCGAGCTTTACGGCTCGTCCGAGGGCGGCTGGGTCACGATGCTGCACCCGGACGAGCAGTTCACCAATCTTGGCACGGTGGGGCGCGAATGCGTGGGCACCGCGCCGATCCGGCTGCTGGACGATGACGGCAACGAGGTGCCCGACGGCCAGCCCGGGGAACTGTTCCACTGCACGCCCTACACCTTTGACGGCTATTGGAACCTGCCGGAAAAGACCGCCGAAGCCTTCCGGGGTGATTATTGCACAGTCGGTGACATGGCTCTGCGCGACGAGAACGGCTTTATCAAGCTGATCGACCGCAAGAAGAACATGATCATTTCAGGCGGCGAAAACATCTACCCGGCCGAGGTTGAGGCGGTTCTGGGTGCCTCCCCTCAGGTGCGTGACGTGGCCGTAGTGGGCCTGCCGGACGACAAGTGGGGCGAGCGGGTGCATGCGGTCGTGGTCCTGAAGGACGGTGCGCAAGCGACAGAGGCCGACGTGATTGGCTGGTGCGGCGACCAGATCGCCCGCTTTAAGCGCCCGCGCGGCGTCAGCTTTGTTGCAGTAGACGATATCCCGCGCACTGCCACGGGCAAAATCCAGCACGGACTTCTTAAAGAGCGGTTCCTGAACGGAGCGTTCGACAATGCACAAGCAACAAGGGCAGCGGAATGACACAGGACCTCAATAGCGATGGGCTTTCCGTCGCCGCATGGATCGCGAAATTCCTTCAGGCACGCGGCGTGGACCGTATCTTTGGCCTGCAGGGCGGGCACATCCAGCCGATCTGGGACTTCGCGGCGCAACGCGGCATCCGCATTGTCGATGTTCGCCATGAATGCGCGGCGGTGCACATGGCCCATGCCCATGCTGAGCTGACCGGCGGCTTTGGCGTGGCGATGGTCACTGCCGGGCCGGGCGTAACCAACACGGTCACCGCCATTGCAAATGCTTCGCTCGCGCGTATGCCAGTGCTGGTGATCGGCGGTTGCACCTCGCGCCCGCAGGCCAATATGGGTCCGCTGCAGGACATCCCCCATGTGGACATCATCAAGCCCGTCGCACGCCTGTCGCGCACGGCGCGGGTGGCCGATCAGGTGATCCGGGAGCTGGACGAAGCTGTTGCCCGTGCCATGGGCGATGGTGGAGAGCCGGGGCCGGTCTATGTGGAGATCCCCACCGATGTGCTGCGCCAGCATGTGCCCGCACATCTGGTTCTGGACGACTGGATTGCGCCAAAGGCACCGCGCGTGATGCCGCCTGACCCGGCGGCTGTGGCCGAGGCGGCCAAGGCGCTGTGGTCTGCGAAACGCCCCGTGGTCGTCGCCGGGCGCGGTGCCAATGGCGCGCAAGAGGCGCTGAACCGGCTGCTGGATGTGTCCGGCGCGCTGTATCTGGACACGCAGGAGGCGCGCGGGCTGGTATCGGGCGTTCACGCGTCCTTTGTCGGCGCGATGCGCGGGCACGTCATGCAAGAGGCCGATCTGGTCATCACCCTGGGCCGCAGGCTGGACTATCAGCTTGGCTATGGCTCCCCGGCGGTTTTCCCGCATGCGCGCTTCATCCGCATCTCTGATACCGCATCGGAATTGATCGACAACCGCCGTGGCACGCCGGAACTGCTGGCCACGCCCGCGCTGGCGCTGGACGCCATTTCCGAGGCTGGCGCGGCGCTGGGGGCACGTGCGCTCGACACTGAATGGGCCGACGGCACTCGGGCCAAACATGTGGCACGTGCGTCGGGCGGCAACCGCGAAACACCGCAGACCGGCAAGGACGGAAAGATCCACCCGATGGCGATCTTTGACGCCCTCAAGGACGTGGCCGAGCCCGACTACATCGCCGTGGCTGATGGCGGCGACTTCCTGTCCTTTGCGCGCGTGGGGCTGGAGGCGAAGACCTATCTCGATGCCGGTGCCTTCGGCTGTCTTGGGGTGGGTGTGCCTTATGCCAATGCGGCCTCTCTGGCTTTCCCGGACCGGCAGGTGGTCTGCGTGACAGGCGACGGGGCCTATGGCCTCAACGCGATGGAGATCGACACCGCCGTCCGCCAGGGCGCAAAGCCGGTCATCATCGTGTCGAACAATGCCGCCTGGAACATCGAACGCTTTGATCAGGCCGACAACTACGGCGGCCGGGTGGTTGGCACCTTGCTGCGCCATTCCGACTATGCGGGCATGGCCACGGCGCTTGGGCTGCATGGCGAACGGGTCGAGGACCCCGCCGATCTGCCTGCTGCGATCAAGCGCGCGTTGGAAAACGCACCTGCCGTGGTTGACGTGGTCACCTCGCAGGATGCGGTGTCGTCGGATGCGAAAAAGGGGTTGGGTTTCGTGCCGGATTACCAGCCGCTGACCGTCTGGGACGAAGCAGAACGCAAGCGGCGGGGGCTGGCATGACGCTCGACATGCCACAGACCTTGCCCGATGCGGCAGCAGGTTTCTCCCTGAACGGGCGGCGTGCTTTGGTGACCGGAGCCTCGGGCGCATTGGGCGCGCGCTTCGCCGGGGTGCTGGCCGGGGCGGGCGCGCAGGTGATGCTGGCGGCGCGACGCAGCGCGCCTATGGAGTCTTTGCGGGACAGGATCAGCCACGCGGGTGGGCAGGCGGCGGTGACGACGCTCGACCTTGCGCAACCGCAGACCATCGGCGCAGCCTTTGACGCCGCCGAAGCGGCGTTTGGCGGGCCGGTTGACTTGGTGCTCAACAATTCCGGCATCGCGACGCCTGGCCTGTTGCTGGAACAATCCGATGACGACTGGGCACAGCTGATGGCCGTCAACCTCGACGGCGCGCGCCGTGTCGCGCGCGAGGCCGTGCAAAGGTTGGTTGCGGCGGGCGAGGGGGGCAGCATCGTAAACGTGGCGTCGATCCTCGGGCTGCGGCAAGGGGGCGGTGTTGCGGCCTATGCCACGTCCAAGGCCGCGCTGGTGCAGTTGACCAGGCAGCAGGCGCTGGAATGGGCGCGGCATGGCATTCGCGTCAACGCGCTGTGCCCCGGATATATCGAGACCGACTTGAATCGCGCGTTCTTTGCCTCGGACGCAGGGCAGGCGCAGGTCAAACGCATCCCGATGCGCCGCTTGGGCAGCCCGTCCGAGCTGGACGGCGCGTTGCTGCTGCTGGCCTCTGACGCGGGCAGCTTCATCACCGGCACAGCGCTGGTCGCCGATGGCGGCCACATGGTCAGCCCTTTGTGACGGAGGCCGGGATGCAGGATTACACTATCGTCGCTTGTACCCCCGGAGGCTCTGACGTGCTGGAGCGCCGGGAGATCGCAACACCCCAGCCCGCTGCGGGCGAGGTGCGGGTGCGTCACAAGGCGATCGGCCTGAACTTCCTCGACATCTACCACCGCAGCGGGCTTTACCCTTGGGCCGAGCCGCGCGATTTGATCCCCGGCTCTGAAGCCGCGGGCGTGGTCGAGGCAGTGGGCGAGGGCGTCACCGCGCTGCAACCGGGCGACCGCGTGGCCTATACGCATCCGCTGGGTGCCTATGCGTCTGCGCGGGTGATCCCCGCCGACCGGCTGCTGAAGCTGCCGCAGGGCATCTCGGACGAGGTCGCGGCGGGCGTCATCCTGAAGGGACTGACGGCGCATTATCTGATCCATGACAGCTACCCGGTGCGCGGCGGCGACACGGTTCTGGTCCACGCGGCGGCGGGCGGTGTCGGGCTGCTGCTTGGGCAATGGCTGAAGGTGAAAGGCGCGCGCGCCATCGGCACGGCGGGCGGGCCCGAGAAGGTCGCGCTGGCGCGGGCCCATGGCTACGACGCCGTCATCGACTACCGCGCCGGGGATTTCGTTCCGCAGGTGATGGACCTGACGGGCGGGCAGGGGGTGCAGGCGGTCTATGACAGCGTCGGCGCCGATACCTGGCGCGGCTCTCTGGAGTGTCTGCGCACACATGGGACATTCGTGAATTTCGGCCAGTCCTCGGGGTCGATCGACGGCTTTACCTTCGCCGATCTGGCGCGGAAATCCCTGCACGCGACGCGGCCCACCCTGTTTCACTTCATCGCGGACCCGGCAGAGTTGAAACGCAGGGGCAAGGCCCTGTTCGCAGCGCTCACCGATGGCACGCTGACTTGCGACATCCGCAACCGTTTCCCGCTGGCTGAGGCCGCGCGCGCTCATGATGCACTGGAAGCCCGCGCCACCACCGGCACCACCATCCTTGTTCCCTGAAAGACCCCGCCATGAAAACGATCTATGCCACGTCCTGCACCGCCACCCATGAGGCCCGCAACGGGTCGGTCCGATCCGAGGACGGCAATCTCGACGTCAAACTTGCCATGCCCAGGGAACTGGGCGGGCCGGGTGGCGCGACGAACCGATTTTGTTGAAAAACTCTTACTTGATTGGCGGTCGATCGGCTGATTCAATTCTCTCAACGAATGGGAGGATTGG
>CANNCS010000110.1 GCA_947503115.1 uncultured Marivita sp.
TCCCACCTAATCGTGGAGGCCACCTTTACATGCGCAAGGTTGGCGGTGATTGCTCACACTCTAAATGCCGAAAGAATAGTAACAGGTTTTTTGCAGTGTTGTCAAGTTCTTGGGTCTCGAACCTGAGGTGCCATCGCAGGAGTTGAACGTTCTTTGTGGACTTGCGTGTCTCGGGCCTATGCGGAGAGTAGGGTTCACTTTGCGTCGTTTAACGTATTCTGGGGAATGCAGCGTGCTAAGGTTTTTCAATTGGCCGGGTGCGCTTCGATCTAAATTTGATGAGCGGTATTCCCAGCTGTAGCCATTATCTGTTAGCCTTATTTTGTGATGTTGAGGTTTTTTCAAGGGGGGCAATGATGAGGACCGACATGAAGCTGGCTATTGGTGTACTTTTGTTTGTGGCATCGTTTTCATTCTCTGGTGACGTTAGCGCGCACAGTGGTGGTCTAAATTCTCAAGGGTGTCACGCTGGAAGCCAACCTTATCACTGCCATCGCTCACAATCTGAAATGGAAGGGAACCGGCTGAGGTGTGATCTTGGTAGCCGGTCTTCTGAATGTAGGGGGCGGTCTGGCGGCCAGACAGCAGTACGAGATTTCCAAACTCATCTTATGCGGCATTGCCCTAGTCTCCCCCGAAACTTTGCGGACGGCGATTATGGCCCAGCTACTACTCAAGCATTGGTTCGTTTTCAGCAGGCTTATGGTTTAACTCCCGATGGGAAATACGGCCCGCAAACTGCTGCAGCCTTGTCGGGGCCAGTGTCTGGAGCCTGTAGATGATCAGAGGCTTCTGGACGCTTTGCTTCCTGCTACTGGCCTTTGAAGTTTATGCATCTGAAGTAAAACTGAGTGTCTCTGGAATTTGTCATGATGAGCACTCAGCGTGGTATCAACGAACGAAGAACTTCACTGCCTTTGGTGACATGGAGACCTGTTTGTCGTCTGGTCGCCCTTACTCGGGGTATGCAGCGCAGGGTGGCTATCAAAACCTTAAAAAAACAGCTGAAGTTGAAGCTCAAAGCCAAGAATACGACCGAGCCTTGTATGGCGGCTGGGATGATTTGGATGCCGACTGCCAGAACACTAGGCATGAGCTTCTTGCTGAGTTATCGACCGCTGAGGTGATTTGGGATGATCGAGGATGCTCTGTCCAAAGGGGGCGTTGGATCGATCCATATACATCCAAAATCTTCACAGACCCAAGTGACTTGGATGTAGATCACCTTGTACCCTTGGCGTATGCTCATGCTCGTGGTGCATCCGCTTGGGCTTCGGAAAAGCGAACAACCTTTGCGAATGACCCTCGTAATCTTTTTGCAGTCGAAGCGTCAGTAAACCGCTCGAAAGGGTCGCGTGGCCCATCTAGCTGGTTGCCGCCGAATGAAGCCTTCAAGTGCCAGTACATTGTGCGTTTTATCAGGATTATGATTATTTATGACCTCCAGTTCCTTCCATCTGAAGATGCTGAAGTCCAGAAAATCAGGGCTAGTAAGTGTTAACTCTATATGGCGCGCCCGTCTAGGGTTTGGGTTAGGGTCAGGGAAAGCTTGGGTGAGGTTCATGGCTAAATTGTTTTCAAAGAGTTCCATCTGCATGGTTTTTCTGGGCGGTTGTATGACAGTCAACATGGAAGACCCGCAGTTCCAAGCTGCCGCTGCCTGTGGCAAAGCCCATGTTGACGGCACAAACGTGGACAAATATGGGACGCCTGATGTTCCGGGGCCATGTTGGGGCGATGTTTATGCAAGGTCTATCAATGGTGACATCGAAGTATATCAGATGACAGCTACCGGCGGTGCTTGGGATGCGGTCCTGACATATATCAACGGCCGCTTGGATTCGGTAACTGAGGTCAAACGTCCCGCGTATCATCGATAGTGATACAAACCGTTCGTCCTCTGAAGTCCTTTACATACCTCAAATCACTCCCCGCTGGCAGAAGCCAAGTTCAATACATCGGGTAGGGGGCGGGTGGCCCATGCGTACCCCCTTCGGTTCATTCTGACCATTTACAAATTCTCAGGGATCAAGGGTCGAAGTGGCTTCTGTCATCCCCAAAAGAGGTAGTACGCGTAGCCGTCAGGCATGTCTGTAAGTGTGAGTCCTGATGCCTGTTCGTAAATCATACTCTAATCTTGGTACACATCGGGTACACATTCGGCACACATTTGCCTGTTCTCGTGTGATTGACATGCGATTCATGATCAGGGATTGTGATGTCAGGAATTGACGTAGGAGTTTGATTGGTAGGCGTATCCGGCTCGACAAATACTTGTTTTTGTTGAGTTAGTGTTCGAAAGAGCAACGAGCTTTCAACACAAGACTTAAAATCCGAAGGCCTTTGTGCCGTGTGGGTTCGAGTCCCACCGCCCGTACCAGACTTGGCGACATCCGGTAAAACCCGCGATCCTGTAGATTGATGAGTCCGGAGTTCCCATGTCCAATTTTACCACCCGCCCAGAAATCCGTGGCACATTTGGCGTCGTCACATCGACGCATTGGATTGCTTCTGCTGTCGGCATGAGCATTCTCGAAAAAGGTGGCAACGCATTTGATGCTGCGGTGGCGACGGCGCTGACCTTGCAAGTGGTCGAGCCTCATTTGAACGGTCCGGCAGGGGATATGCCGGCGATACTCTATTCTGTCGATACGGGTCGTGTGGATGTGTTGTGCGCGCAAGGCGTCGCGCCCGCGGCTGCGACGGTAGAGCATTATCGCGCGCAGGGTTTGACGCTGATTCCGGGGTCGGGTCTGCTGTCGACCGTGGTTCCCGGTGCTTTTGACGGCTGGATGCTGATGCTGCGTGATCACGGTACAATGACGCTGCCCGAGGTCATGCAGCCCGCGATCGACTATGCCCGCGATGGTCATCCTGTTCTTCCACGCGTTGCGCATACAATTTCTGGATTGGCGGAGTTTTTCAAAAAGGAGTGGCCAAGCTCGGCTGCGGTTTGGATGCCCGATGGCGTCGCACCGCGCCCTCATGCTCTGTTCAAGAACCCGGACCTTGCGGCAACCTACGACCGTCTGGCCAACAGCCCAGGGACCACCCGCGAAGAACAGATCGACGCGGCGCGACGGGAATGGCGCGAAGGGTTCGTCGCGCAGGCCATCTTTGCCTATCTTGCAGACGCGAAGGTGTTGGATGTCTCCAACGCAAAGCATTCCGCGGTTCTGGCGCCGTCGGACATGGCCAACTGGCGCGCCAGTTACGAGTCGTCTCTGACCTATGACTATCACGGCTGGACTGTGCACAAGACGCAAGCCTGGTCGCAGGGGCCGGTTTTGTTGCAAGCGCTGGCGATCCTCAAGGGCGTCGACATTGGGTCGATGGACCCGAACGGCGCTGATTTCGCCCACACAGTTATTGAAGCGATAAAGCTCGCCTATGCGGATCGAGAGGCATATTACGGCGACCCGGACTTCAGCGAAGTGCCGATGGATGTGCTTCTAAGCGACGAATACAACGCGGAGCGGCGCAAGCTGATCGGCGACAGTGCGTCGCTGGACCAACGTCCGGGTCGCGTTCCCGGCTTTGAGCATCTGGCGGACGCCTATGTCGCGCGCGCGCATCGGAACTTCAATGTCGGTCCGGTTGCGCCACAGGAACCGACCATGTCGCATCTCACCGAAAAGCGCGGTGATACTGTGCATCTCGATATCATTGACCGTTGGGGCAACATGGTTTCGGCGACGCCTTCGGGTGGTTGGCTTCAAAGCAACCCGGTCATTCCCGGCCTAGGCTTTCCGTTGAATTCTCGTGCGCAGATGTTTTGGCTCGAGGATGGCTTGCCGACCTCGCTAGCGCCGATGCGGAGGCCGCGTACCACTCTGACCCCCAGCCTTGCTGAAAAGGGCGGATGCAAGATAGTTTTCGGTACGCCCGGCGGTGATCAGCAGGACCAGTGGCAATTGATTTGGTTCCTGCGCCTTGTGCATTTCGGCATGGGTTTGCAGGCAAGTTTGGATCAGCCGCTGTTCCATTCGATGCACTTTCAAGGCTCGTTCTTCCCGCGCGAGGTGCGCTTTGGAGAGATGATGATCGAACCCAATGTGGGTGAAGATGTGATAGCTGACCTGCGCAAACGCGGGCATGTTGTGACGGTGGCAGAACCTTGGACAGTGGGGCGCCTGACCGCAGCCTTGCGCGAACCCGATGGCATGTTACGAGCCGCCGCGACACCGCGGTTGATGCAGGCCTACGCGATCGGACGCTAAGCGCGTTTGCCGTTTGCCACTTCTGGCGTTCTGAGGTTTGATACCGGCATCCATCCAGTTCAGCCACGGGAGTCATTATGCCCATTCGCAACCGTTTTGCCGAATTGCATCCGGAAATCATCGCGTGGCGCCGGGATTTGCACGAACATCCGGAACTGCAATACGATCTGCCGCGCACCTCCGGGATCGTGGCGGACAAGCTGCGTGCATTCGGCTGTGATCGCGTGGTCGAAGGGATTGGGCGCACCGGAGTTGTCGCGCTGATCCGTGGCAAGACCAACACATCCGGCAAAACCATCGCCTTTCGCGCCGACATGGACGCCCTTCCAATCCTTGAGGCGACGGGCGCGGCCCATGCGTCGAAAACGCCAGGCAAGATGCACGCCTGTGGCCATGACGGCCACACCGCAATGCTGCTGGGCGCAGCGCAGTACCTTGCCGAGACCCGCAATTTCGATGGCACTGTCGCTGTCGTGTTTCAGCCCGCCGAAGAAGGCGGCGCTGGCGCCGAAGCAATGGTGCAGGACGGGTTGATCGATACATTCGGCATCTCGGAAATCTACGGTTTGCACAACTCTCCGCTTCTGCCTCTGGGCACATTCGCGATCCGACCCGGCGCGTTCTATGCTGCGGTCGACAGCTTTCACATCAACGTGCGAGGCAAAGGCGGGCATGCCGCACGCCCGAACAACACCGTTGATACAACGCTTGCTGCGTCGGCCATCGTGATGGCGCTGCAGTCCGTGGTGTCGCGCAACACCGATCCGCAACAGGCTGTTGTCGTATCTGTCACCTCGTTCCGCACGGAATCCGAGGCGTTCAACGTGATCCCGGAGCATGCCGCCCCGCGTGGTACAGTGCGCAGCTTTGACATGGAGGTACGCGCCAAAACGCTGGAGCGGATCAGGACAATCGCTGACCTCACCGCGCAAAGCTATGGCGCCACGGCCGAGTTGGGATTTGACGAAGAACCTTATCCCGTCATGGTCAATCACGACGTGGAAACCGGACACTGCATCCGCGCTGCCAAGGAGGTGGCCGGAGTCTGCATCGACGATGCACCGCGCACCACGGGCGGCGAGGATTTCGCCTACATGCTTCAAGCTTGCGCCGGCGCTTATATCCAGCTTGGGATCGGGCAAGGGCCGGGGCTGCACCACCCGCAATACGACTTCAACGATGACGCGATTCCAACGGGCTGTTCCTATTGGGTGACGCTGGCGGAACAGAGGTTGCCGGTATGATAATCGAAGCGGGTCTCAAAACCTGCCACTGGGGATATTTCGATGCTTCGCTTGACCCGGTCGTAACCGTGGCCAGCGGTTCAGAAGTCACGATCAACTCCGTGTCCGGCGGCAAGGCCATGCTGCCCGGCGAGGGGTTTCATGTCCCGCCCGAGCTTCTGGTGTTGCAGGCCGCGGGCGAACCCACAGCACCCGGTCACATACTGACTGGGCCTGTGGCCGTCGATGGCGCAATGCCCGGAGATGTTCTTCAGGTCGACGTTCTTGATGTGCAACTGCGTCAGGACTGGGGTTACACCGTCATCCGACCTTTGGTGGGCACGCTGCCACAAGATTTTGACGAAACCCACAAGGTCATCATCCCCTTGGATCGTGACCGTAACGAGGCGACCATGCCTTGGGGGCTCAAGCTGCCTCTTGCGCCGTTTTTCGGTGTCATGGCTGTCGCCCCGCCCTCCGCTTGGGGGCGCATCTCGACAATCGAACCTCGCGCGCATGGTGGCAATCTCGACAACAAGGAACTGGTGGCGGGTACGACGCTTTACCTTCCGGTCCATACCGAAGGCGCACTGTTTTCTTGCGGTGACGGGCATGGCGTACAGGGCGATGGCGAGGTTTGTGTCACAGCGATTGAAACAGCGTTACAAGGCCGGTTCCGATTCACGGTTCGGCGTGATCTCGATGTCACCTACCCCGAGGCTGAAACGCCAACGCATTACATTACAATGGGGATGCATCCCGATCTGGACGTCTGCGTTGAGATCGCATTGCGCCGCATGATCGGTGTCGTGTCACAGCGCGCCGGGATCACCCGCGCCGAAGCATATATGCTTTGCTCACTCGCTGGAGACTTGCGGATCACACAGACCGTCAATCGCGAAAAAGGCGTTCACATGATGATGTCGAAAACCCATCTCGCGTAGGCGAATCCAAAGGCGACCCGTATGTCCGAAATGATGTCCGCACAGATTCACCTGACAGGCGATGTTCACAGCGTGGATTTTCCCCAGTGGATTGCCCGTCATGCCCGAAAGTTGGGCCTTGATCGCGTGACGACGCAACAAGTTCCGACAGGTCTGGAGGTGACCGCCGTAGGGGCCGATGAAATGCTGCAAGCACTTGCCCTTGGGGTGAGTCTTGGGCCGGAAAGCGTGCTGGTCGAGACGATGAGTATCACAACTGTTGCGTGCAATTGACGAAGACGACGATCAGAAAATCATCGTTTAGTGCAATAATTGTGCAAATAACTCGAATTTATGGCGATTTCGGCTGCCAGTCTTATTGATCGCCGAGATCTGGTCTGTCTTACTCTGACCGACTTGGACGGAGAAACTATGGACTGGGTTGCAGTGGCTTTAACGGAAGACGTCCCCGCAGGCGTTGTGATTCCAAGCCGCATTGAAGATACGGACTTGGCAATCTGGTGTGCGCCTTCTGGCAGGTATCACGCGTGGTCCGACCGTTGCCCACATCGCGGTATGCGCCTGTCACACGGGTTTGTCCGAGGCGAGACGCTCGCCTGTATCTATCACGGCTGGCAGTATCGCGAAAACGGGTCGTGCGATTACATCCCGGCGCACCCCAAGTTAACCCCGCCATCCACAATCTGCGTACCCACCTATGCCTGCACAGAAGCAGATGGTGTGGTCTGGGTGTCACTGCACCAGACGGACAGCGCAATGCCGGATATGGGCGGGCGGCAGCCGGTTCGGTCGATGCCGATCAACCTGTCCGCGTCCGACCTTGCTGCGCATTTCGGCGCAGAAGACTTCACCACGATTGCGGTGGTCTCGGACCACGATGTGTTGTTTGCCGTTCAGCCCTGTACGGATAGCGCCTGTGTCATTCACGCGTTGGCCTCGCCCGATGCGGATCGCTCATCCGTCTCCCGCTGGCTCGAAGATCTGCGCGCAACATTGGAAGGGGTGCCGGCATGAATGCGGCTATCGACAATCACTGGTATCCCGTCGCGATGATATCGGGCATTGACGCCCCGCGCGAAACTTTACTGCTTGGTAAAAAAATCACTTTGGGCTGCGAAGAAGGCACCTGTTGGGTCAAGGACGCATCCGGAAACGCGCTCCCCACGGTCGAAAGGTTCGGCCATCTCTGGACCAGCCCCGGCCAACCCAATCGCGATCTTTTCACCATCCCCGAGGCTGACAGCCCCGGTCGTAGGTTGGTCGATGTCGGATCGGTCAAGGTCAAGTGCTCGCCCCTGCGCGCAGTCGAGAACTTTCTCGATATCGCGCATTTTCCCTTCGTACACACCGATATTCTAGGGGCCGAACCACATACTGAGGTCGACCGCTACGACGTTAAGATCCGGGAAGAGGTAGACGAGGTTTGGGCGACCAAGGTCAAATTCTTTCAGCCGCAGGCGGCGAAGTCGGCAGAAGGCGGGATCACCACGGAATACATGTACCGAGTACCCGCGCCGACCTGTTCGGTGCTGTACAAAACCTGCCCGCCGCGCCCGGGCGAATGGGATGTCATCACGCTTTTTGTACAGCCACTGACGGACGAATGGTGCGAGGTTTGGCCGTGGATGGCGCTTTATGACGATGATTCAACCATGTCCGAGATGGTCAGCTTCCAACAGTTGATCTTCATGCAGGACCGCTCGATCTTGGAGAACCAACTGCCGCGCAAACTGCCGCTTGATCCGGGGATGGAGGTGCCGACGCAGGCCGACATGACTTCTGTCGCGTATCGTCGATGGCTCAAGAAAATCGGCTACACCTATGGTGCGCAATTGGTGGCCGCATGATCCTTTACGACTACGTCCTCAGCGCCAGTTGTTACAAGGTCCGGCTGATGGCCGCGTTGCTTGGCAAGGCGCTTACGCTCCATGCGGTGAACTTCCACCCCGGCCGCGAACACAAATCGGCCGAGATGCTGGCGCTGAACCCTCAGGGAACGCTGCCGGTGCTTACGGATGGCGACACGGTGCTGACCGACAGTGCTGACATCCTGCGGCACCTGACGGTAGATCAACCCGAGTGGCACACCGAAGAAGATGAACGCTGGTTGGCTTTTGCATCCGACCTGAACAACAGCCTTGGGCTTGCCCGTTTGCACGACGTGATCGGATACGAAGCAGTTATCGACACCGCGCGGGCGGCAGGCGTGATGGCGCTGCGCAAGCTTGAGGCGCATCTGACAGAGCAGCGCTTTGATGGGCTGATCTTCTTGACCGGCAAAGCCCCCACAATCGCCGACATTGCCTGTTTCCCGAACACGGCGCTCGCGCCCGATGGTGGCGTGAGCCTTGATCCGTACCCATCTATTCGTCTTTGGATGCGGGCGATCCGGTCCCTTCCAGGGTTCATCGAAATGCCCGGCATTCACCGCCTGCATGAACTGGCGCACCCTGCATGACGGCGATCTTGCTCAAGTCCTGCGAGGCGATTGTCACCTCGGCCAATGATCCGGTTTTATGGCACCATGACGTTTTGTGTGAAAACGGTGCAATCACGGCAATTGGGCCAGACCTATCACAGCAAGCGACCGAAGGGACCGAAGTCATCGACGCGATAGGGCATTTCATCTATCCGGGCCTCGTCAACACCCATCACCATTTCTTCCAGTGCTTCGTCCGCAACCGGGCAGAGCTCGACTGGACTCGCTATTCGGTTATCGAATGGCTCGACCGCATTTACCCGATCTTTTCGCGCCTGACCGAGGAGTGTTTTTATCACAGCTCAGTTGTGGCGATGGCCGAGTTGATCAAGCATGGATGCACCACGGCGTTCGATCACCAGTACTGCTTCCCGCGCCATGCCGGATCACACATTATCGATCGGCAGTTCGAGGCGGCAGAGCTGTTGGGTATGCGCTTTCACGCCGGGCGCGGGGGCAACACGTTGCCCAAATCCGAAGGCAGCACGATCCCGGACGAGATGTTGGAGACCACCGACGAATTTATCGGTGCCTGTGAACATGCCATCAACGCGTTTCACGACCCCACGCCGTTGGCGATGCGGCAGGTTGCTGTCGCGCCATGTCAGCCCGTCAACTGCTACCGCGAGACCTTTGAACAATCCGTCGCGCTTGCCCGCGACAAGGGTGTTATCCTGCACAGCCACGTGGGCGAAGGCGAAAGTCCGGTAATCGAACAAGTGCATTTAATGCGGACGGTCGATTACTGCGAAGAGATCGGCTTTGCCGGGCCGGACGTGTTCTATGCCCATGGCTGGGAACTGACCCGCGAAGAACTGACCAAGTTGGCGGCGTCGGGCACGGGTGTTTCGCACTGTCCCGAGCCAGTCTATCTGGTCGGGGCCGAAGTCACTGACATCCCGGCGATGGATGCGCTGGGCGTGCGGGTGGGCCTTGGCTGCGATGGTGCGGCGTCGAACGACAATTCGAACCTGATGCACTGCATCCACTCTGGTTACATGCTGCAATGTCTTGTCGCCTCGACCCGTCAGGACGGTGTGCCGGTGCCCGGACGGTTCCTGCATTACGCGACCGAGGGTGGTGCATCGCTACTCGGGCGCAAGGACATCGGCGCATTGCGGCCTGGCATGGCGGCTGATCTGTTTGCCATCGACACCCGTAAACTTGATTTCGTAGGCACCCGCCATGACCCGATTAGCCTTTTGGCCAAAGTCGGTGTCGGTGCGCCCACGGATCTGACCATCATCAACGGTCGCATCGTCTGGCATAAAGGCGAGTTTCCGGGGATCGACGAAGGCGCGCTGTTCGCGGCCGCCGAAGAGACACTTCACACCATTCTGCCAAAAACAACCAATGGGGATAACCATGTCTGACACACTCAAACGCCGCAGTTTCCTGAAAGGCACGCTTGCCGCGACGACCGCACTTGCGCTGCCGATGCGCGCCGATGCGCAAGAAGTTCTGAAGATGGGTGTCGTGCTGCCATCGCCCGAAGCTGATGTGGGTTGGTCGCACACGCTGATGGAAGGCGTTAACACCGTTAAAGAGGCGTATGGCGACAAGCTGGAAGTGACTGTCCTTGAAAACATCGCCGAGGGCCCGGATGCGGACCGCATCGCGAACGGTCTGGTCGCGGAAGGACACAATGTTCTTTTGTTGGGGTCGTTTGGATACCAGAACGGCGGCATCCAGATCGCCAAGCGCAACCGCGATGTGTCGATCATCCACGCCTCGGGCTTTATGGTCGAGCCGAACTTTGCGCCCTTCACCGCCAAATACTGGCAGGGCACCTATCTGATGGGAATGGCTGCCGCGTCGCTGACCAAGACCAAGAAAATTGGTTGCGTCGGCGCGTTTGCGATCCCGGAACTGATTACCTCGATCAATGCCTTCACGCTGGGTGCGCTGTCGATCGATCCCGAGATCACAATGAGCGTTGTTTGGGTGAACAGCTGGTTTGACCCGGCATCCGAACAGGAAGCTGCCAAGGCCTTGATTTCTCAGGACGTCGACATTCTGTTCTCGAACGCGCAGGACACACCGTCAGTGATCGCGGTTGCAGAGGAAGCGGGCGTGTACGCCTACAACCTCAACTCCTCGATGCAGAAGTACGCACCAAGCAAGTATCTTGGCGTCGTCGGCACCGATTGGGGGCCGCACTTCAAGCGTCTGGTTGATGGCCATGTCGCGGGCGATTTCCAAGGTGCGAACTATTGGCTGGGCATGGAAGATGATGTTGTCTTCACCGCTGATTGGAACCCGGACATCCCGGCGGACATGATCGCGCAGATCGAAGCCAAGCAAGCGGAAATCGCAACCGGCGACTTTGTGGTCTTCAAAGGGCCACTGACTGATCAATCGGGCGCGGAACGTGTCGCAGATGGGGTTGCCATGACCGACGGCGAAATCATCGGCATGGACTGGCATGTTGCTGGCGTGACAACGCCGCTGCCTTCATGAGCCAGCCTGCGCTGCTGAGGCTTGCAAAGGTCTCCAAGCGCTATGGTTCGGTTCAGGCCAATCATGAGATCGACCTCGAGGTTCATTCGGGGTCGATTCACGCCGTATTGGGCGAAAACGGGGCGGGGAAATCCACCCTGATGAAGCTTATCTACGGCGTCGAACAGCCTGATGCAGGGAAAATCCACTGGAATGGACAAGAAGTGCATTTTGCACGACCTTCCGACGCACAGTCGTTGGGCATCGGCATGGTGTTCCAGCATTTCTCGCTGTTCGAAACCCTGAGCGTTGTTCAGAACGTGTCGCTGATGGTTCCGGGCAAACCGGCAGAACTGGCGCAGAAGATTACCGATCTGGGCGATCAATTTGGCTTGTCCGTCGATCCGCACGCGATGGTGCATCGCCTGTCAGTTGGCGAACGCCAGCGGGTCGAAATCATACGTTGCCTACTGCTCAATCCGAAACTGCTCATTCTTGACGAGCCGACCTCGGTTCTGCCGCCGCAAAGCGTGCGTCGTTTGTTCGAGACTCTTCGCAAATTGCAGGCCGATGGGATGGCGATCCTGTTCATTTCGCACAAGCTGGATGAGATCCGAGAACTGTGTGAGACCGCTAGTGTCCTGCGCGGTGGTGAAGTCACGGGGCGTGTTGACCCGCGCGAGCACGATGCGCGGTCTCTGGCGCAACTGATGATTGGGCGCGAGATGCCCAACGTGGCGCATGCCGCGCCGCGCCCGCCGGGGGAAGAACGGCTGCGCCTGAATGCGCTGAGCCATCCGCGGGCCAGTCGGTTTGGCACCACGCTTGAGGACATCGACCTCAAACTGCGCAGCGGTGAGATTGTCGGGATCGCAGGGATTTCCGGCAACGGGCAGCAGGAATTGGCGGCGCTTATTTCCGGAGAGACCCGCGCGCAAGAGCCTGGGATGATCGAGATCATGGGCAAGAAGGTCGGGCAACTTGGCCCGATGGCGCGGCGCAAACTTGGTTTCGCCTTTGTCCCTGAAGAACGGCTGGGACGGGGAGCCGTGCCGGAAATGTCGCTGGCCGACAACAGCCTTTTGACTGCCCATAGTCGTAGCATGCTGTCGCGCGGGTTTATCCGACGCAGCGTGGAACGTGCCTTTACCCGCGAGTGTATCGACGCCTTTGACGTGCGCACGCCCGGACCCGATGCCGAGGCAGGCGCGATGTCGGGTGGCAATTTGCAGAAATTCATTCTTGGTCGTGAGATCATGCTGAGCCCAGACCTGATGCTGGTGTCACAACCCACGTGGGGCGTAGATATCGGCGCGGCCACGGCGATCCGTCGGCGTTTGCTTGACATGCGGGATCAGGGATGTGCGATCCTGGTGATTTCTGAGGAGATGGACGAATTGTTCGAGATGTGCAGCAAGTTGCATGTTCTGCACAAAGGGCAGTTGTCGGCCGCGCTGGACGCCGCGGACACGACACCTCAGGAAATTGGGCGCTACATGATTGGGGCAGTGACGTGAAACTTCGACTGATCCGCCGCGACTCGGCCTCGCGCCTCGCGATGTTCACGGCCCCCGTGCTGGCGCTCGTCCTGACCTGCGTCGCGAGCCTTGTGCTGTTTTCTGCGCTGGGAAAAGATGCTGGAGCGGCGTTGCATGCGTTGCTGCTCAAGCCGTTTCTGAGTTGGTACAGCTTTTCCGAAGTCCTGTTGAAGATGGCCCCGCTGCTTTTGATTGCGCAAGGGCTGGCCATCGGGTTCCGGGCCAATGTGTTCAACATCGGGGCCGAGGGGCAATTCATCGTCGGTGCGTTGTGTGCATCCGCGTTGCCGGTATACTTCCCGGATGGCAATTTCCCGATGATGCTGCCCGCGATGATTGCGTTTGGTGCATTGGGCGGCACAGTCTATGCCCTAATCGCTGCCGCGTTGCGCACCCGTTTCGGCGCGTCCGAGATCCTTGTGACTTTGATGATGGCGCTGATCGCGGTGCAGATCTTGAACTACCTGCTACTGGGCCCGTGGAAAGACCCGCGCGGGTTCAATTTCCCGCAAACCGTGATGTTCCCCGACAACGCGATGCTGCCGATCCTGTTTGACGGGACACGGACCAATATCTCACTGATTTTTTCGCTGCTGGCCAGCGTCTTTGCCTACCTGATGATGCAGCATCATTTTCGCGGCTACCAGCTGCGCACAGCTGGTTTGGCCCCCCGCGCAGCCCTCTATGCCGGGTTCTCTGCCCCGCGCATGGTGTGGCTGGGTCTTGGCCTGGGCGGGTTGGCCGCCGGGATCGCTGGGGCCAGCGAGGTTGCAGGGCCACTGGGCCAGCTTCAGCGCTCAGTCACATCCGGCTACGGCTACGCCGCAATCATTGTCGCTTATGTGGGTGGGTTGAATCCACTCGGGATCATTGCGTCCAGCTTTCTGATCTCGGTCATCTATATCGGTGGGGACAGCGCAACAGTGTCGGCCGGATTGCCGGTCGCGGCGGTAGAGGTGTTTCAAGGACTTCTTCTGTTCTTTTACCTGCTGACCTTCACGCTGATCCGGTTCCGAATCGAGATTGACCGTAAGGTGACGGCATGAGCGGGCTGGAGTTCCTTCTGGCGGGCACTCTGGCCGCAGCCTTGCCGCTACTGCTTGCCGCGCTGGGCGAGATGGTTGTCGAAAAGACCGGGCTACTGAACCTTGGGCTAGAAGGCATGATGGCGATCGGAGCAGCCATCGCGTTCATTTGCGTTTACCATACTGGTTCGCACCTGCTGGGTTTTGTGGCGGCGGCACTGATCAGCACCTTGGTGGCGCTGCTGTTTGCGGTCCTTGTTATCGGTGTAAAGGCCAATGAAGTGGCAGCGGGTCTGGCGATTGGTGTGCTGGGGCTGGGTCTTTCGGCGCTTTTCGGAAAGTCCTACGAAAGCCTGACCATCAAGGGATTGCCTAAGATCGACATTCCCGGCCTGTCGGACATCCCGCTGCTTGGACAGACGGTTTTCACACAAGACATTGTCGTGTGGCTGTCTATCGTTGGAACGGTCGCGCTCTGGTGGGTGCTGAACCGGACCAAGTTGGGCCTGATCATCGCAGCGGTGGGCGAAAACGCCGATGCTGCGCGGTCGATCGGCTATCCCGTCGTTCTGATCCGGTTGTCCGCCGTATCCTTTGGCGGCGCAATGTGCGGGTTGGCGGGGGCCTATGCCTCCACGGTCTATACGCCGCTTTGGGCTGACGGCATGATCGCCGGGCGGGGCTGGATTGCGTTGGCGCTTGTGGTGTTCGGGACGTGGCAAACCGGGCGCGTGGCCTTTGGAGCGTTGCTGTTCGGCATCCTCTCCTTGGGCGAGCTGACAGCCCAAGCGATGGGCGTGGGTCTGCCGTCGCAAGTGCTGTCGAGCCTGCCGTATTTGGTCACTATCCTTATGCTGGTCGTCATCTCGCGACGGCGGTCTGATCTGATCTGACCGCAGGCGCGTCTTGCGTTTGCGAAATAGCTTTCAGCATAGGATGGTTTGACCGAGGAATGCTGTCCGATCTGGACCGGTCTATCAGATAATCGGCCACAGCTTTGCTGATTGGTTGTCCGGTCTGGTCTTCGACAAATAGCCATTGCCCCGCGGGATTGATTTCAAGAAACACCTCTTCGCCGTTCGGGCGCCGCCGGAAATCAATGGCCCCGTAGGTCAAGTCGAGCGACTTCATCAATTTTCGGATCCCCGCCTCGGTTTTCGGAGCAAGTTTGGTGGGCGTGATCGTAACGTTCATATCCATGCGAAAATCGACGCGATAGGCCGTCTTCTGACTGTCAATGGCGGCAGCGAATATCTTGTCGCCCACGACGGTCACGCGCAGGTCGCAGGTGGCTTCGATATATTCCTGAAATATCACCGGCGCGTATTTGACCGCGTCGATTTTGTCCAACTCTTCGGTCCTGAGCAGCCGCGTCTCGCGCCATGCATCCTCACTGCCTTGGAACGGCTTGTAGATAGTGCGGTCAACACCTTCGCGCGCGGCGAAATCGCGGGCGGCGTCTGGATCGGTGGTGATGAGTGTCCGAGGCATCGTCAGGCCAGCGGCCCGTGCCACGTCTAATTGCCATGCCTTGCGGCTTGCATCCTGATCGCGACTGGGGATGTTGATCCAGTCTGCATCGAGAGTGAGCCAAAGACCCTGAATGGCCTCATCGACTTCGCGGATTGCGAAATTATCAAGCACGGGATCGGTCACGTCCGGGTGCATCCCGTAGGGTTGTGGGCGCCGCCACCAGACAGAGGACACTTTCGAAAGATCAATCGTCTGGCCGCGGTAATGCAACAAACGTCGGGATGACGATTGACCGGCCTCAAAGATCAGATGTGCGTCTTTGGGGAAATCAGCAAGGTTGAGCAACGTTGCGCCGTGACCACGTTCTGCGATGTGGTGCATGACGTGGCGGGCGTGAACATCATCGTCACTGGAAAGAATGAGGATCATGGGAAAATCTCCTGTCGAGGAAGGTTGGAAGGGGCCGGGTTGGCCCTTTCCTTGTGTCTTCAGCTTTCGGGATCGTCGAACAGCGCCTCGATCTCAGCCATTTCGGCCAAGATCTCATCGGCCATGGACGACAGTTCTTCGTAATAGACCACCAGCTCTTCGATCTGCTGGGCCTCGGCATCGCCGGTGTAGGTCTGCTGGAGACCGGCCATCGCTCCTGCTGCATGATGCGGTGTCGCCATGACGAATGGCATTGCGCCGCCTTCGCCAAAGCGCCCACCGCGCAGGCCGCCGAACCGATCCGGGATGCGGTCCGAAAACTGCTTGTCGAGGCCGCTGACCTTGCGATCGCCAATTGGGTCTGAGCCTTGATCGAGAATGGCGCTGGTGCCGCGATCCGCGATGATGTTGGTGCCTTGGTCCATCAGCACATTCGTTGGCCCGCGATCATCCAAGATGCTGGTCGGCCCCCGGTCGATAATGACATTCGTCGGCCCTCGGTCATCAATGATCGAGGTTGGTCGCAGATCCCGCAGGATGTTTGTCGGACCGCGATCGTCGATGATGCTCGTCGGTCGCTTGTCTAGGATAACGTTCGTTGGTGGACGGTCCAGATGCGGTAGCGAATGGATTTGGTCGTCGCGAATAGTGGTCAGACGATCTGACTGGACCGTAGTAATACCAAAGGGGCTGGCTTCTGACTCATTAGGGATTTCTGAGGTTCCCAGCTCGCCCGCGCTCTGATTCCATGG